>JAFYYN010000071.1 GCA_017557525.1 Lachnospiraceae bacterium
GAGTCTCGTAGAGCCCTTTGCGTATGATTTCCTTCTAAACAGGGACGTGCAGACCAGACAGCGCGCGTCATTCCTTGCGATAGCAGCCATAATAGGCGCTTTAGCCGGGATATTTTCATCTGAACGCCATACCAATATGGATCAAATGATTAATTCGACATACAGGGGCAGAAAAATAGCTTTAGTTTATAAGCCGATCCTGATCTTCCTGACTTCTTTTTCTATCCCTGTGATCATTTCTCTGGTACAGATGATAAACATAAACAAAAACATGGCATTCCCGGACTTGGATCAGGCGGTGCAGGGGATGAGATATCTCAATGATTTCGGGATATATATGTCGTTAAGGTCATTCTTCATATTTCTGCTTGTTATAAGAGGACTTTTCGGAGTACTGATAGGTACGATAACAGCGGTGCTCAGCCGCCTGGGAGATGATAAGTTTGTCATCATATGCAGAGTGACGATCGTAATAGTGATATGGCTGTTTTTGGCAGAACTCGTACCGGGACTGGAATTTTTAAGCCCGATAAATCTGCTGGGATATACATGGGTATGACAAAAGGAGATAAGGGGACGGTTCTGTGATTGATTTAATGATCAGTCACAGAATCCTTCTTTTTATGTCTTCACACTTTTTTCACCATTTGAACAATTTTCATTCAGAAATTCCCCTTAAAATCCATAACCATAACATGTTAGTCCATAAATGATATTGATTTCTTGTAGTTATAACAGAAATCATATCAGAGAGGACACAACACAGACAACAGAAAAATCGGAGAGAACATGAGAGAAAAGAGGTGAGTGGATGGACTTTAGGCACGAAGTGAAGCATGAGATAAACTATCTGGATATGCTTCAGATACGTCAGCGACTGAATGCGGTTGCGTTTCCAGATCCACATGCTGTTGACGGAAAATACCTGATAAGAAGTCTTTATTTTGATAACCTGTACGACAAGGCTCTGATGGAAAAAGTTAACGGCGTATCACGACGGGAAAAGTTCAGGATCAGATATTATAACGGGGATACATCAGTTATACATTTGGAGAAAAAAAGCAAGGTCGATCATCTTGGAAACAAGCAGAGTGCACCGTTATCAAAGGATGAAGCACAATCAATAGTTGATGGAAATATCGATTGGATGGCTGATTCAAAATACCCGGTGGTAAAGGAGCTGTATACAAAGATGAAGATACAGGGATTAAAACCCAAAACTATAGTGGATTACACAAGAGAACCCTTTATATACCCTGCAGGAAATGTAAGGGTAACGCTTGATTATGATATAAGAAGCGGAATGTACTGTACGGATTTTTTAAATCCCGACTGTGTAACAATGCCTGTATCTGAATCAAGGATACTTGAAGTAAAATGGGACGGCTTCCTTCCGGACATCATCAGGGATGCGGTAGCACTTGAAGACAGAAGAGAAGGTGCATTCTCAAAATATGAAGCTTGTCGATTGTATGGGTAAGAGGTAAGTAATCCGGCTAATTTAGGAGGTGCCGACGTAAATAACATAGATATTAAAAACAATAGGAGAACAAAAATATGACATTTTTAACAACAACCCTCAGTGACATTTTTAAATCTAATTTCTTAGAGAATATAACCAGTGTCAGCATACTTGATATGCTGATCTCAATAGTACTTGCATTTGGTATTGGTGTATTTATTTTCCTGGTATATAAGAAGACTTATTCGGGTGTTATGTACTCGGCGAGCTTCGGTACCACTCTGATAGCCCTTACCATGATCACAACAGTAGTTATTCTTGCCGTTACCAGTAACGTCGTTCTTTCCCTTGGTATGGTCGGCGCACTTTCAATCGTACGATTCCGTACAGCGATCAAAGAGCCCCTTGAAATTGCATTTCTCTTTTGGTCAATAGCTGTCGGAATCGTACTGGCCGCCGGCATGATACCTTTAGCTGTAGTAGGCAGCGTAGTTATCGGCGTTATTCTTCTCATATTCGTAAACAGAAAATCACACAGCAATCCTTACATCGTAGTTCTTCGCTGCAACAATCATGACAGCGAAACAAAGGCAAAGGCATTTCTTAACGGAAAAACCGAAAGATGCATAATAAAGAGCAAAACCGCCCAGAAGGGAATGGTAGAAGTAAACATGGAAATCCGCCTCAAAGACGATAACACCGATTTCGTAAACGAACTCGCAGCCATGGACGGCGTCCAGAGCGCAGTGCTTGTAAGTTACAACGGCGATTATATGGGATAAAGATACGGAGGACGACATATGTCAGCACATAAAAGCATAGACAAAATATGCGTCAGCATAGTTGCTGTCACTGTCATTATAGCCTTGCTCTTTTGCTGCGGAAAAGCCTTTGGAATAGAGACTTACGCCCGCACTATAGGTTATGAGAACAGACTGTTCGACAACACAAGAGTCCATACCCTGGACATAGTGATAAATGACTGGGACAGCTTTATAGAAACATGTGAAAACGAACTATATTCCGCATGTAACGTAGTTATAGACGGCGAATTAATTAAAAATGTCGGCATCAGGGCAAAGGGAAATACATCCTTAAGCTCTGTAAGAAACAGTGGCAGCAGCAGATACAGTTTAAAAATAGAATTTGACCAGTATGATAAGACCAAGACATATCATGGTTTAGACAAGCTTTGTCTAAACAATATTATTCAGGATAATACCTATATGAAGGATTATCTCGCATACACACTGATGAATGAATTCGGGGTAGATGCACCGCTTTGCAGTTATGTTTATATCACGGTAAACGGTGAAGACTGGGGGTTATATCTTGCAGTTGAGGCTATAGAGAATTCATTCCTTGAGAGAAACTACGGATCAAATTACGGTGACCTTTATAAACCTGATAGCTTGAGCTTTGGCGGCGGTGGTCCCGGAAACGGCAAAAACTTCAGCATGACAGACTTCATTAACGAAAATACTGAATCTGATGATAATGAAGACGATGATGAAGGTTCTGATAGCGATAGCACGGAAAAACAATCCGGTAATGACTGGAGCAACTTCTTCGGAGGCGGAGACTTCGATATGTCAAACATCCCCAATATGGGCGATTTCGACATGTCACAGATGCCAAATATGGGTGACTTCGATCCATCAAGTATGCCCGACACGGGAAATTTCAATCCTTCGAATATACCCAATATGGGTGATTTTGACATGAGCTCAATCCCGGGATTTGGAGAAAATAACGGATTGAATAACGGTGAGGGCGTATCTAACGAAAATAATACTTCGGATGGAGACTCTAAATCCGGAAAAACATCACCAAGACAGGGTGGCTTTGGCGGCTTCGGCGGTTTCGGCGGCGGCTTCGGAATGGGCAGCGATGATGTCAAGCTGAAATACATAGATGATGATATCGACAGCTATTCCAACATATTTAACAACGCAAAAACCACTGTAAACAAAACGGATAAAAACAGGCTTATAAGTTCGTTAAAGGCACTTTCCGAGCAGTCGGATATTGAGAATACAGTTGATGTAGACGAGGTAATAAGATATTTCGTAGTTCACAACTTCCTCTGTAACGGCGACAGCTATACGGGTTCAATGATACATAATTATTACCTGTATGAAAAAGACGGACAGCTCAGCATGATCCCTTGGGATTATAACCTGGCATATGGTTCATTTACCGGTGGAAATGCATCATCGTCCGTAAACGCGGCTATAGATACACCCGTATCAGGTGATATGAGCGACCGTCCGATGATCTCCTGGATATTTGATATCGAGGAATACACGGAGATGTATCATGAGTATTTCCAAGAATTCCTTAACAGTGTTGATTGGACTAAGATGATAGAAGATACAGCCGCACTTATAGATGAGTATGTAGAAAAAGACCCTACCAAGTTCTGTACCTATGAAGATTTCTTAAAGGGCGTTGAAGCAATAAAGCAGTTCTGTGAGCTCCGCGCGGAAAGTGTACAGGGACAGCTTGACGGAACCATACCTTCAACATCCTCAGGACAAAGTGCAGACAGCTCAGCACTTATAGACGTAAACGGCCTTAACACATCTGATATGGGTTCCATGGGCGGTGGCGCAGGCGGCGGCTTTGGCGGTGGAGACCGCGGCGGCTTTAGCAGAGACAATACTGACAGGGGAACCGGAAGACCTCAGGACACAGAAACTACAGAAGATAATGGCAATACAGAAACTGCATCAATAACAGCTAGTAACATGTCATATAGTTCAACTGAGGTTATTGCTATGGAAACAAGCAGTACAGATTCAAATGGAGATAATTCTCAGGGCGGATTTGGTGGAGGCATGCCCGGAGGCTTCGGAGGCAGTATGCCAAGTGGTGATATGCCTGAAGGCTTTGACCCTTCACAGTTCGGCGGAAATATGCCAAACGGAAGTGTGCCTGACGGCTTTGACCCCTCACAATTTGGAGGCAGTATGCCTGAAGGATTTGACTCATCACAGTTTGGTGGGGAAAGACCTTCATCCGGAAAGACCGGTTCGTCAGATCGCTCATCATCGGATAGAAGCAGTTTCGGGCAAAACAGTTTCTCGGGCTTTAGTGGAACTGCAGCAGGAGATGAATCGACAGAGTACATTTTACTTGGAGCATCAGCAGGTATCCTGCTGATAGGATTGTTATTTGCGATATTGTTTAAGAGAAGAAAATGAGTGACAGGGGTCAGACCCCTTTAGCACGTTGAAGTGAAAAAGGAGTCTGACCCCATCAATATGTCATGCCGGGTTCTATCCGGCATTTTTTATTGCAGAATGCAATACCGAAAGTGAGGATCTTTTTGTAACCCTCCCGTTTTATATCAGAAATATAATTCAACTTCTTTATCTGATCACAAGCTTTTTTTGCATCCTGAAGCATATCTTTTTCGTTCTTTGATATCTTCACCTCAAGAATGATTGCGAGTTCCCTTTTAGTTCGCTGCTTACATTGTATATCGAAACGGCCGCTACCGCTTTCACGGTTGCTGGAGCAGAAATAAGCTGTATTCAGCTGCATCAGGGTAAGAAGAACGCCGTGATAAAACGCTTCCTTTGAATCGTAATAGCTCATGGCGGAAAGAAATTTTTCTGTCAGTATTTCCTCAGACTTGCTGATCACTCCTTTTTCAAAAGCGGAATAAAGAGCCTTTACGTCAAAAGCAGGTAGGGTGCCCCGGAACCATTCCTGTATTTTATCTGTAAAAATCTTATGGACTTCTTTGTTTGGAATACGTGCAGTAACATTATATCCATCATAGCTTACTGCGGTAAGGTACCCGGCAGAAAGCATTACGTTAAATACATTATCGGGATCGATAAACAACTCATCATATACAATGTTGTCTCTGAGGGCGAAGGTGATATCTTCACCGCTTATAGCTTGTTCAACCTTTTGTCGTGTAGGCAGATCGGCTTTTTCTGCCAATTCTCTGATGATAGCGTTTTCGCTTGTTCCAGCCCAGTGCGACATAGGCTTTGACGCCGGATTTTTACACAGATCCTCGATGTGCTTTATAACACTCCAGGGATTATATATAGTCGAAAGATCAAAATGATAGCCATCGTACCATTCCCTGATCTCATCAAAATGGTCTGACAGATCGGAACTTAAAAGCAAACTTTTGACTTCTTCTTCTGTAAAGCCGAAAATGTCGTTTTCTCCCCTTGTAAGGCATGTATTGATATCC
>JAFYYN010000072.1 GCA_017557525.1 Lachnospiraceae bacterium
ACTAATAGGTCGGATACCTTAATCGATAGATTTAGAAAAGCACCTATGTAGGGAGCTTTATTAAAGTTACCCTTTTTTAGCCACAGCGGAGAAATGTAATTTCCAGCTAATCTATACTTGACTTTTCATAGCTGGTCTCCTTTACAGCTTTATCGTGCATACATGATTATATCCCATATGGAGCAGTTTTTCACCCTAATATATCACTGTGTTTTGACTATTTTTTGTCATCCGCATCATGTACGATGATTTCATCCGTATACTTTCGTCCCATATCATGCCTTGCTTTTCTGTCCTTTACAGAATCAAATATAATAGAAAAATCATAATCCTCAGGGTATAACTCTGCAGCGCTGACATGAAGCTTTACCCGTTTATGATTGATATAGAACTTCCGTCCGGCAACCTGAACTCTGAGTATTCCTTTTTCATTTATAGGTTCACATACGATACCGATCTTCTTTTCCGGATAAACCATTACACTGTCACCGATACTGTATTTTTCCGAAAGATTCTGAGCCACATTCGACTTTTTCATCTTAACGATCTTCTTTGAAGATTTAGCCGAAGGTTTCTTAGATTTATTCCCGAAGCTGTAATGCTTTAATGCTTCTTTTCCATATGCCGCTTCAACAGCAACCTTAAGCATTTCTTCCGGCATTCCGAGCGTATCGGCAATATAAAAGGCACAGCTTTCTCCTGCCTCACCTATAACCATCTTATACGTGGGCTTAAGTGTTTTTTTGTCAAATGTCATCCTGGCGTTTATCATATGTTCGGTCTTTTCAGCATAATCCTTAACCTCGGGATAATGCGTTGTGACAAGGAAATTAGCTTCGCTGTTCTTCAGTTCTTCCAGGATCGCAACTGCAATTCCCATACCCTCTGCGGGATCTGTTCCCGAACCAAGTTCATCCATGATAACAAAGCTGTCCTTATTTACCTGTCTCAGTATCTCAAGTACATTTTTAATATGTGCCGAAAAGGTTGAAAGGTTTTCGGATAGATTCTGGCCGTCTCCGATATCCGAAAGATAATTACTGTTCATACATATCTCGGCTTCTTTACTGGTCACATGAAGGCCGCACTGAGCCATATAGCAGTTCAGCATAACTGTCTTGATAGCTACTGTTTTACCTCCGGTATTGGGACCGGTTATAACGATCCCTCTTATGTTTTCACCTACGTCATTACTTGCTCCTAGCGTAAAATCCAGCGGCACATTTTCCTGCTTATCCATAAGAGGATGTCTTGCTTTTACAAGCCTGATATATCTATCAAGGTTTATCTTCGGCTCAACACAATCCAGTTCAAGGCTGAGTTTTCCTTTTGAGAAAATGAAGTCGAGCTTCTCGATCATCTTTATGTTTTCTTCAATGGCCGAAGCATTTTCCTGAACATGAGTAGTCAGGATATAGAGAATTCTCTGCACCTCATTTTCTTCATCAATCCGAAGAAGCTCCAGCTCTTCAAAACATTTTGCTACTCCTTCTGGTTCAACGAAAAATGTACTTCCTGTAGCAGATTTATCTATAACACTTCCGGCAATCTTAAATTTATACTCCTTCTTGACCGGAACGCAAATGCGTCCGCTTCTCAGCGAATAAAAGGAATCAGCCATACAATCCTTATTGCTTCTTATGACCTGCTCGGCCTTCTGCTTCATGGATTCTTCTACAGTTACAATACGGTTTCTGATATCAAAAAGCTCTTTGGTGGCTCTGTCGATTACTTCTTCACCTCTGATCTGGCTATTGATCTCATCCTTAAGCTCATATAGAGGATTCAGATTTTCATCATAGTAAGCAAGAGGATTATTATACTGCTGTCCGCGTTTCAGATAATCCGCCAGACGTTCTACCGCAACAAGAACCCTGTCCACTCTTTCAAGCTGATAAGGTGTAAGACATTCTCCTTTATCGGCAGCTATAAGTACATCTCTTATCTCAGTCACATTCTGAACCGGCGGGTTTCCCAGTTTATCGATCATATCACGACTGTCTGTGGTATCCCTTAAAGCCTTCCTGAGATCCTTTTCCTCAAGTATTATCTCTGTAGCTTCTATCTTTTCTCTGGCATAGTCTGTCACAGCAAACTCTGCCCATATTTCTTTTATCTTGTCAAATTCTATCTGTTTTTCTGTATTCATTTTATCCTTTCCAGCTACTGTCTTCAGTAACCGCTCCTAATTATTCTAATAGATTTTTTAACACTTTAGTGATCACTGACGATCCAGTTCCATCTTTATGATTCCAGATAAACTGAACGTCGCTGCCAACTACCGGTTTCTTATCCAGCTCATCAGAAAGCTTTGCCGGAATCAGCAGCTCCCAGTAACGCACCATATATGTATCAGCTTTAATAGCCTCAACGACTCCCAGATGCTGACCAAAAATCTGCATAAAGCCTTCCTGAACCTTCACTACACGATATTTCGGGAAGTCCTTATTAATCTCTGCAAGTTTATCTTTATCATTAAGCTTTTCAAAATCTCTGCTTTCGATTAATCTACCCTTTATATCAGAAAAATCATCGTTAAGTGGTAAAACCATGAGCGATTCCCAGGAATTACCCTCTTCATCTGTGAGTCCAAAATTAACACCACGTTCAAATCCAAATCTCGGGTAATAGTATGGTTCACCCATCAGTACTATTCCGGAAAATCCGGCTTCCTTAGCAAGCCTGATTGTCTCTCTCATAAGTGCTCCGCCTATATCATTTCCTTCCATTGTCGGTTCCACTGCCAAAGGTCCGAAAGATATAACATCGTGCTTTACATCGCCATCAAATATCCACGCTTTGTGATAATAAACAGCACCGACTATTCGTCCATTATATTCTGCTATTCTGCTGATCTCAGGTATGTAATCTTTCGACTCCCTGATGATCCTGATCAGGAAATGCTCATCTGCCGCCGGACCATATTTATTCCAGAAGCTTCGCATCGCCATAAGTTCCGTATTTTCATAGTCAGCAGGTTCTTCTGCTCTAATAATTAAATTATCTAACATTTTATCAATCCTCCTTTTCTCACCTACAGTAATTTTCTGTAGAAACAAAAAACCATGATATCTCACGCGGCGATATCATGGCCTGATAAACTTTCTCTAAAATAAAAATAAATCGAGTTCTTCTTTACTGAAAAAAACAGTAATACCCGAAAAAAGATTTCGGGAAATCCATAATATGTTAAGCGCAATAAAACCAGGTCAGCAGTTCCAGCTGCTAACCCATAAAAAATATTAATTTGCTATGGTTACCTAACCACGCTTAACATAAAAAATCCTCGTTTTATAAAATAAATATGCATGTGCACATAGCTTTTGTACACATGCAGAATATAGTACATATTAAGATTCATGTCAACCCTATTATGGTTTTAATGGGGTGTCTTAATTATTCTGAAAGATTAATCTTCCCCTGTCTCCAGGATCTTCTTAGCATTCTCTTCTTCTATTTCAGGGAAATGAGAAAGCATGGGTTTTACATTCTCTTTATTCTTGATTCGTCTATCAACATAGTTCTTTGTAAGCTTCATAACAAGCGGTGAAAGTGATATTACACCGATAAGGTTAGGAAGCATCATCATTCCGTTAAAGGTATCTGAGATATCCCATGCTATTGATGAAGTCATCAGCGCTCCGGAAAGTATCATAAGTACATAGATAACTTTATAAACCTTTGTAACAACAGGAGCTTTACTTCCTGCCAGATACTCTACTGCTTTTGCTCCGTAATGAGACCATCCAAGGATAGTAGTAAATGCAAAAAGCAGAATAGCAAGAGCTATGAAATATCTTCCGAATTCGAATTTTCCGAATTTAAATATTGTATTAAATGCTTCTGCCACGAGAGTTGAATCACTGTCTGTTACTGATACACCGGTATTCAGATCGATAACTCCGGAAGTCAGGATAGTAAGAGCCGTCATGGTACATACAACTATTGTATCAGCAAATACCTCAAAGATTCCCCAGAGGCCCTGCTTAACAGGTTCCAGTACATTCGAATTGGAATGGACCATAACAGATGAACCAAGACCTGCCTCATTCGAAAATACTCCTCTCTTACATCCCATGGTAACAACAGTCTTAAAAGTTATACCGGCTGCACCGCCCCATGCTGCCTGACGGGTAAATGCCATAGAAAAGATAGCTGCAAAAGCATGACCGATTGCGGTGACATTTCCAAATATAATTATAAGTGAACCGATAACATAAGCCACAACCATAAAAGGAATGATCCTTTCGGCAAAACTTGCTATTCTCTGAAGTCCGCCGATGATAACAAAACCTACAACCACCATAAGGATCACACCTACAAGCAGCATATAAAGAGTAATGTCATTTCCGTTTGATGAATAAAGAACCTTTTCTGAAAGTGAAGGGATATTAAAGGCCGAAGTAAAGTTAATAACTATCTTGTTGACCTGTCCCATATTTCCGATACCAAATGAAGCCAGCATCGCACATATTGCGAAGATAACGGCAAGAACCTTTCCGATTCCCTTCATGTTCTTGTATCCGCCAAGACCATCCTCAAGATAGTACATGGCTCCGCCGGACCATTCATCATTATGATTCTTGCGTCTGAAATATATACCGAGAATATTCTCGGAGTAATTAGTCATCATTCCGAAAAATGCAGCAACCCACATCCAGAATACCGCTCCGGGGCCACCTGACATGATCGCAGCTGCAACACCGGCTATGTTACCTACGCCTACAGTCGCTGCAAGAGCCGTACATAAAGCCTGAAACTGTGAAATGGACGCCTTGTCGTCAGTATGTCCTTTAACCTTATTATCGAACATACTTCCGATCGTTTTCTTCATCCAGTGTCTGAGATGTGTTATCTGAAAGCCCTTGGTAAGTACAGTCATAAGAATGCCTGTTGCGATCAGAAGCCAGACACCAACCTTTGTCCAGACAAAACTATTAATTACATCATTATACTTTGCAAGATTGTCAAAAAAACTATTCACCTTTTTATCTCTACTTTCCTAAAATTACCACCGAAAAAATATATCATATTTTAACGATCATGGCAATTATCTGCTTACTTCGGACTCTTCCTTAAGCTTGCCGGTATATCGGATTATCATCACTATCGAACACACTATTATCAGTATGCTGACACCATATATCAGCATGATGACTTTTAAATTGTACATACCGGGTCTGATGCCTGCATAGCATTCATCCGGTCTGTCCGGATTGAAATGTACTGTCACTATATCTCCGGGATCATGCTTTGAGTCATCTATCCCACCTGCATGATAAGTTTTTCCATCCAGAATAAAACTTGCACCAACGACGTTATTTTTGAAAAACATCGTCCCGCTTCTTGGTTTTGTATATACTTCTCCGTCTGCCGTTTCGGTACAGGTTTCTTCCAGATACTTAACACGGTCATTCAAACGACGATGAATGAATCCGGTAGAAAAGAATACAATTCCCGATATCACTATTAGAAAAATACAAACAAGTAACTTAGCTAAAGTTTTCATTTTACTATCCTCTGATAATTTGTCGTTTTTATGCCCAACGTGTATTTTAACTCATAAAAAATCCATAGGCAACACCAGTGTTAATATGTTATGATATTCGGGCAGCTACAAAAAAACGGGTGTCATGAGTATCAACTCATGGCACCCTTGGTTTTTACTAGGAACAATAAATCTGAATAGCTTTATCCACAAACTCACCGGTTCCTTCTCCTCCGGCATTATCAATATTTGTATTCATCTCACCAGGTGCGCTGTACGCATGACCCAGGCCGGAAAGAATCTCTTTGGTGCAGTTATACATATTTTCGGTGATATAATCCTGAAGCTTCTTCACCTGTTTTTGAACAGCTTCGGAACCGGGTTCCTGATCCTTCATACCACCAAACTCCGTAAAGATCTTCATGATATCTTTAGCGATATTAGCATTATCTTCAGAAGTTCTGCCCTTACTTTTTTCTTCATATTCCTTGTAAGCATCCGTATCTCCCCAGGTCTTTTTAGCCTGAGCAGCATATTCATCTATTTTCTTAGTATCAAATGCTGTAAAATCCATTGCTTTATTAACTCCAATCTGTTTTATTCCACGTGCCAGGTTAAGAAGGTTTTCAAAGTGTTCCATCTTAAGTTCCAAAAGCTCTATCTGTTGTTCCAGAGCTTTATCCTTATCAAACCCGGGACTGTCGATCATCCTCCTGATATCTTTTAAGGGAAACTCTAATTCTCTGAATAGTAAAATCAGCTGCAATCTTTCCAATGCTGTATCGTCATACAGTCTGTATCCGGATTCAGTATAGTCCGACGGTTTCAGTAACCCTATACTGTCATAATACTGAAGAGTGCGTATACTCACTCCGGAAATATTGCTCACTTCATGTACTGTCATCATTTTCGATTCCTCCCTGTCACGTGTTGATGTAATCATAAACTATTACGTAACGTTAGAGTCAAGTACTTTTTTCAGATGTTTTTATTTCTAATACCCATAGCTATATGCTCTCTTTCACATAGCTGTTTCTACGTTTTTTCTAAATTCGTCTGCATGATTCATAACATAATAATATGTATACTGTTTTTCAAATCCAAGCTTTTTATAGAGATTATGAGCCATTTCATTATTCTGCATGACCTGAAGATATACATATGATGCACCAAGTTCTTTGGACTTCAGGATAGCTGCCTGACATAGCTTCTTTCCGAGTCCTTTCCCCCGAAGAGCGGGATCGACCACGACATTATGGATCAGACTGTATCCGCTTTCTATTGCCAGAGAAGCAACGGCGGCAACTTTATCATTATATAATACTTTGATATAGACCTGATCAACAGAAACCTTAGCATGGATCTTTCTTGTAATATCCTGCTTCATTTCATCCTTCAGACCTTCATATTCAAAAAACGGATCAAACCATCCCTCAGATGAATCACTGAAAATCACATTATCTAAAACCGTTCCGGCATCATAGTTTATATTCTCATCCTCAAGCGAAAGCGTCATAACATCTGTAGGCTTTACAACCTGATAACCTCTCTCCTTCAGAAGAGAGATAAATTCTCCGTCTGCATCAGTCAGCTTAAATATACATGGAAGGCCATGATCAGCATAT
>JAFYYN010000073.1 GCA_017557525.1 Lachnospiraceae bacterium
AAACAGACGCGTAATAAGTGTGTAGAGGACTGCCCTTACGGAGCGCACTGGCCATGCATTGGCTGGTGCACCCGTAAGATACTTCAGAAAAAGGGGAATTGATATAAAATGGCTGATTTTGAATATTTTTACGGTCAGGAAGCTGATCTGTTTAGTTTTATAAGGGTACCAAAGTTGTTGTTTACGGATGAGAGATTCAGGGATCTCACCAGCGATGCAAAGATTCTGTATGGACTTCTGCTCGACAGGATGAGCCTTTCCATAGATAATGATTGGTTTGATGAAAAGGGAAGAGTGTTTATTATCTACACGATCGAAGAAATAGAAAAGACATTTGGTTGTGCAAATGGAAAAGCCGGAAAAACGCTTAAGCAGCTGGTTGATGCAGGTCTTGTTGACAGGACATATCAGGGCCAGGGAAAAGCATCCCTCCTGTATGTGAAGAAGATTCTTTCAGACATGTCAAAATCGCATTCCAAGACATGCGAAAAGAACACTTCTAGGGATGCTAAAATCGCATCTCTAGACATGCGAAAATCGCACGGTATTAATACTGAGATTAATAATACTGATTTTAATAATACAGAAAATAATAATCTTATCTCATCTAATCTTATCAAGATATACCCACCAGGATATACAGAACAGGAAAAGAACGATGAGATACGAAGAGATGAGAAGGCAGATAATCTGTCTGATGTAGCAAAAATAAAAAAGTCAGTATTAGAGCATATTGATGCAGATTCCCTTAAACAGCGATTCCCTTACAACAGAGAACTTATAGATCAGATTGCAAACCTTATGGTTGATGTTATCTCCGATGATGTAGAATATTTCGTCATTGGAGGAGCCAAAAAGAATCCTGAACTCGTAAAAGATCAGTTCAAAACCCTTGATTACAGCCATGTAGCATATGTGATTGATTCCCTAAAGAGTAATACGACTGAAGTTCGTAACATGAGGCAGTATCTTATTGCATCACTTTATAACGCACCACTTACCATTGACGCCCACTATGAGTCGCAAGTAGCACACGACACTTATAGGGGCGATTTTTAGTTTGAGGAGAAATATACGATGAGCAAAGGAACGGTATATGCCATAGTCAACCAGAAAGGTGGAACCGGGAAGACTCAGAGCGCCGAGAACATCGGCATTGGCCTTGCTGAAGAAGGAAAGAAAGTATTGTTGGTGGATCTCGACCCACAGGCCAGCCTAACTATCAGCCTTGGATATCCCATGGCGGATGATATTCCCGTGACTATTACAGACATCATGGCAAATGTTTTACAGGAAATTCCCATAGAATCGGGCGAAGGAATAATCCATCATACAGAAGGTGTGGATCTGATGCCTGCAAATATTTCGCTGGCGGGAATGGAGGTGTCGCTTGTAAATGCCCTGGGCAGGGAAAGGATCCTCAGAGAATATCTTGATACTGTAAAACACAATTATGACGCTGTGCTGTTGGACTGTAGCCCATCTTTAGGGATGCTTACCATAAATGCCATGA
>JAFYYN010000074.1 GCA_017557525.1 Lachnospiraceae bacterium
AGCTACTAGCATCTATTTTACATCAATTCATCAGAAAAAGCGACCTTTTTACATCAATTTTTATGTTATGATATCGATATACTGTGTTGACCTGGAATTTAATCTGACAAACTAGAATTCACCTTGACATTTGACCCAAAATTTCACATGGATTTTTGTGCAATATTTATAATTGAAAGATATCAGACCAATTTTTCAAATAAAGTGTCCATAGTTATAATTCTGTCAAACAGCTGTCAGGTATTATACCGTTCAACTATACAGCTCTTCTTGCAGAAACATACTCCGAAGGATACCACACCGGCATATCCGTCATCGAGGATCCCTTCCTCGTACTTCTGATCCCTTATCTGGGCGAATGCCTCCTCTATACCGTCCTCCATCTCGTTGAACTTTTTTCTGACCTTAAGTTCAAAAAGAATCGCCGGGTCTTTGGGCCGATTCGGGTACAGGACTATATCAGTCCTGCCGTTCCCCTCTTCCCTGTTTGATTGTACCGAATAACCGGGAGTCCCATAGAGCATACTTAAGAATATCCCATGGTAGAATGACTCATCGCTGTCAAAGTAGCTGATACACTGCTCCAGGATAGAATTCACGAATTCGCTTATCCCTTCCGTATCCCTTGCCAGTACGGCTTTATGGAGTATGCTGAAATCCGCTTTCTTTTTTACCACCATATCAAACCAGTCTGTTATCTGGTTTCTGTAAATACTTCTTATCTCGGTATTCGGGATGCACATTGTAAGATATATATCTGTTCCGATACTTCTTTCAGAGACCTTCTTGAGATATCCCGTAAAAAACAGAAAGTTCCAGAGATTTTCTTCATTTCTCTCATCATCCTTAAATGATATATCCCCGTATGTTATATCCTCATGTATCCTCTTCTCTATAGTTCCGCCCTTTATGAGCCTGTCCAGCTCCTCCTTCATATTGCCGTCAGCATGGTATATGAGGTCCTTTATGATCGAGTTGGACGAGGTATTGCTCCAGTACGGTTCGGGCAGCTTATCATGTTTTGTCTCATGTTCGTATACATATTTTGTTACGCTCCAAGGGTTGTATACTTCCGCATCTCCAAAAAGATACCCATCATACCAGTCTTTTACTTCATCTACCTTGTCCGACAGTCCATAATCCTTCAGCATCTGCTCCGTTTCTTCCTGGGTAAAGCCAAAATACTCTCCGAATTTCTCGCTTCTGACGGAATTAACAGTCAGGTTATTGAGTCCTGTAAATATGCTCTCCTTGCTTATCCTCAGGCAACCGGTTATCACGGCAAACTCCAGTGCGTCGTTAGTCTTTAACGCCGATTCAAAGAACGAGCGGATAAATCCGACCATTCTGTCATAAAAGCCCGCAAAATATGCATTCTCCAAAGGGACATCATATTCATCCATCAGGATGACCACATTCTCACCATGATGCTTCTTTAACATTCCCGAGAATTCCCCGAATGCCGTAGAAAAGATATTTATATCCTCTTCAAGCTTTTTATCGCCTTCCACATCCTCTGTATATGACTTTGAATCCGTTTGAAGCCAGTTCCGTATCTTTTGCTTTTCTTCTGGGCTCAGTCTTTCAGAGTCCAAAAGATAGGAATGCCTGGATATCTCATTTACAATACTGGTCTTTAACTTATAAAATGCCCCTTTAAAGGTGGGCTGCTTTGCCGATTTAAGGGTCAGGAACAAAACAGGATACCGTCCAAGCCGGGAAAGGATGCCATCTCCGGCCTCCATGATCTTCTTCCCTTCAAAATAGCGCCTGTTATCCACTATATTACCGTCATAGTCATATTCCTTCTCAAAGAAGGTCTTCAGCATACTGAGAGCCAAGGTCTTTCCGAAACGGCGCGGACGGGTAAAGAGAGTTACCTTTCCACCCTTTTCTATCACATCCCTTATAAGCAGCGTCTTGTCAACATAATATAGATCATCATCAACAAATTCTTTATACTTTTCATACCCGATACCGATTTTCTTCATGATCATTAATTCCTCCGGCAACTCATCACTACACTCCCTGTTTTCATTAGTATAACAAAAAAACCTGTTGGTATCAACAGGTTTTTCGTCACCTTTCAATATTTTTGTCTGGCTGAGTAAATCATTTAGAAATCCCAAGGATCCTCATACGGCGTACTGCTCAGTTTGAAGTTCTTTCCTTCCACAAGTCCCGCCTCTTCCAATGCTTCCTTATAGGCATCCGGGTCCGCATCCTCCGGTATGAATATCCATATGAAAAATTCCTTTAAAGAGTTTCTCCCATCTACAAATTTAGGCGGCTCCTTACCCTCAAAAACAATCTCCGCGCCTTCATAAACCTCATATTTACCGGAATAGTATTCTCCCATCAATCCGGCTGAAAATGATGAGATGTCAATTTCTTTTACCGTCTCCGGAATCGTCAGGTTATATATTGAACCCTTAAGCACAAACTGAAGATCCAGCTTATCATATTTTGTATCCCCGGTACCGAAACCGGCAAGCCCCACCACAGTCTTGGTACCCTTCTTAAAGATTACTGTGCCTGACTGAGTATAGTTCTTATTCTTTTTCTTAAACGTAATTGTCACATTATTGCCGCTAAAAGCATTATTTCCGATATTTTCCACACTCTTCGGTATCGTCACCTTCTTCAGTCTGCAGTTAGCAAACGCATTTTCGCCAATTGACTTCAATCCGGTTGGCAGTGTAATCTTCTTTATCTTACATATCCAGAAGGCCTTCTTACCAATCTCTTTTACATTCTTTCCCAGCTTTACACTTTTTAAAGAATTTGCCATACAAGCCATACCTTCCGGGATAACCGTAACTGTATCCGGTATAACAAGCTTTGTGATAGTAGTCTGCGAAAATGCGTAAGGCATGATCTCTGTAACGCCTTCCGGCATAGTTATCTCTTTTACCCTGAAATCAGAAATACCAAGAACCTTGCTTCCATCAGCTGTAAGAAGTAATCCGTACCTTTCAACGAATTTTTCATTTCCTTCCGCAACCTTTATCAAAAGCTTATTGGCAACGGGGCCATCTATCTTCTCCGTTCCCTTCGGAATATTAAGTACAATCTTGTCCTTTCTCTCTCCGCTGTCATAGAAAGCCTTATTGCCTATAGATATGGTATTCTCCGGTAAACTTATCTCCTTTAATGCATACAGATCCGCCAACCCCTGCTCACCTATTTCGAGTTTTTTGAGTTTATGCAGATCCACGGTTTTAAACCAGCTGTAATCGAATGCCATATACCCGATCCTGACATTTCCGCCTTTTATTACAAGCTCCCCACATTCACCGAAATAACCTGCTCCACGGTATGCCATGTCACATATATCAAGGTCTTCCGCATCAATCTGTAACGACAAAAGCGATGTATCCAGAAACGCGTTTTTACTTATCTTCCTAACACTTGCGGGAATCTTTACGTCTGAAAAGCTTTTACCGGTAAATGTTCCGTAATTTATGTAACCATAGCTATAATCATCTACATATCCGAAATAAGTTATGCCCTCATCACCTATGACTGTAACCTTATAATTCTTACCGTTATATTTTACACTTTCAGGAACTATAAGAGGATCTTTACCCGGTTCTAATGACCCAACCCATATCTGAGGATTGTCCGTCTTAGTCCCTATCAGTACTGCCTCTTTCTCCCCCATAGTCCTATACAAGTTGCTTCCGCTATAAAAAACTTCACCCTCTACATCAACATTGATATGCAGTTCCGCATAAAATGATGCAGGCTTTTTGTCTAAAAGCTCATTGGACAAAGCAGCGGTAATAGTATATGTTCCCTGAGGCAGATGTAATAATAATTCCTCAATTTCCTGATCATATCTGTCTGTTCCGAATATTTCATCTAAATTTCCACGGAAACCCATTTCATAAGATACAGAAAATGGATATTCATATACTTCGCCCTTCTTGAACTTTATCTTCTGCAGTGCATTTTTGTTGTAATATGTATACGAATCACCCTTAATTCCATTTGATCCTTCTACCCTGAATACAACTGCCTGGTCGGTGCTTTCAAGCTCTTTTTCTTTCTTTGAGCCTATATACTCAATTTCTGCCTTTATATGTATTGCATCACCTGCATGATATTCTGTGCCGTGGGTTTTCAGAGTGATCCTGAAATCACCGTTCTCAACAACCGAAACTATGGACCCATCAACTATTTCATCTTCTTTAATGATCTTGCCTGTTCTTTTGGCGTTGGTTTTAAGTTCAAAGTAATCGGCGGATACCTTGCTCGCAGGCAGGATAAGTAAAAAGCAGAGAAGCGTTAAACAAAAACAAGCAGAGAACGCAATACATTTCTTTATCGTTGAAGTAACCATGTTTCCCATACCATTCCTTTCCATCCTTGTCACACTTAGCTTGCTCGATTAGTTATCATATCCTTGACAGTCATATTAAGAAAACTTTCTGAAAGTTCAAAATAGTACATTTCTGTTTCATCGTCATATACGATACAGTCATTATTGTCCAGGATTTCATCCACATCTATTTTTTCCCATTCAAACAGATCATCATCTTCTTCATTTCTGATAACATCAAGTAACTCATCAAAAAGACTGCTATATGCCAAGACATACATTTGCAAAGCAAATGTATTCTTGTTTAACTTCGAAGGTTCTTTTACTATTTCCTTCATCTTATTGTCCAGATATCTGCCGTAATTATCGCTTCCGGGCTTGTAATCCAGACCTTGAGTTTTTAGTTCTTCCACTATTACATCCTGTACATCCCTCATAGTAACATCGTAGTTTTCTTTATATAAATTCCTTAACTCATCCAAGTCGACAACTTCATATTTATCAAGCTCATTTCCATTTTCATCGCAGTATACGGCGCCATGTATGATATATGCTTTGTTTCCGACCACCGTACAATGCATATTTGTGTAATCGGTATATCCGGCTATATATCTGGTAAACAGCCAGTCTCCGTTTTTATCCAGTAACACAGCACTATAAGGGTGATCACCATCACTCATCATAATTGTCAGATACCCATTATGCATTTCAATTTCTGAATTCCATACATTTCCTACAAATGGAAGTGATGAGAACACCTCCCACTCGCCGTCAAGACCCTGTCTTTCGATTAATATACCCCGCCCATGCTCCAATATATCAAGATTCCGGGATTTTTGAATTCTGTACTTGTATCCATCCTCGAGAATATCGGATGCATATTGAAGGTTCTTTTCAGGTTCACCGATCTTTTTAAATTTTTTACCGTTAAAAAGATAATTAGTTACTTCTCTTTCCTTGGTCTCTCTATAATAGTTTTCTACTGTGAGAACCACATCCCCATTCACTTCTTCAAGATATACGTGCGGATAATCCCCAAGATATTTCATCTTCTTAAGAAGCTTCTTATTGCTTCCGTCCAGATTTGCAGAATAAACCTTTATATATTCGTTGTTATTATAACTCTTAAGCCTTATATACAGCAGTTTCTCTTCATCACCGTTTTGGTAAAAGACATATTTCCCGTCTAATATTTTTGTAGCTATTTTTTTCTTTCCAGTTCCATCGGTATTAATAGAATACAATGCCCTTTTATCATAAACATCCTTTATGCAATATATTTTATCATTAAATTTCCTGACATATCTCATATCGGAATTGTTTTTATTGTTCAATTTTATAACCTTACCTGTATCAAGGTTTTTGGCATACAGACCCTGTTTGGGATTATCGGTATAAAAAGTAGAATAGAAAACAAAGTTATCCTGAAAAACTGCATTACGATATGCGTTTTTAACATACTTTTCGAGTTTGTAGCTATTAATATTGATCCTGTAAATATTCTGATCAGTACACAGAAGATTTTTTGTGAAATAAACGTAATCACCATATACATAACCGTACACTGCAATATTTGTCAGCCATTCATCGCTAAGACCGCAGTTGTTCAAAACCTTTTCTTTGACCTGTTCAGCAGCACTTTCTGAAACATCCTCACTTTTTGTTCCACTGCTCTCCTTAGCCAAAGCTAAATTGGGATTAATACTTGAAGTGGTAAACACAACAACAATACCGGTAATAATTGTGATAGATAACAAAACTGCCAATATTCTTTTCATGCCTAATTCCTTTCTGCAATTAAAATACACTGCCTTCTATACAAGATTGATCATTTTACATAATCAAATCTTACCTTCTTGTTTACAGCTCTTATATCAGCCTTAACATCATCAGTCAGATTATTACACAGCCAAAAAGCATTCTGGGAAATCTCCGTAACACTGTCCGGTATGTTGATCTCCTTCAGATTCACACAATTGCCAAAAGCATAATCTCCGATAAATGTGACCGACTCCGGTAAATAAACCCTCTCCAACTCCGTACAATAGCTGAAAGTATTTGCTTCTATCCTTTCCACACCATCCGGGATCACTATTTCTTTCAGACCGGTATATGAAAAAGCACTGTATCCGATATATTTTACGGTATCAGGTAAAGCAATTTTTTCAAGCGAGAGACACTGCTCAAATGCGCCGTTTCCTATCCAAGTAGTATTACCATCCAAAGCTATATCAGTTAATGCTTCGTCACCCGTAAACATATAATCAGGGATTCCGGCAACTTGCGAAGACCATTTACAGTATCTTAGATTTCTGTTATAGCTTAGCGCAGATACTCCAATCTGTTGAACACTTTCCGGGAAAACAACCGTTTCCAGATTACACTCCGTAAAAGCATGATGCCCTATACTTGTGACACTACCGGGGATATCCACGCTTGAAAGATTACTGCATCTCCTAAATGCTTCACTTCCTATTGTTTCTACCGTATCCGGTATGCTGACATGCTTTATAGACTCTGTGCCTGCAAATGCCCCATCCTTAATTGTTATTATGCTATAAGGGATAATGGCGTTTTCATCGCTTGGTTTTTCTGTTTTATTATCATCTTCTGTCACCAATGATTGGTTTTCTATGTTAGGGAGCAAGTCTTCATTTGTATCTACATTTGTATCTTCATTTATATCATAATCTGTACTTTCATCATTTTTCGTTTCCTGCCCATAGAGTTCTTGAACATCAACTATTGAAAATGAAGTCTGTTTTCCAATTGTTCCTGTCGGAGTAATGCCATAGTTTTCAGTAATGTTTTGTGTATCTTCATCTGTATAATCAGTATACGCATTGCTTTCGGTAAAACTATTTCTCGTATCAGCGCTTTCATTACTTCTCTCCGCATCTAAATATGGAGTTTTTTCGTCCGCATTAAAGGTATCTTCAATATTGTTACCATCATTCTCTTTTGCCGAAACGGGGTCAGTCAAAAAACATAAAGCAAATAAAGCACATCCTACTGCAACGCTTACCAGCACGATTTTCAAAGGCTTCTTCAAGCTTATGACCGCTTTTACTCTTTCTTTAACTCCGGTCTCTCCAAAAGCCAAAGGACATACGGCAATTATCCTGTTATGTATCGCACACTCCAAAAGTGCCTCGGAATAACCTGCTCTCTCTTTTTGAGAAAGCTTACCTGCCGCGCGTTCATCACATGCAAGCTCCAGATCTTTTGTAAAGCATACAAAAGCCACCCACATTAATGGATTAAACCAATAGATCAGCAGCAGTATAAAGCCCGCCATTTTCCATATCTGATCAAAGTGCCTGATGTGAGCATTCTCATGTTTGATAACATATTCCAGTGTTGATATATTCATCCCTTCGGGGATGTAAAGCTTAGTCCGGAACAGTCCCATGATGAATGGGGACTTTACACCTTCGCAGACATATATCAATGCTAAAGATTGCTTTGCCAGGTTATAAGGCAAGTTGGCAGGTACAGAAAACCTGACCGTTCTTTTTAGTCTAAAAATGCTTATCAAAAGATATGCTAACGCTATAAGACACCCTGAAACATATATGATTGACAAAATATCTGCAGGATCTAAACCGGCAGTTTCCGACTCTGTATTGAATATCCCTGCATCAGCTTTTTCTTTATCAGCTTTCTCTATATTTGTTTTTCCTATATCTGGCGTTAAGTTTTCTATTGTATTTTTCCCTGAATACTCCGTATCTTGCATTTCTTCATGCACCGAGTATTTTTCAACTGCGTTGTTGTCATTTCCGAATATAACCTCAGTATAGCCTGAGCGCATACCATCGATATCAGGCAATAGTGAAAAATTACTTTCGAATCCCACAGGCATGATAAGGCGTAACGCTACAACAGACCACAAAACCAGATTTACCCATTTCGGAAGTTTCTTAATAAATGGTCTTAAAACAAGCACTACCAGGATGATAATACTTGCAATTATACTCGAATCTATCAGCCCGATCAGAATTTTCTCCATATTTCGTACCTTGCCGCAGGCATGGTTACACATCAGTGACGCGCCTGCCGCGGCACCGATGAAAGTTAGAAAATTTTCAAACTTTCTGTCTTTTTGAGAACATAAGAAACATCCTATAGAATCAGTTCAGTGATTTTTTATAATCATCGATCATACTTCTAATCTCGTCTGCTTCCTTTTCTGAAACAGTCTTGTCAGAAACAAACGCAGCAAGAAATGCCGGAAGAGAACCTTTAAAATGTTCCTGTACAAACTGTCTACTTTTTATACCTGCAAATTCTTCTTTGGACATCAAAGATGTAACTACTCCGTTTTCATTCTTAAATAAGCCTTTTTCACAAAGCTTTCTTAATACAGTAAATGTGGTTGATTTATTCCATTCAAGTCTTTCCTTACATATCTTCATTAACTCCATAGACTTTATGGGTTCCAGTTCCCATATGATATTTGCGAACCTTTCCTGTACTTCGCCCAACTCTATTTTCTGCATACGTTACCTCTTATCACTTTAGAATTTTATCGAATTTTCTTTACCCACTATCAGTCTGCTTTGTACTCTGCTTAATAATCAGATTTAATAATCTCGCACCTGCCAAGTGAAATGTTCTTGATCAGGAGCTCCAACGCATCAACATAAAACTCCTGCTTTACATATAAAATCGTATTCTTCATGGTCTGGTTTACCATTCCTACAGGCACTTGACCATCAAATTTTATCTCAGTACATGTTTTATCAAAAGCGTGATATCCAATTTTCTTAACATTCTCAGGTATCGCCAGGCTTTTCAGGTTTTTGCACTTTTGAAATGCATAGCTTTGTATATTCTTACAACTCTGCGGGAAAAGCACCTCAGCTACTGCCGGAGTGCAATTCTTTATTCCTTCATATGTTACAAACAGAAATGAAGGAATCGTCTTCACCTTTGTCTCCGACATATCTAGGCGTTTTATGTTCGTTCCCATACTTTCAGATTTAAGTTCCCTAACTGTCAAAGGAAGCTTTAGTTCGAATTTAATATCTAACCCTTCCTCCGAAAAAGCCTTGTAACCTATTGAGTATACTGAATATTTTATATCACCATTATATACATAAGCCTCCTGCTCATAACGCTTTCCATCGTATTCTGTCAATGGGCGCGATTTTACCAGTTGAACGCGATGCTTCTTCTCATTTATAACCTTATAGGTTGCCCCTTCATACTCAAAATATTCCTCAGTAGTATCCTCAACTGTTCCTGCCCTAACCTTATAAGTAGTAGCCAATGATATTACCCAGGCCAGAAGTATAATCCATACAATATATTTCTTCATAAATTAAAACTCCCCATCGCCGATTCAAGTAAAACAAAAACACATAGGTTTACTCCATCTAAACCTATGTGCTATTTTACTCCGGATAAACCCCTTTGTCAAGGCTCAATCCGTTACATTTTTTCAAACTTATTGTGAAATAATGCTATTTTCTTGACTTTTACTGTTATGAGTTGTATCATTTAAACATTCTGGCAGATTGGATTCAGCATATCCGGCCAGGCCAATAAAGTTAAAAAACACAAAACGATCAGGAATAGGACTATGAACGAGAAGAAAACCAAGATAAAAAAAGAACTGATAAGTTGGGCAAAGATATTTGCCATGGCACTTGTTATGGCCATTATCATCACGCAGTTTATAATCATGAAAACTGAGATAGTTTCAGGTTCAATGATACCCGAGCTTGAGATTAATGACCGTGTTATAGGAAACCGTCTGGCATACCTTTTCTCCGACCCTGAGCGAGGCGACGTCATATTTTTTGAATACCCGTTAAGCTGGAAAGAGCTGGATGCCATAGACCCCGAGCTGACCTATTGCATAGATCCGGAATTAGGAGATACTGAACCCAGATATCATGATGAAAGTGATATTTATGTTAAAAGGATTATTGGTCTCCCCGGTGACAAGGTTGAGATCCGAAAAGGCAAGGTTTATATTAACGATTCCGAAACACCCCTTGATGAGCCATATGTAAACGGCAAAGCAAAAGGAAACTACGGACCTTATTATGTTCCCGAGGATTGTTATTTCTGTCTGGGAGATAACAGAAATATCTCTTCTGATGCAAGAGAATGGGACAATTTTGTGGATGATCCGTCTTCTCCTGATTATGATCCTGACAGGTTCAGGTTTGTTCACAAGGACAAGATATATGCTAAGGCTCTGCTAAGGGTTTTACCCGGACTGCATTGGATAGATCACTATGATTACGAAAAAAATTAACCAGCACTTTAGTGTGCTAAAGGGGTCTACCCCTTGAATGGTGGCATACGATGAACAAAGAAAAACAAGAAGTATTTAAGATAGTAAGCGTACCCAAAGCTCTGGCTGTCATGGCTCTGCCGACAGTTTTCAGCCAGGTGATCGTACTGGCATATAATATAGCGGATACATGGTTTATAGGTCGTACTGACAACCCTTATATGATCGGTGCTGCATCTCTGGTCCTTGCACTGTTCCTGTCTCTTGCTGCACTTGCCAATCTCTTCGGAGTCGGCGGCGGAAATCTTATGGTAAGGCAGATGGGTAGCGGCGATATGGAGAGTGCCAGAAAAACAGCTTCTCACAGCCTTGCTATGGCAGTGGTCACGGCACTTGGCTTTTCCCTTGTCGGACTGATACTGATGAACCCGCTCCTCAACCTGCTCGGAGCCAGTGAAAACACTTTGGGCTATGCACGTCAATATTTCATTTTTACGGTTGTACTGGGCGGCGTGCCTACAGTCCTGTCCTTAGCGATGCCCATGCTTTTAAGGAACGCAGGTTTCGCAAAAGAAGCCGGTTTTGGAGTGGCTTTTGGAGGAATACTTAACATAGCACTTGATCCTCTTTTTATGTTTGTTATCCTGCCGGACGGCTATCAGGTCCTCGGTGCTGCATTAGCGACATTTATCTCAAATGTTGCTTCTATGATCTACTTTATCGTTATTTACATTAAGTATAAAGACCGTAGTATCCTTACTCTGCCGAAAAAGATTGAGAAGATAACCAAAGAAGCCAAAAAGGCACTGTACTCGGTAGGTGTCCCCGCTGCGCTCATACTTCTCATGTTTGACCTTGTAAACATTGTACTAAATAAACTGGCCGCATCCTATAGTGACATAGAGCTTGCGTCGGTCGGTATAGTCCTTAAAGTCGAACGTTTTCCGATAAATATCGGACTGGGGATATGTCTGGGAATGGTTCCTTTGATCGCATTTAATTATGCAAAAAAAGACTTCAAACGTATGGACCGTTTCTTTAAATCCGCCGGTATCGCTATATTTTCGGTTTCGATGCTGAGTCTTGTTGTTTTCTTCTTCTTTGCTAAAGAAATAGTAAATATATTTATAGACGATCCTGAAACCGTAAGAATAGGCGCCATGTTCCTAAAAGCCAGATGTTTTGCTGCGCCATTTATGATGATAGGTTTCCAGGTGGTTAATTTCATGCAGGCTGTCGGGCAGGGCAAATACTCGTTTCTTTTATCTGCCATAAGGCATATCGCATTAAACATCCCGGCAATGCTTATTTTCAATGCTGTCTGGGGTCTCGACGGACTGATCATGGCTCAGACTGTTTCGGATATCATAAATGCTGTGATAACTATAATTGTATATCTCAAAGTACATAAGAAAATCACATCGGCGATATAAGTGCCGTCACTTTAGTACGCTAAAGGGGTCTGACCCCCAGAAGGTTTGTCACATACGCCACCCCAGTAAATTTATAGGACTCAGAGCCTCTATCCCCGGGATTGCAGCGGTTACGAATATCCATATTACCATCACTATCACAGTACGGCAGATAACTGTAAATTTGTCATCTCCTCTTTTGCTTAAGTACGCAGTGATCACACCGATAATCACACCGAACAGACCTCTTATCACAAGCATAAGTATAAAGTACGACCTGATTGACATATATATGCCGAAATCACTCATGTACCTGATACCCTGTATCGCCTTATCCATGTCGGGAAAGGCGATATTTTTGTTAATGTTTATCATCTGGATGAGTGAAAGTGCTATTACACTGACAAATGATGTCACTGCCACAAGTACCGGTTTTATCCTCCTGCCAACTGATCTGCCCCTGTATGTCGAACTAATCATTTGCTCCATATTGGTATGGCGTTCAGATGAAAATATCCCGGCTAAAGCGCCTATTATGGCTGCTATCGCAAGGAATGACGCGCGCTGTCTGGTCTGCACGTCCCTGTTTAGAAGGAAATCATACGCAAAGGGCTCTACGAGACTC
>JAFYYN010000075.1 GCA_017557525.1 Lachnospiraceae bacterium
ACTGCAAGATCTTGCTCATGTACGGTAGTAGCAGAATTTGCACCAGTATCAAAATATGTTACATGGCAGGGCTTTACAGCCGTGATCAAACTTATAGTCATTGTTATGTATTCGCCATTTATCGTAAAGGTACTGCCTGACGCATGAGTTACTGTTCCCGTACCTACATTATAATCATCAACCTGAACAGTACCACCGCCAACACTGGCGCCGACTATTTCTTTCACGCCGTCAGCAACTAAAAGATTAGATCTAATCATAGTTATCTACCTCCTATCAGGTGAAATCCCAAACAACGGCGGAAACTGCAAGATCAGCCTGCTGAGCTTCAAAGGTAAGCGCTACAGATCCGACAGACTGAGCAACAGCCGTGAAAGGTGTTCCGTCTGCTGTATAAATGTCGATTAGAGAAGTAGCAACGATAGAAGCATCAGAAAGCGTTAAGCTTGTCTGTCCGGCTGTAAGGGTTCCGGAAACTACAGTAGGTTTCTTTGCATAAGTTCCGGTAGGCCCTGAAGGGATCATAGTAACGATCTCGTCAATAGCTTCCTGGACATCATCAGCGGTAAGCCCTGAAGTAGTGTTATCATAAGTAACTACATCAGCGGTAACAGTAGAACCACCACCGATCATGGCGTAGATCTCATTGATAGCACCTATGATTGTCTTATCTTCAGTAGTAGGCTGTCCATTACCTATCAGGGAATTGATCGTATTGATCGAGCCGGTGTTTCCGTTAACAGTAGTTGTCAGACTCTGAATATTTGAAGTGATCGTAGTAAGTGAGCTATTGATCGTTGCTATATCAGTAGTAGCGGTGCTTGCGGTAGTCTGTGCGCCGTCAGCGGTAGACTGTGCTGTATGAATAGCGGTGTCAATAGCGTTCATAGCTCCGTTCCAGTCTGTAAGCCATGCGGGCTTATCAGTGGCAAGGAAAACCGGAAGCTCATAATTAGCGGTTGCATTAGTTGCGCTCATAGTTTTTTCTCCTTTCGTTATTAAGCGGTTAAGATATCTTTACCGAACCAGTCATAGTCAAACGCTGTGATCTGCTTATCGTCATATTCTTCAGCTTCAAGCTCAAGAAGATCATATTCTTCAGCTGTCAAGCCGTCCATATGGAAGTGTGCAAGATCCATAACAACATTCTTTACTTTGGTATACTGGCCGGTGAACGGACTGATCATATACCAGTTTTCATCAGGATAGCCGAGCTTGATATATCCATACTGATCGTATTCCATAGCGGTCAGCTCATAATTATCATAAGCTTCAGCCGTAAGTCCTAAGCTGTCATACTGTTCAGCTGTAAGACCATATACACGTGCTACATCATAAAGGTCATTGATAGCCTGCTGTAAGCTTGTAGTAGTTCCGCGCACCGGATTGTATACCGGTACAAGATCTATCATAGTAGGGAAGTCATTTATGAACTGATCTATGCGGTCTTCAACATACTGTCTAATGTATGCGTTATTTACTTCAAGCGTTTCATTAAGGCGTACAATCTCCTGATTTATGAGTATGCGGAGCTGTGTTATCTCAGCTTCAACAGAAGCCTTCAGCTGATTAAACTGAGTCTGAAAGTCTGCGATAGCATCAGCAACATCACGGCGGAGCTTAACGATTTCTTCGTTAACTTCGTCCTTCATCTGCTGAATAGCAAGGTCGAGTTTAGCGGTCTGCTCTGCAAACGCTTCAGCCTGCTCTTCAGCCAGTCTGTCAAACTCAGCTTGAACGCGCGCTTCAAAGGTAGCGATCTCATTTTCTACCGCTTCCAGTCTGCGCATAGCTTCCTGATACTCAGTCTTGTGTTCTTCCATCCAGTTCATCAGGGTAGTGATATGATCAACTATTTCCTGATAAGTTTCAAGAATCCAGTCAAGATTAAGTTCATGAAAATCGGTATATGGATATTTGTTACTGAATAAAGTCATCATAACAAGTACCTCATTTACTCATAAACAGGGATCACAAACTCCTGAAGGAATAATTGTGTGATCCTTTGATAAAGGTTCCAATAGCCAAGATCCAGTTCTTGATTCAGCATTTGCTGCGAAGTAGTCACACCTATATTGCCATGTATACGGCCGTTATGCTCACTATCGTTATTGATAGTAGTATTCGTGCGGTCAGTGCTGTCAGTATCAGATACAGTACGGCCGTTAACTTTATCGTATGGCTGATAAGATGAGCTGTCAAAAGCGCTTTTTGTGTGTTCGGTTTCTTCCGTTGTGGTATTGTCAAGCGTACCAGTCGAATTACTTGAACCGGTTCCGTCAAGCTCATCAGTCCAGTGTTCCATACGATCATAGTTTTCAAGTGGCGCGTATTCAATAGCAAGTGCTTTTACCCAACGATCCATAGTATCATAATATGTGCCTGACCATATGGCCATAGCATCATGTATGAATACCGGACTTGAGTGCTGTACTTCAAACTCACCGCCCTGAAGCAAGATATTGTTCTTAAGGATATCCTTATCAATACCTTCCGGAAGCGTGAGAAGTTCAAACAGATCACCGCCGGCATTATTATAATATTGATATGCACCTATAAGGGTAAATTTAGCACTACTCATTGTCTGACACTCCTTCTGACTCGTTAAAGTCTGCATAATGAAGGCGGGCTTCAAGCGTTATATCAGGGTAAAGTTTCTTGATCTGATCTATTGAAGCAGTAAGCGTATTAAACCAAGTAAGGCTCCGAGCTGATCCGTCATAAGTTCTCATGGTGGCTTCATCAGATACTAAGCGTTCCTTTTTCTGATAAGGTAGGCAAGGTATACCGATCTCAGCATCAAAGTTATCAAGGATAGTCCGAAAGTCCGCCAACTGATCAGTGGTAAGGTATGCACTCTTAGGATCTCTCAAAAGCTCCAAAAGCTGAAAAGGTGTGTCCTTACTATTTGGATCATTCATCAGCTTTTCATCAAATACTACGGCGGGTTCACCTTTATTTACAAGATCCAATATCTTCTTTAGTGCGCTACTGGCGGTCTTATTCTTAGCGCCTAAGATATAAGGCGTCTTACAATTTATAAGACTCATATTGATAGCATCATCTAAGGTTGAAAAGCGTTCTGCATAGTATTCAAGTACATCCCATATACCAACATAATCAGGCGTAAGTTTAAGAAGCTCACATTCTTCACCGATCTTTAAGTCAAGCGACTTTTCAAAACGCGGGTTGGCTATTATTGCATTTGTAGGCTGATAATAAGCGTTATACCCTGATAAGGTACACGGCTGAAACATACGGCCGTATGTATCATGGTCAAAAATCACTACATATCCGAACCGGTAAAGACAATATAAAAAGAAGTCCTTAACTGAACCGCTCCAGTCTTCAGGCAAGTCGAACTCTATAACAGAAGTAGCACGCTGAAAAAGTGCGCGGATCCAGTAAGCAAAATGTCTATTATTATATGCCTTTACCGGAGAAGGGCTGTAAGTTCCCGCTCCTACGTTTATGTTGTGATAATTCATGGGTATATAATTACTCATTATCAATATCTCCTATCAATTACCGGCATCAGGTGAAGGTGAAGGCGCGGGATCTGCCATGATGTAGATAATAGCGTTCTCTGTGAAGTCGCATATAGCGTTCTTCGCAAAACTCCACCACATATTGCGGTAGTGCTTGCGAGCTTCAAGCGGAGTAACAGCAGAATTATCAAGCTGATAATCTACCATAAGCGCGTCAACATCATAAAGCATACCTACTACATAATCAAGGGTAACAGTATCGCCCGCGGTCTGTACTCCGGTGAGTCCGGTAGTATCAGGGATAGCGGGTGTTACCTTGATAGCGGAAGGATCGTTCTCATTCTGCCAGAACATCACGCCCTCATAGTTCTCCATTTTCAGATACTGTTCATTGAACAGTTCAGGGAAAACATAAGCCTGAGTTTTGATAAGAAGCGGATTGTACAGCATCAGGCGCTGTCTGTCTTTGGGTGTGTGCCTAAGAAGTGCATAACCTTCCTTAGCGGGCGCCCAGTGTGCTTTTTTAGATCTGTTAGTGAGCATATCACTATCGATCTTGATCTTCGCACTAAGGAACATACAGAACTCTTTAAGATAAGTAGTCCTAAGCTGTGCGCTTGTGTAGTTTGTACCAAACTCAGTATTGAAAGCTGAAGTAAGGTTAACAACAGAACCGGACTGATTGAGGTCATAAACTCCGGCCATGAAGTTAAGCAGAGTCATTCTGTTAAATGCTTCCTTCTGCGACTCGATATCATTTCCGCGCTCAGTCATGATACCGGCCACAAACTGGCCAAACTCATCTTCAGATCTGAAGGCCTGCTGAAGCTGATACTCATAGATAGTGGTAGAGTCTTCCCATACGGAAGAACCGGCAAAGTTCATCTCAAGAGGAACCGGCTGATTCTGCTCCCACATGGACTTCGTTGACTGTGCTGTGCCGTCATCGATATTCTGTCCGTTGGTGAAGCCGTCAGCTAAGTTAGTATAGAGCTGAGTATTCCAGTCACCTGAAGCCTGAGCTTCACGCGAATAGAATGAGATCTTCCTCATTCTGTGCGTATACTCACCGGTGTTGATTGCGTTGATAAGTGCTAACTTTGCATTATAAGGACGAACAGCCATAAAAGTACGGCCGAGTACTAATGAAAGCGCATTAAGTACGTTTTCTGTACCGGTAGCAAGTACGGCTTCGCCGGCTGATACAAAAGTAGAACTATCAACAACCTGAATCTGTGCGTCCTGTCCGGTTGCTTCTTTAACCAAGAGGTTCATGAGCGCGTGACAGTCGCGGGCTGTAAGTGTTCGAGCCATTGTTTTTCTCCCTTCTACATAAATAATTTCATGGCGTCAGCAAAAACATCAATATCATTTTCAGTCTGCTTATCTGATAGATCTGCTGACAATACCATTTTCTGAAGTTTAGAAGTCTTCTCAACTTCTGCTTCATACATAGCTTTATAATCAAGATCTTCTGCGTCTTCCTTCTTATCAGGTTCACCTTCCGGCTCAGCTTTATCCTGATCAGGATCTTCGGTATCAATGTCCTGATCTTTCTGCTCAGCATCATGGCCGTCTGCCTGATCTTCCGCAAGTGCTAAAAGATCCTTGATATCCTGCGGGGTATATCCCTGCTTTGCAAGTGCAATAATGTCATTGAATTTCATATCTTATTCTCCTTTCAAAAGTAGGCGGGCTTAATGGTGTATCAAGCCACCTCAAACGCAAGCCCTGCGTTGATACTATGAGGTTATGCCCGCCTTAATATAAGTTTATGGAAAACTTATAAACATGTCAACATAAGCGCCTTCCGTTTTCTGATAGCTTAAATAGTAACCAGTATGGTATTGAAGGCTGTTCAGGTGTAGGCGGTTCCGGTGGTATCGGTGGCGGATATGAACCGCCGGCAAACTCATCATAAATGGCTTGACCAAGTGACGCGCGGTATACTTCTACGGCCGGCCCCTGCTCCGCGGGGTTTTCAAACTGGTGTAATACAATATCAGAAGCTTCCCTAACGGAAGTAGCTGACCGAAGGACAGCCAATACTCCGGAATATGAGCTTGATAACTCCGATATGAGATAAGACACACCGAGTCCTACATCACCGATTGAGCTGTAAGCTCCGGATATGTACATATTATATAAGCCTTGCTTACGACTTGAAAAAGTCCATTGTGCAAGGCCATAACCTTTAGAGTCATGCACAAACTCACTTTCGGTATATAATCCCTGATCTACATTATTAGTGTAGCGGATTGAAGTGCTATATCCGGTAGTAAAATCTCCCTGAAGTCTATAAGGTATCATGCCGGACTCAGCTTGAAGGTTTCCCATGAGTCCGGCCGTGCCGTATTCGTTGCCTATAAAGTTATAAAGCTCCGCCCATATATAGGAAGCAAAAGGACTTGAAGCCATAAGCTCACCTTTTCAAAAATAACATACTCAGAACTATTCTTATCTCTAATATAATAATCCCTACAAATATAGCTATATCACTCATAATAAAAACCGCTCCGCATATATCCGGCTATGATATCCTTTTCCTGTGTTGTAGCCGGTATATCAACATCAGGATTTTCTACCTGAATGAAGCCTGAAAGCGTGCTGATAGTTTTAGTCTGCATCAGCGGGCGTCCGTTGCGTTCTACATCAATAGGTACCACGTTCATGAACTGGCTGGTAACATGAGGACGCTGTATATAATAGACTCCGCTTCCGACTGATCCGCTTGACTGTATGGAAGGCATTAGTGACTCAACTGCGTTACCTATTCCGCTGAGCGCTCCGGTAGATCCTAAAACTGCTCCGGTAGCTCCGGCTAAACTGGCGCCCGCCATAGCGACCGGAATTGATAATACTGCACCGACTGCACCCATAAGGTTAGAAGTTATTTGTGATATCGGTATAGGTATACCTACCTCACCGAACAGCGTTTCGTATGTATCAGTATCACCGGTGTTAGATATAGTAAGCTTACCAACTCCGTTAAACTTATCAACTGATAAGTGTAAAGTGATCCTATTGTTATGTATAAAGTTGATAGGATCAAGCGGAATTGAACCGAAGCCGTAACAGTGAAGTGTACGGCGGGTAAAAGGTGAAGCGTTTAGGTATGTTCCTCTTGCTGAAGCTTGCGGGTGAGCGGGTAAGTCTGCGCTTGCTATAACCTGAAGATATCTATACTCAGGTGTTAAATAGTAAGTGCTCATAACGGGGTTCATTTCCCAGTAGCCAAAAGCAACATGAGCAACCGGCAGATTAGAGTCAAACAGATCATAAGGAAAAGCCTGAACTGATACTATGTATTGAAAAGGATTTACAAGCTCTTTCTGAAGTTCAACTGATACTTCGGTTATAGGTGCATCAAGCCAGTTACCGCCAAACATATATTGAAGTAGTTGAGCGAACATGGCCGGCGTGAATAGATAATACATAACACCGCCGGAAGCTTGAGCCATATAGTTGACTATACCTACTACATAAGTAGTCTTAGCCTGATCAGCTGACAGATTAAGATCTACTACTGTATCACTGACAGTTTCCATTACACGCGCGGGATATAATCTGTCTATGATAGCTTCATCATATTGAGAAGCTGACCGCGTTACATATTGTGAACTGGCACCTATCGAAGTCTTCCAACTTGCCATAGCATCAACTGAACAATGAAGCTCAACAGTGCTATTCCTGATACTCACAATATCATCAACAAAATAATAGCGGGATCCCCACTGAACATAGTTTATGCTGAAGTTACCGCTATCTAATATGAAGATAGGATTGATCAGGCTTGTATCATCTTTAAGGTAACAGTTCACCGCTGTACCGCCTGAAGGCTGTTTAGTGCTGTTATGTTCTTTTGAAAAACCGCTGAAAACTGTAATCTGCATAGTGTTCTCCTCAATAACCATTTAAGTGATACTTTTTCATTATGGCCGGATAATCTTTATAAGCCGTGTCAAGATCAACACGGTCAAATATCCCTTCAATATGTCCAGAACTTGAAGATTGCCACATTCCATATGATTTAACATACTTCGGTTTAGATCCATAGCGCGCTACCCATTTATCATAAGCGTCAAGCTGATCTAAGTGCATACGATCCTTGAAGCCTGACACATCAGAAGCATATATGCCTACATAGTAGCCGGCTGACTCCATAACCGAGCAGAAAGCCTTGACAGCTTCCGTTACGCCGTCAATATGTTTAGGGCTTGTACTTTCCAAGTCGATATAGACCGGATATTCAAAAACAAGCCCGCTGATCATGTCAAGGAATTTATAAGCGTCATTTTCTCCGGCTCTTTTATCTGTACAATTACGGCCTACAAAATAATAAGCCCCGCAAGGAACAGACCGCTCATGATGAAGCGCTATATAGTTCTTCATAAACTCCTTATCCATATAGAAGCCTTTATCAGATCCGCCTACCTTCATAATGATGAAGTCAACGGCTGAAGCTATCCGGTCATAGTTCTGTATTTTATTCCAGTGGCTTATATCAATACCATGTTTTTCAATCATGTCTAATCTCCTGATCCCTTCCATACTTATGAAGGTTTTCATTTTTGGCCTTCCAGTAGTAAAAGCCGTGTGATATACTGGCCAAGCTAAAAGCACCGATAACATATTCACGCAAGGGTGAAATATCAGCGACTATAATAGAAGCCGTTACACATATAGGTAACAAGATCCATATCAACAGCCATGTAGCATAAAGAAGTTTTTTAGAATATTCCCATTTCCTTATGTCCTTCATTTTTCCTTCCTTTCTATATCATTCACGCGCGTTTCAATAACTGAAAGCCTGACGGATATATCGGTGAAGGCGTCAAACTTCTTATCAAGTTCATCTACTTTGCCTTCTATCTTATCAAGCCTAAACTCTGTTAACTTATTCGCGCCGATAACTCCGGCCAACACTCCGAGCGCTGAACCGGCAAAAGATATTAATGCTACCATTATCTCACTATTCATGATATATACTCCTTTGGCTCCATAATAACATAAGGCCGGCTGTGATGTACAGCCGGCCTTACGTTTGGGGTTAATGCCAATCTTTTGAAAGAAGGATCATTCTGACTTATCAGTCATCAAGGTTATTATAAACCTCATCAATGATCTTGTCACTATCTTCCTCAGATAAAGCAAGGAAGCAATAGTTGTACCACTTTCCGTTGATCTGATAGGAAGGAAAACCGATAAACTGGCGGTCAGAGTCCTTTACGCTGACAACTGTCAAGCGGTAAAGCTGCACTCCGTTTATGAGCATATCAAAGCTCACGTTGCCGTTATCAAACTCATGCGCGCGTGTGATCTTAAAAGACTCAACTTTCATGAACTCACGATCCTTCTTTTCTGCGGTCTTCCCGCTACGTTTTCTTTCAGCCATTTCTTTTCTCCTTTACGTTTAAGCTGAACAACAGTTTCTATATTATGATATCAACAAACTTCGCGTTGACTTCATAACCTATACCAAGATCTATCCACCATACACCGCGTTCATCTTTTCTATATCCGTATACTTTAAGCTTGAAGCCGTGATAATTAACGTACATTTTTATTCTCCTTTTCAGTCAGTGCGATGATCTGCTTCAGTGCTAAGATTATATCATCTGTGCTTATATTATAGCTCCGGCTCATATTTAATATGGTAGCAACTAAGAAAGCATATAACTCAGATCCGGACATACCTTTAAGCAGTGACGCCAGTATTCTTTTTTTCATTCTTGTTATTCTCCTTCCATTTCTCATAGCATGATCTGTGTCCGTAGATTTCAGTTTTATAGATCCCGCGTCCGTTCACAGACTTGAACAGATCCGCGCTGTTCATGTTAACCATTTGATTACAAAAAGGACAGTATAATCTTCTCATTTGTGATACCTCACTTCATCAATTATCCATAATATACAGAGTATGAAATCCCATATAAGAAGTATGATCAATCCCAATATAATCCATTTCATATAAATATCCTCAATTCTGCATTAGCCTGAGATACTTTATCAGCATACTTTCTATACTCATTTACGCGCCGTGACAGCTCCGCTATGAGTGTAGCGTCCGGTATGTGCATCACTACAAAATCTTTTTCTTCCGGACTTAAATTGATAAGGCGCTCCGCTTCTGCGGGTGTCAGCTCTGAAAATGTAGGTTCTTCACCGAACTGTTCTATGAAGCCTTTGATAGTATACCAACCTACTAACTGAGGATCTAAACACTCATCATATTCTTCTTCGGTCATATCATATTTATGCACTATTAGATCATCAGCATATCCATAATCTATACACTCACCTGCATACATCAATGCAGAAGATTTATCCTCAGTTACATAAGCATTTGTATCTGTTGTTTTATTGTATATTACATATAACATATCTGATCCCCTTAAAACTGTTCTATCGTTATATCATAATATTTAGAATACATATATAAAATCGTAAACTTATAATCTACGGCCTTTTCAATATCATCAAATATCATGATATTGTTTGGCGTTGAAACTATTACGCCGTCAGCGGATATAAATTGTGGCTCTCCGCCATAGTATTTAGAATTTAGTTTGATATAATAGTAGTCTTTCATACAATCCTTCCTTTCTCCTTCAGGGATCCCCCTGACACTTACTATTATATCAGTATATAATGATATGTCAATAGTTATTTTGCAAAATATCATTAATTATTAATCTCTTAATATATCCGGCTTTATTCGTGCATCTATCCAGTACTTCAATAACTTCTGCGTCAGTCTTTTTGTTTAGGCGTATACAGTACTGTACTGTATTCTCCTTATTGTATTTATTGCTTGCTTTTTTCTGTGCTTCTGTACTCATTATGTTCACTCCTTTTCTGCTTCACATAGTTATCAACATATTCTTCACATTCATCACATAACTGTATGTGCTTCTTCGGACTGATCCAACACCCGCATCTATCACATTCATATCTTTGTTTCTCATAATTATACATTTCATCACCTCATATTGAATATTTTGGTGTAGTTCATGATCAGGTCATACATGGTATAACTCTGAAACTTAACACGGTCTTCTATCGTTGCTATGCGTAAGTCGATACCATACTCAGAATAAAAAGCCCTACATTCAGTTTCACGATCTATATTGAAGGTAAGTAAGCACTTAGTAGGTGATCTGCTCACATAATATAAACCGCCTTCATTGATATAGATAAAATATTCCTTCTTTTTATAAATCAGTTTTATAAAACCGCGATAGCCTTTTAAGTTATTTTTTGTTATGTTTGTGAAATCATTCTTAGCGAACTCACCACCAAAGGACTTAGCACCCCAAGTAGTTCCGGCCATAGTCGCAAAAATACCGGACTTCTCTGAGTCAATAAGCGGTACTTCCTGATCAGTTATGTGATGTATCATTATCTTCCGCGCTTCATCATAATAGTGAGAAGCTCCGGAAGCGTATAGATCTGCTATCTGGTCAACAACTTCAAGGGTGTTTGTGATAGGCGTGCTTATATCTTCCGCGTTCGCGAATAGTATAAGTTTTAAGTGGTCAGCTCCGCGCTTTTCTCTGTCACGGCTAACAGTCATATATACATCAAGCAAAAGTTCACCTTCTGAACGTAGCACGCGCTCACCGATCTGAGGTATGAACTCATCAAGCAATATCCATTTGCACCGGCTTGCTTCAAAGCCTTTCACCCTTTTGATAGCGTTTAGAGATAGTGCGTATGCTATCGGTAAGCCTTCAGGAACCGGCTTATTATTCTCATCAAGCTCATACTTCCAAAAACCGCCAACGCCGTTATCTATCAGCTTCGCCCTGATATCTGTGCCAAGATCTCTATTAAGTGGTATATAAGGTGAAGTGTCGAGTCCGTCAACTGACTCACGGCATATAAAAGCCACGTCATCATTAGTGCGCTTCATGTATATGATAGGTATGTTGTTTTCATAGCTGTATTTAAGGGCGCTGTATGTCTTACCACGGCCACGGCTTGATATGACTATATAAACTATGGCGTTAGGATATAACATCAGATCATACTTAAAATCGTAGTATTTAAGCGGTAGTAGTTTTTGATATTCTTCATACTTCATATACTTGTATACTTATCTCCTTTTCAAATAGTGTGAGCCAGTCTTCGCGCTCTATATCATCAAGCAGATAATCGCAAGCGCTCAGATCTACACTGTCAGCAGTTTCATTACCCTGATCATCTATATAGGGTTCATCTGCATAGATATATGTATGCTGCTTTTTACCGGTAGTTATTCCGTCAAATAGGAAGCCTTTTTGAAAGTTGTTTATATCATTCTTTAAGCAGTTAACTCCCTTTTTAGGTACTCCGGCTACTGTTATATGAAGCTCATGATCTTTAGCGCTCCTATATGCGTAGCGCTTAGCTCCAAGAGTCTTGAACTCAATACACTCCTTATCCAGTTCAGCTACACCAAGAGTAAATACCTTATCACCTACTTCAACAGATCCGTAGCCGTTATCCGTAAGTTTTTTCCGGCACACTTCATTATATGATTCTATGGCTGTATCGTTGAACCCTATACCGAACACACTATCAGTATCAGAATATACCCATGTATCACATAACGCGCCCAGTGTATGAAGGTTATTCATGGCGTATTCTGTTACCCATACGCCCCATTGAAACGGAAGGAAACGCGCGCGACTGGCGCGATACTTCTCATAATTTTCTTCTGTATAGTTTGAAGTAGTCTGATACTCATTTACATGATAAAGTTCTTCTATATCATCTTGAATAGCCTTCTGTACGCACATACCATAGCAACTATTTAACTTTGCCTTACTCAGCATATAGTTGAGCGGATCTACGCCGTCAAGTTCACATTTATCGGTAAATAGCTTAAATATATAGTCTGTGAACCAACGCGGTAAATATTCCTTCTTGCTATAATAGTTTTCGATACAGACGGCCTTTTCATATGTATATTGTTCTGCTATGAGCTTTAATGTGACTTCGGTCACATATATCTCAACATATCCGGCACATAACACACGCCCATTATCATTGATCGTGTTTATGCTCCTGATCAGCTTACTATACTGTAGCACTGGCATAGGGTTAAACTCATCTTTTAATCGAGGCTTGACCATTATCAGCTTAGTACTGAAGCCGTATTTATCCGATTGCTTCAATAGATCTTCAATAGTGCATAGCTTCTTATATGGCTTAAATCTGCGCATAGGGTATTTTTCAGTGAGCATCACATAAGGGTATGAACTCTTGAAGTCATAACAGCGCACTGGATCAGTTATCAGTTCATTTATCATATATCTGTTCGCATGAGTGAAACCGCCGTGAAAACACTGTTCAAGCATCAGATATACATTAAAATCAGGCGTGATCTTCTGAAATTCATCATGTGCGTGGTATGCCTTGCCTATCTTCCGTGCTTCTTCTCTAACTATTCCGGTAGCCGTATAAGGCATAGCATAAAGCCGGTGATGTAACTGCTCAGCCATTGCGTCAATACATTCAACGCCCGCAAGCGTGTCATGCTCGATATATTCAAGCTCGTCTGCCGTAAACTCATCTGACTGGCTCCTGATCTTATCATAATCCCATTTACCGGAAGCCTTCAGGTGTTCTACTTGCATATCTTTCGCCCATTTATCAAGACTCTTTTGCGATAATATCAGTGAATCGCGTAAGATAAGGCCGTTATTAAACTCTATCCTGATAGGGTAGTGACTTTTGGTGTTTAACTGTTTTGTAGGTGTTCCGTATGCTTCAAAAAGGTACTTTCTTATAAATACCCAGTCATAAGATAGGTTATGTACATATATAATAGTGTGATCTCCGGAAAAGGCCTTGAAGATCCGGTTCAGGCACTCGATAAGTTCAGAAGATTTGTGTCCGTATAAAGTACATAAGTTCTCATGCTTATATCGGATTGATATTGTAAATGCTACTATATGATTAGCTTCTCCGTCCTTCTTACTCTTTTTACTCGTTTCGGTGTCTAACATCATCACCGCATTATTATATGCTTCTGTACCTTTCTTACTCACGCGCTTTATGGTCTTTACTATATGAAGTTGTGAATAGTCGTATTGATCCCATTTTTCAAAAGAGTACATGATCAGCTAAGCGCCTTAATAATATCATCACCATATTGATTTATCATTTCATTGATCGCAAAGTTTTCAACCTCATCAAGCGTATCAATATTTACTTCACGATCATTTTTAATGGCTTGCTTAACTTCTTTCATGTTTGCCTTCATGTTTGCTATCGTTTGGAAGTCTGCGTTACTGTCATAATCTTTATCATTCTTTATCTTCTTATATAGTCCTGACTCAAACAGCTTAGCCAAGTCCTTCCATGTAAAGTTAGTATCAAACTTCTTATTAATAGTATTCGCACGCTCCTGATAGATCTTCATTATGCCTTTAGTTTCTTTAGTAGATCCTATAGTAGAACTGGCTGATTCTAAAAAGCGCTTAATATCTGCTATCTTTGCCTTCAGCTGATTAGTGTTAGAAGGTGCTTTTGTATTAAATCGCTTCGCATTTTCCCCTGACCATGCGCGTATATCACGCATAGCGCGCTTGTATGCGTATTCTTTAATACCTTCATATTCCGGCTTACTGGCCAACTGTTCAAGGCGTACTAAGCGCTGATCAGCACGCTTCGCAAGCCTTCTATATTCCTTTTCAAGTGATAAGCGTTTTGGTGTTTTGCTCATATCCTTGATCTCCCTTCTATTGATATAAGTATATACTACATCACCGGATTGTTTTTTTGTTGTACATTTCAGATTGTACTTGTAAAAATACAATATCGCTTGTAATGTTTCACAGACCTGCCAAGTCCTATTTATAGGACTCTGTACTTTGAAAACCGCATAGTTGACACGTTTTTAGTTCCCCTGACGCGTCGAGCGCGCGTTGGGGGAATTTTAATGTTTCACAGTACTCGGGG
>JAFYYN010000076.1 GCA_017557525.1 Lachnospiraceae bacterium
AGCACCAGGGATTGTCTTTGTCTGTGCTTCAAACAGATCGTTTTCAAAAGCTGCCGTATATGTTGTATATCCGGATGTCTCGCAGGTAGGAGCTGTTGTAGCTGCTTCGCTGTCCACTGTCTCAGTTACGACATCTCCACAGTCTCCGTTTGTACATGTTGCTGTTGCTGTACATGTTGAGTTGTCTGATGACCAGGTATATACAGGTGTTCCATAATTATGAGTGAGTGCAGGTATATCGTCTACATCTTTGCTCCGTGCTGCAAAATATTCGGTATTTGTAAATGTAGCTGTATATGTATGGGTTCCTGCTACTCCACATTTTGCAGGTGTCTTGATCACGCTTGTGCTGTTTACTGTCTCTGTTATAGCACTGTCACAGTCAAAACGTTCGCAAGTTACTGTGGCCGTACAGGTTGAATAATCCGCTGACCATACATATACTGCTTGTCCATATTCATGTCCAAGTGCTGCTTCGCCAGGAACTGTCTTAGTCTTAGTTTCAAAAAAATCTGTATTTTCAAATATTGCTGTATAAGTTATATACCCTGCTTCTTCACAAGTAATGACTGACGCTTCTTCTACTGTTTCTACAGTCTCACTTATAGTTCTTCCTTCTTCTACAGGACAATCTGTATCGGTACAGGTAACTGTGGCTGTACAGGTTTTGTTGTCCTCTGACCATGTATATGTAGCTTCACCGTAAGTGTGTTCATGTATGTCCCCAAGAACAGTTATAGTTCCACTTACACATATGTAATCAAGGTCTGTCATATCTGCGTCATAAAAAGCAAATTTAGACAGTTTATCATTAATTGCAATCTCATAAGTACCCGGATTGGCAGTCTCTGCAATTGTAAATGTAAGAGTTGCAAGAGTTCCGTCTTCAGAGCAATTAAGCAAAGGTTTTATAATATCCAAGTCATAATCATACTGCTCCATTAATTCATCTGTAGCAAGTTCATTCTGATCCCAGTATAAGTATACTGGACTATCATGTAGTTTTATCTCCCAAGGTTCTACATTCACTTTTCCAGGCATCTGAGCACACTGTAAGAGTTTTGAATCTGTAATTTTTGTACAAGCCATTACAGATGTGTCATAAACTACAGGCAAATCTACTGCCATAATGCCTGGATTATCCGCTATACTAATTGTAACTGTAACACTCTCTCCAGGATTGCCTTCAGCGTTTCCTACAGTAAGTGTGGCTTTATCAGCAGCCTTAGTCTCCTTATACGGAGTCAGGGTGCTTGTTATCAGCATCACAAATGCTAACAACACCGGAATGAAACGTGTTTTTTTCATATCCATTTTTCCTCCCTAATATTATTTGTTTAGTTGGATTCTTATCGTTTTATATAAAGACATATAATCCCCCTAGATAAGGAATAGTATAACATTGTCAAGCCAAATTTGTCAATAAAAATGTCGTTTTTGTGGCCGTTTTTGTGCAATTTTACTAAGGTTAGCCTTCATCATCGTCTTCAGGGAGCCTACCTATATATGTATATAACCGCATACCCGTTTCTATGTCCCAATAAATTTCTTCGGTAGTGCCATCGGCTTTTATGGTATACTCTCTCTTAACTACTGATTCCCAATTCTCAGTTACCCAGTTATATAATGACCAGTATGTTTTGTTACCTGTCAAGAAACTTTCATAGTATGCTGATTTCCAGTTACCATCTTCATCAAACTCTGCTTCATATTTTTCAGTCATCGCGCCTTGTGAGTCGTAGGAATATTCACTTGATGCTTCTCCATCTTCAACGTAGATTCCTTCAAACGTGCTTCCATCCGAATACTTTTCATTCACCTTATATTCCTGACCGGTAATGTAATATTCAATCCTGTATTCACTATTATCATTACCTAATCTGGTTTCGTTTTTTTGTTGCCACCAAAAATCATCTGTCGTATTGTCCACGAAATATGTAAGGCTGCATGTATATGTTACTCCGTCACGGTTTTCTTCTGTATACCCTATTTCGCGACCATATTTATCAAACGTATATCCCGTGCGGGTGCAGAACCATTCTTCATCCCCATCCCACTGGGTTTCTTTAGTCTTATAGCCACTTTCATCATACTTACATTCATTGCTCCACCAACGATGTCCGTCAAGATCTGTCTGAACCCAGGTGAGTTTGTTTCCCAACTTATTGAAGGTACTTTCCTCTATAAAGCCACCCTCAAAATTTGTATAAATTTCTTTTGTCTTTATATTTTCTGAATCGAAACTGTTAGCCCAAGTTTCAAGGGTATTTCCGTTCGCATCCTTCCTTTCCTTTAATGTATCATTTCCGTTTTTATCAAAGGTAATTACTTCCTCTGAACCATCTTCGTACTTATTATACTCACCGGTCTTTATCCAATGTTCTGCATAAGTTATCCAGCCTTCGCTTCCATCAGCATCGCTCCAGCTTTCTGCCTTACGATCACCATTCTCGTAATACTCAGACTCCCAGATGCTCTTTTTGTCAGTACTTTCACGCTTTTCCGTCTTTGTCCGGTATTCATGATATTGCTCATCAGGAGCGTAATAAGTATAAGTGCATGTATAGGTTTTACCATCCCTATAGTCCTGTTCTATATGTTCTGTCTCACAACCGTTTTCATCATACTTAAAACCGGTACTGATATATAATATTTCTTTATCTTCGCCTATACCATTGTAGCAAGTTCCCTTTGAGGTTTTTCCTGTATTTTCATCATATTCCCACTCCCTGTACTCTTCATAACCGTCCGCTTCTTTACGGTACTCACTGGTACAGTTTCCATCTTCACGGAAGTTTCTTAATCCCGTGCTTCCGTCAGAGTTCTTCCAAGTTTCACTCTTTCTGTTTCCATTCTTATAACTAGTATTCTGCCATTCGCTTCCATCTGCACCGATGCAACTCTCAGAAGCATGACGCCACCAAAAATCACTGTTCTCTTCGGCATCTTCAAAATATGTATAGGTGAGAGTATATGTAACTCCACCAGAAACTTCTGTATAGCCAACCTCACGGCCATAATCATCGTATATAAAATTAGTACATACGCCTTCACGGCCGTCTTCATACTTGCGAGATTCTTTTACTCTGTTTCCATCCTCGTCATACTCAGTATAGCGGTACTCTATGATATTGTTTTCTGAATCTTTCTTTTCCCATGAAATCTCTCTTCCAGTCTCTTTATCCCATTTCTTCTCTTCAACAGTTCCGTCTGTATTTGTCCAGGACTCACTCTTGCGCTGGCCATTCTCGTAATTCTCTGCCTCCCAAGTGCTCTTCCCATCAAGGCTTACATGCTTTTCGGTTTTTCTTGTATCCCGGTTTTCATCGGCAGTATCAAAATATGTACAGGTATAAGCGAACGTAACCGGCTCGCCTTCATCATAGTTTTCTTCTATATAGCTAATCTCACGACCGTTTTTGTCATACTGGAAATTTGTACGGATATACTGTGTCCTTGCACCTTCGCCCGGCTTATCCATACAGGTTTCTTTAATGATCACTTTGTCTTCGTTGTATTCCCATATTATGAATTCTTCATGATTCTCCCTGTAATTCTTACGATACTCACTGATACGGTTTCCGTCCTTGTCATATGAAGATTCGTAGGCCTCGTACACTTCACCGTCTAAACCTATCTTTTCTTTGGTAAGTTCGTGGTCATTCTCATCATACGTCCAAGCTTCAGATTCCCCGTTATTATATATATGTACCTCTGTTTTCCTTGAGCTGTCTTCTCTGTATGTCTTTTCAATCGTTCCATTGTCTTCTACCCAAAACTCATAAGACATAACCCCATTCGAGTAAAATTCTTTCTCCAATAACACTTTTCCGTCCATATCTGTCTTCTTCTCGCTTGCACGAGTCCAGTCGTCCGGTTCAGAATCCGTGAAATATGTGATAGTATAGTTATAGGCAGAATCTGAGTTTTCAGTCTCTGTATAGGCAGTTTCGCGGCCATATTCATCATATTCAAAGATATTACGGACTCTTTCGCCATATTCATCGTTAAGGGTTTCTTTGGATACTCTCCCGTTCTCATCATATTCCCACGTAGCAGACTCCCTGAAACTTCCATCTGCATTCTTTGAAACATAAGACAGGCGTCGGTCATTGTTGCTATCCAATACAAAGTTCTCTGTATGTCCATCGCTATACAGGTGACATTCCGTCTTGGTCAGGCTGACCCCCCAGCCGCCGGCAAGAAAACGTCTGACAATAGTTACATCCTTAGCAGAAAGTTTTCCATCTCCATCAACATCTACTTTGGCTTCATCGAGCTCTACTCCCCAGCCACCGGCAAGACGACGGCGGATAAGAGTCACGTCCTTAGCATTAACTATCTGGTTACCATCAGCATCACCGGCACAGTCTACCGTAACTGATACTTCTTCAGGAGTATCCGGATCTGCTTTTATGTCCTTCCCGGGCAAAAGGGTGATGCCCATTCCCAGAATAATCAGTGTTCCAAATATTCTTCTCCGCATTTTCTTATCCATCTGTAAACCTCCTTGATCCAATACATTTAGAAAATATAAAAAACTAGTCTTAGTATAGCATCAAAGCTCTTTATAGTCAATCTATTTATCAGAAAATTGTTTCTTGTACGGCTAAATGTCAAAAAATTCAACAACACCAAGCAAGTAATCAAAAAAAGCCGAGATGTATTTTCTCATCTCAGCTTTTTACTTGGTTTTTTCACATTGTAATATTATTTTGTTCTCTTAAACTTTACTTTTTCGCTAACTCCGGAATTTTTTATCAAGGAAACAATTTCTTTATACGCTTTCTTTGAAGTCTTTATGCTGATTGTTGCCTTTTTGTATATGCCAGAAAAAGCTCCACTTCCGATTTTTGAAATTTTTCCCGATTTAATCGTAATGCTCTTAAGTTTTTTCAGACCTTTAAATGCATTTTGTTCTATGGTAGAAACATTTGCTCCTATTTGAAGCTTTGTCGCTTTCTTGTTTGTTTTTAATGCATTCCTTCCTATGGCTGTTACTTTATAGGTTTTCCCATCAATTACGACTGTATCCGGGATCACAATGCTTTTGTTTTCTGTTTTTAAACTAACTACCGTAGCAGACCCAGCTATGCCATTTGTAGCTTTAGTGTCCGGTGTTACCTTGTATTTTACAGTCTGACTATTAGCATCGGTTACTGTTGTAGTAAATGCCTTGGTTACAGTCGGTGCTTTTGTTGTTTCAGGCTTTTCTGTTTCTGTAGGCGTTGTTTCGTTATCTGCTCCCGTTGGTTGAAGGACATCATTTCCTGTTACTGCAGGCTGTGTTATATCAGTACCAGTTCCGGTGGGCCGAGTCCCGACATCATCTATATCCGTGGGTTCAGGTGCTGAAGTTAACTCAGGTATTGTTGTAGTTACAGGTGTTGAAGTAACCTCAGGTGTAGGTGTTACCGGTGTTGTTGTAGCTATTGGTGTTGAAGTTGCTACAGGTGTTGCTGTAACTACAGGTGTTGGAGTTACTGTAGGCTCAGGAGATACGGTAGGCTCGGTAATCTCTGTAGGTTTCGGAGTTGCAGTAGGTTTAGAGATTGCTGTAGGCTCGGGAGTGTTTGTAACCTCCTGAGTCGTCACTGTTTTCTCTGCTATATTCACCCCGCCTGCAACGAGATCTACATCTATATCATTAAGTTTAAGGTCGTAAATATCACCGGTGTTGTATGTTATCCAGACTTTATATGTACCAGGAGCAACGTTATCATCGACCTTAAATGTAAGATATGCCAATGCTCCGTTACTCTTATTTGAGCTTGCCTTTAGCGAATCATCCCACATTAATATGTAAGGATTAGCATTCAGATTGTTTCCAAACATTGCATCGCCATATAGTCTTTCATCGATTACCTTTGTCAATGTTAAGCCGGCATCGTAATTAACCGCTATCCTAAATGCACATATTCCGGGGTTGTCCGAAAGGGTTACTGCAACCTTAACTTCATCACCGGGCTCAGCTTCAATTGTTTCTACAGTAAGTGTGGGAGTGTTAGCGGCAGTAATCTCAGTCGTTGGTGTAAATAGGCTAACTACCAATAATATGCTTATTATAGAGAATATTATTCTACATTTTCTCTTCACAATACACCTCCAGGATCAGTTACCACCTCATCCGTCAGCTACGCTGACACCTTCCCCTCAAGGGGAAGGCTTTTATTTCTGTAAATTTACAAACCTTGAATACTGCAGCTGTGCCCCGAGCTCAACCGTACCGGTGGGACCGTTACGCTGCTTTCCTATTATTACTTCGGCTATGCCTTTTTTCTCGGATTCCTTATTATAATACTCATCCCTGTAGATAAACATTACAACGTCGGCATCCTGCTCTATTGCTCCTGATTCACGCAGATCCGAAAGCTGTGGTCTCTTGTTGTCCCTCTTTTCAACGTCACGCGAAAGCTGTGAAAGGGCAAGTACCGGGCAGTTTATCTCACGGGCAAGTGCCTTTAGTGATCTTGAAATCTCCGAGATCTCCTGTTGCCTTGACTCCGACCCCCTGCCTCCTGCTGTCATCAGCTGCAAGTAGTCGATTATGATAAAGCCGAGGCCTTTATCCATCTTGAGCTTTCTGCACTTCGAACGCATTTCCCTGACGGATATACCGGGGGTGTCATCAATTATAAGGGTTGACTCGCCTAGCTCTCTTGCGCTCTGTACAAGGCTTCCCCACTCTTCACTCTTAAGATTTCCCGTACGTATTGACTGTGCATCGACTCTCGAGTTCATAGAGATAAGTCTGTTTACGAGCTGTTCCCTTGACATTTCGAGGCTGAAGAACACGGTTGGTATCCTTTCCTTAAGTATTACGTGCTCTGCAATGTTAAGCGCAAGTGCTGTCTTTCCCATCGAAGGACGGGCTGCAAGGAGCAGCAGATCTGACTTCTGAAAGCCCGCAGTCTTATAATCGAGATCAAAATATCCGGTAGGTATACCTGTTACCCTGCCACCAAGCTTTGATGAAGCCTCGATATTATTTAAGACCTGCATTACGGTTTCCCTGATATCAACATAATCGCGTACCCTGCGCTTTTGAGAAATGTCGTATATCAGTTTTTCACTGTTGTCGAGTATATTCTCTAAGGTATTTCCGTCGCTGTAGCACTCGTTCGCTATCTCGTCGGACACCTTTAAAAGACGTCTTAGCGTTGCCTTCTTTGCAACTATTTCCGCATAATATTTACAGCGAGCCGATGTGGGCACCGACTGCGTCAGTTCTCTTAAAAACTTTATGTCCGACTCTTCCTGAGGTACTCCCAGCTCCGTCAGTTTGTCGCTCAAGGTGATGATGTCGACCGGCTGATGTTCATCATTCATCTTTATTATAGTCTCAAAGAGCTTTGCATATCTTGGCTGATAGAAATCCGCTGCGGTAATGATCTCTGCCGCCTGTGGGATCATCTCATTGTCATTTATCATAGCGCCGACTACTGCCTGCTCTGCCATGGCGTCGTTCGGCGGTGTTCTCTTAATTACGGCCTCATCCATAATTCGTACTTTGCCGCAGGCATGGTACTCATCGGCGACGTGCCTGCCGCGTCACCGATGCAAGTTTGCTTGCAAACTTGTACCCCTTAAGCCAGCTCCACATCCACCTTAAGATCTACTGTAACCTTGGGATGGAGCTTTACCCCTACCTTATATGAACCGGCAGCTTTTATAGCATCGGTAAGTACAAGCTTTTTCTTATCTATCTCGATGCCTGCCTGCTCCTGTAAGCCTTGAGCGATTTCCTTGGCTGTGATGGAACCGAAGGTCTTTCCGCCTTCACCACCCTTGATTGAGAGCTTGACTGTCTTTTTCTTAAGCTCATCACCAAGTACTATAGCCTCCTGGTAGATTTCCTGCTGTCTCTTTTCTTCCTCAGCCTTTTGAATAGCTAAGTCCTTAAGGTTCTTCTCTGTAGCCTCAAGTCCAAGCTTTTTGGGAAGGATGAAATTTCTTGCGTAGCCGTCATTTACTTTTACTACGTCACCCTTCTTGCCTAATTTATTTACATCCTGTAACAATATTACATTCATGTTCTTCTTTTCTCCCTTTCATTTTCCTGTTGTCAGCCACCTCATCAGTCAGCTTCCCCTCCAGGGGAAGCTTTTTAAATTTCTTTATTCTCCGACATTTCCTTTAATACATCGCGCACCTTCTGCTTTGCTTCCTCTTTTGAGCATGAAAGCTGGGCTCCGGCTACACTCATGTGTCCGCCGCCGCCGAGTTTCTCCATGATGATCTGGACATTTACCTCGTCTATCGAACGGGCGCTGATATAAATCTGATTATTGTATTCCGTAAATACAAAGCTGGCCTTTACTCCGTTGATATCCATCAGCTCGTTTGCAACCTGTGCACCGAGTACCGTAGGAGAACCCACTGACTCTGCCATGCAGTCCGCAAGCACAAAGCCTCCGAGGTATATCTCTGCGGTTGAGATTGCGCGGGCCTTTGCGATATACTCGTCCATATCGGTACGAAAAGCCTTTCTGATACGGGTAACATCCGCTCCGCAGCGCTTAAGGAAAGCTGCTGCCTCAAAGGTCCTGACACCGGTCTTGGTCGTAAAGTTATTTGTATCGATCATGATACCTGAGTACATTGCCTCAGCCTCGATGGTCTTTAGCTTTAGTCCGTCACCGACATACTGCAGCATTTCGGTAACCATCTCACAGGCCGATGATATGTACGGCTCTATATAAGAAAGAACTGCATCATTGATCGAATCCGAGGTCTGACGGTGATGATCAAAGAGCACCTTGGTCTTAGCAACCTCCAAAAGCTCGGGGCACTCTGTATAGCTCGGTCTGTTAACATCCACTACTACCAGTACCGTATTATCATCATACATGGAAAGTGCCTGCTCGGAATTAAGTATCATATCCGAATACTCCACTCCGGCCTGCTCGTTATTGAAACGGTCAACCAGCATGGATATCGAATCCGAGACAGTGTTAAGCACTATATAAGCCTTTTTCCCAAGGAAACGGACAATCCTGTATACGCCGACTGCAGCTCCAAAGGCATCGGCATCGGGCATACTGTGACCCATGATAATAACCTTTTCGTTTTCCTCGATGATCTCGCGGAACGACTGGGCCTTTACTCTTGCCTTAACTCTCGTGCTCTTGCCTACGGATGCGCTCTTGCCGCCGTAGTACATAAACTCGTTTTTATCCTTTATGACTACTTGGTCTCCGCCTCGTCCGAGGGCTAAGTCGATAGCGGTATGTGCTGCCTCATAGCTGTCGATATATGAGTCGATACCTGTACCGATACCAAGGCTCACGGTAACTGCCATCTCGTTTCCGATATTTACGTCACGCACCTCGTCTAAGATGGTGAAACGGCCTGCTTTAAGCTCTTCGAGATAAATATTCTGGAATACTATTAAGTACTTATCCTTTTCTATCTTTTTAAGCAGTGCCTGATAGTCCTGGAAATACTTGTTTATCTTTCTGTCGATCAGCGCACTTAAAAGAGAACGCCTAACCTCATCGATGCTTTCCAGCGCCTCCTCATAGTTGTCAATGTAGAGGAGTGCAACTACCAGCTGTCTGTCCTTTAAGTACTTCTGTAACTCAAGGATCTCGGTCTCATCATAGAAAAATACCGAGATGAGCACATTTTCACGACTTTCGACTATGCTCTTCTTTTCCTCGTTCCAATCTGCCTCATCAACATATATGTTCTTTAACTCAGCTCTGAATTTCTTCCCGTTTTCCATTGAAACATGGACAACGGATATATCATCCTCTGCAGGAAGAGTGTTTTTTACAAGCTCCGGAAAAATCTGGCTGATATTTACCTTAAGCCTTATCTTGTCCTTGCAGAGCTCTGTAAATTCGTTGTTTGCCGAGAGCAGTCTCCCATCGCTGTCAAGCAGTGCATAGGGGATCGCCATTTCCTTTATCAGGTTTTTCTGGACCTGACCAAAGCTTGCTCCGAATTTAACCAGCTGTTCATTTATCTGGCCGCGCTTGAGTAAGACTATTACCGCAACTCCTGCTATATAAACCAGGATAAATACGGTAACGATCTTTCCGGCACCCGAGTCCAGAAAATAAACATATATGTTCATTATAACAAGTAAAATGACCAGATATAAGGGCCACATAAGGATGAACCTCATAAACGGTCTGATTTTTTTATTTTTAAACATATATTGTTATGCCACAGGCATGCTTACACATCGGCGACATGCCTGCTTTTGTCACCGATGGAAGTCTGACAGTTTTTTCAGACTTTCTCCTAAAAAAATGATACGGTCAATGTACAAGCCACGACCGTATCACATTATACTATTTTTTTCCTATTTTGTCAAATCACAGACAGAATCCCTGATTATCATCCTGCCCTTGCATTTCATAGGCTGATTGTCCTTTTTCTCTTCCTCATTGTTTGTGATTTCCTCTACCAGAGCCTGTGCTGCGCAGTAGCCTATGGTGTATAGCGGCAGCTCCAGAGTAGTAAGCTGAGGGTAAAGGCTGCGTGAGAGCTCATGATTATCAAAGCCTGCTATCGAGATGTCTTTTCCTATCTCTAAGCCAATTTCTCTTGCTGCTCCATATGCTCCGGAAGCCATACGGTCGTTCATGCACCAGAGTGCCGTGATCTCTCCCTTTTGCAGCAGTTTCTTTGCCTGATCGTAACCGCTCTGCATATCCCATTCTCCATAGAGGAGATTGTCGGGATTAAACAGCATACCTGCATTAAACATGGCCTGCTGACACCCCTTTATACGGGCTATCGTATGGAAATTATCGGCTGTACCTGCGATAATACCTATATTCTTATGACCCTTTGATATGATGTAATCCATCATATCCTTTGCACCGCTTTCATCGTCTATTATGATGCTTCTGTTTTCCCTTGAATCGGCATAAGCATAGGTATATACGACATTATTGTTTATCTTGGTAACGAGCTTGGGTACTTTCCTGAGCATCCTGCAGTGAGCAGCCACATAGATCACGCCCTCAACCTTTACCGCCTCCATCTGCTGCACCACCGGCTCAAGTATCGAGCATAAGGTATCCTCGTCCTCGATGTTTGTATTTTTTAATTTATGATACATACGCAGGTTCATAAGTATCGGACGATACCCTTTCTGCTCCAAAAATTCCAGTATCATTTCAACTATG
>JAFYYN010000077.1 GCA_017557525.1 Lachnospiraceae bacterium
ACAAAGTTCGTGTGCTATCGCAACGACAGAAAGGAGAACTAAACTTGGCAACCAAACAACTGAGTACCAGAGCAAACATCGTTGGGCGGAGCGTGAATACCCACGGTGGAAGTTCAGCTATTGAGCAGTCGTCATACATCAGCAGGACAACAATGTATTCTGAGCAGGACGGCAGGAATTATTATCCAAAATACAGTGAGGATTTAGTACATACCGAGGTTATGTTGCCTGCTAATGCTCCGCCGGAATATTCTGATCCGGCTGTGCTATGGAACAGTGTAGAAAAAATAGAAAAAGCAAAGGACGCACAGCTTGCCCGGACATTCAGGGTTGAACTTCCTAATGAATGGACTTATAACCTTGCAATCGAAACAATGAGGGATTTTGTTAAACGGAACTTTACCGATGTGGGAATGTGTGCCCAGTTTGCCATACACGATTCCGAAAACAAGAACACCGGACAGCGTAATCTTCACTGTCATATTATGTTAACCCTGCGGGGCATAGATGAGCAGGGAAAGTGGATGCCGAAGCAGAAAAAAGTGTACCTTAAAGATGAGAATGGAGAACGCATCCCGCTCATAGATAAGGCAACCGGAAAACAGAAAGTTGATAAGCAGAACCGAAAGCAGTGGAAGTGTTCGACAATCCCCACTAATGATTGGAACAGTAAAGAGAAAGTCGGTATGTGGCGTAAGGACTTAGCCGACACCATAAATTCTGTAAATGAGCAGATTGGGAATACGGAAAATTTCTGGGAACACCGGTCATTCAAGGAGCAGGGACTTGATATAGAACCGCAGATACATCTTGGCGAGAAAGCGAGTGCTTTGGAGAGGGCGGGTGTAAAGAGCATCAGGGGAGATATTAACCGGGATATTATAGCAAGGAATGCAATCATAATCAACGCAAGGATAGCCTTGGAAGAAGCAAAGAAAGCACTTGAAGAATTGGCTGCTTTGCCCGTTACAATAGTAGGCACTATCATCAATGAAATCATCGAGGTACTGAGAAAGGTGGCGGAGCGGAACAAGGGAAGGTTAAAACTAAAAGTAGCCGGCTCAAAGTATCTTGCTTTTGTATCAGATAAGAGCAAGCTTCAGAACCTGGAATATATGGAGAATTATGTTCATAAGATAGGAGTATCCACTTATGAAGAACTTGAAAAGTACAGACTTGGTATAGAGCCGAGATATGGCGAGCTTATATCTGAAAGAAAGAAGCTTAAAAAGCAGAGTGAACATTTTACACACCTGCTGGATCTCTACAATGATTATGAGCCATATTACAAAATTCACGCAGAGGTAAGTTCAAAGAGAGGAATAGCTTATTATAGGGCTAAGAAAAAACATTCCATCGAACTTATGCAGTATGAGGTTAAAAGGAAAGCGATAAAAGATGCTATCGAGGGAACTAATAAAAATATCACTCCCGGTAAGTGGCGGGATGAACTTAAAAAGATTGATGAAAGTATAGATGGCATTGATAAGCAGTTCACTGAGGTTGCAACTGAACTTGCCCGCATAGAAGTTCTGGAACACAACAAGAAGGAGCTGAAACTAATCTTGGAGAATGAGAACCATATTGCAAAGAAGAAGGAAATTATAAGAGAGGGAAGAGGGTTATAAATCTGCAATTGACATCAAACTTATGAATTATTTACTAAATAATCAAGAAATATATAAAGTTTACTCTGAAAAATGACGATATAATAATTGTAGTTATGCAGATAAAAGCGTACTGAATAACCGATTTTTGGAGGTGACAATAATGAAAAGTAAATATTTAAATGTATTTGTTATGATTATGGCTGTTCTTATGATTGGCGGTATGTCTGGTTGCAGCATCGTTGATGAAGATAAAGATAAAGAAATTACACCATTTCCAATAATAACAAAGGATGTAAATCAATCATCAGATAATAATAAACCTTCAAATCCAACATCTACGCCAAGCCCGACTCCAAGCCCTGAGCCTACTGGAATAGTAGATGAGAAAGAGTATCCGGAATTGGCTGAAATGAATCCGTCTTATGATGATCTTATTGAAATATATGATGACTATAAGTTAACAAAAATGAAGTATGTTACTGATCCAGATAAAGCTTTGCAAACTGTAGCAGATAAATACAAGATTTCAACAAAACAGGTTGAGATGGTATATTCGTATGTCTATTATAACTATTCTAAGGTTGTGAGCAAAGGGAAATTTAATCCAAATTGGGTAAGACTAAAATATGGAAAGTTAATATCTATAAATGAAGATGAAGCACGTGTAGTTATAAAGGCGAAAATTACACCATCATTTAGTAATTCCTCTACTATAGAACAAAATTATTATACTGTCTGTGATTTGATTACTTCACAGGGGTTTGATATTTTTAATGAGATTCAGTATTGGGCAGTAGCTGACATGACAAATGGCAGTGAGTCAAAAGTTATTAGCTTTACAATTTCTAAGAAAGTAATAGACCAGATTGCTGAAGAAAAGGTTTTGCCATTATATTTAGCTGATTATTTAGATGATTTATGGATTCTTCCAAGTTTATTAAAATAAATATTCAATTTTTATGACAATGAGGATGGTTATTATGAAAAAATAAACGTATTCTAAATCTATTTCTCGTAATGTTAGACCATTAACATTCAAGTATATGATATTTTTATTAAAAGATATAGGTGCACGGTTATCTTTGATAGCCGTGCTCTTCTTTTTCGGAGGGAATGGAGCGTATCCGTTCCCTTCGTTCATTTTAAGGAGGACTTATGGAACAAGAAAAGCAAATTATAACAGATGGGATTGATGAATCCAAGAGCAATACAGATGGTTTAACCGAGGTTGCATCAGAATCCAAGCCGAGTACCGTAACTCGAACTATAGACAAGACCACCTATGTGGCAGAACTGCACTTCAAAGAGCAGGGAATGACCTTCTCAGAGGTGCTTAAAAGGGTGCTGAAAGGGGCAGGCTGAGAAAATATTGTAAAAAAGTATAAAAAACCATTGACAACTTGTTTCGGGCAAGACCGCTAAATCCATATTGATTTCATGTGCTACAAGGCTTGCACCCTTTGATATCAAGGAACTTCGGGAGCTTACTTCATATGATGAAATGGAGATGGATCTGATAGGTGAGAGAAAGACAGCGTTGTTTATGATAATGTCAGATACGGACAGTACTTTCAACTTCATCATAGCTATGATGGAAGCCCAGATGTTCAATCTTCTGTGTGATATAGCAGGCAGTAAACATAACGGGAAACTGAAGATCCACGTCCGTTTCATACTGGATGAGTTTAGTAACATCGGTAAAATACCGGAGTTTGAGAAGATAATCTCGGTTATCCGAAGCCGTGAGATATCTGCTTGTATCATCCTATAAAACCTGCATCTTGAAGGAAAGGAGGATATAAACATGACTAGACAAGAATTTTATGAGGATATGATCGATTCTCTGGAACTGCCGGATATTCCGGATCAGCCTGAACCATTGGAAGTCTATGATCTGAAATATATGCCGATAATGGAAAAAATAGAAATATCGGATGAACATGATTTGTATGCACTAAAGAAAGCAGTAGATGATAAGTATTTTGAAAGGTATACCAAGCTGGAAATGATGAACATCATGTCGATGGCTTTAGATTCAAAAGATGAATTTCAGGGGAATCCGTTTTTCAGCGATAAGCCGGACAGGAAAGTGGTCAAGGCTGACATACCCATATTCATCAGGCCTTTACTGGGGTTTATGTATTGGCTCGAAAAAAGAAAAGGCTTTTTAATTGATGCTGTCAGAACGAAAAAAGAGATTTAAATGGTATGGATTATCTGCCGATCAGGAGGTATCTGTCTGATGGCAGGTGCAATCTGATGGGCGGATGGATCTGACCCAAATATTTACGGCGGAAGGAGCAGAAGGAATGAAACACACCGAAGACAATAAGGATAAAGTCAGGTGCGAGCTTGACGAAAGTGTATTCTATATTCCGAGAAAACTGTTTTCATTAATGGTCTTAAGAAGTCCGACTCCGGATGTTAAGTTTGTAAGGTACAGGCAGGGTGCTCTTATGTATGGGATGAGCGAAAGGGAGTTCAATACACTGGCACATAATGCAGATGCTGTTTATAAGGTAAACAAGATGTCATTAGTGAAAGTAGATATGATAGACAAGTATCTGGAGTATTTTAAGGAATGCTGAATACAGGAGAGAGGGACAAAAAAGTTTGAAAACCACTTGACATATGAGCCGACAAAAAGTATAATCTAAGATGGTTGGAAGGAGGTGCGCGATATGGCTGTTATGGGACGACCGAAACTCGAAACACCTAAGAAGAACAGGGTAACGGTACGCTTTGATGATAAGGAGTTCCAGAAACTGCAGGAACGTGCCGAAAAGAACAACCTTACCGTTACAGAGATTATACGGAACTGTGTTGAGGAAATGCTGAACTCCTGAACAATACAGAGTGGTTTTGCTTTTCAGCTCTCTCTTCCTGGCTTTTGAAAGGATAAGGATATGGCAAAAGTTAGGAAAGATAAGAAAGGAAGGGTTCTGCATAAGGGCGAGTCGTTTAAGAATAAGCACCAGCTCTACTGTTATGCATATATGGATCCCTTCGGCAAAAGACGGTGTATCTATGATAAGGATCTTGGAAGCTTAAGGGAAAAAGAGACTAAGATCCAGATGGACAAGCTGAGCGGGCTTGGTGTCTATGCGGTAGCTAAGTCTGACATCAATTATGTCTTTGACAGATACATCGCAACTAAGTCGGAACTGCGAAGTTCCACCATGACGAATTATATTTATACATATGATCACTTTGTAAGAGATGGCTTCGGAAAGAGGAAGATAGCGGAAGTTCGCTATTCAGACATCCTTCTGTTCTACAAGTCCTTGCTGGATACGGGACTTAAGATTGCTACGGTAGATAATATCCATAGTCTGCTCCATCCGGTATTCCAGATGGCAGTCAGGGACAATATCATTAAGAGCAATCCTTCGGATGGTGCCCTTGGGGACATCAAGAAGAAGACTTCAGGCAGGCCTGAGCCGAGACATGCTTTGACTATAGAAGAAGAAAGAGCTTTCCTTGATTGGATTGACAAGCCGGAGTATGAGCGTTGGAAACGTTTGTTCACTGTTATGTTCGGTACAGGAGGCAGGGTAGGCGAGATCATCGGACTCAGATGGAAAGATGTTGACTTCAAGAACAATTCTATCAGCATCAATCATAATATTACTTATGGTCCGAGGCATGATAAGGACTTCAAATGCGAGTATAGGGTCAACAAGCCTAAGACGGCAGCCGGAATCAGAAGTGTTCCGCTGTTGGACAAGGTGAAGGAAGCCTTGCTTGCAGAAAAGGAGTCTCAGGTTAAAGAAGATAATCAATGCCAGGTAGAGCTTGACGGTATGAGCGGTTTTATTTTCTGTAATCGTTATGGCACTCTTCATAATCCCGCTAGCTTGAACAAGGAGATAAAGCGTATAGTTGACGATCATAACGCACGTGAGGAGGTTATGGCGGCGAGGGAGCGTAGGGAACCGTTGATAATTCCCCGCTTCAGTTGCCACGTTACCCGTCATACTTTCTGCACAAGGCTTTGTGAGAGCGAAACTAACATCAAAGTGATACAGACAGTAATGGGTCATAAGGATATCAGGACTACGTTAGAGATTTACGCAGAGGTATCCGAGAGAAAGAAACAGGAAGTTTTTGAAGAACTCAATAATAGTATTGTTTTTTAGGAAGAGTCCGGGCGTGGACTCAGTTTTACCCCAATTTTTCGGTTTTACCCCGTTTGTACCCCATTTTTTCCAAGATAGGTGCATGATAGTGCAGTAAAACAGGGTTTTGGGATATGGAAAAAAGTGAATAATACACGATAGTGCATGAAAAATGAGGTTTGGGAATATAAATTCCCACTTTAAAAAGTTTGAATTAACAAATTTAAAAACGGCTCCCGCAAGAGCCGTTTTTTTAATCCCAAATATCACTCATCCAATCCGTTATCACCTGCAGATCAGTACGTGAGTCCAACTCCTCCTGTACCTGCTCGGACATAGGTATTTCGTCAGTAATGATGCCATCTATCTCACTTGCGAGGAACCGATGCATACCGGCCTCGGTGTTGACTGTCCAGACATATGCCAGCTTTCCGGCACTGTGGATCTGATCAATGCTAGTATCGGTAGCGGCAGACTCTTCCATGATCAGCAGATCACAGTTCAGTCTGGAAACATCCCCCAAACTGATAAAGAACAGGGTGCCCGTCTCAAACTCCGGATACGTTGTCTCGGCATAGTCGATGATGTCATAGTTAAGTGAGATCAGCACACAGTCCTCCATGCAGTCGTGTTCCTTAACCATACGCACCACATCATCCACCATTTGGTTGTCCGCGGTAGCGCCTTTAAGTTCGATATACAACTTCTCCTTGCCGCGTATTACATCCAGCATTTCTTCAAGCGTAACTACCGGGAGCTCCTCACCGCTACCGGTGGTATCCTTTATCTTAAGTTCACGTATCTCATCCAGTGTCATTTCCTCAGGGTGCTTGTTAACACCGGCCAGACGCTCAAAGGTATTGTCATGATTGATTATGTAATAGCCGTCCTTTGTGCGCTGCACATCAGTTTCACTGCCGTAACACTGGTGCTCGATTGCCATATATAAACCCTCAATTGAGTTTTCGGAGGCCATGGTACCTCCCGCACGGTGTGCGATGATACGTATCGGCTCGGTCCGGTCAAAGATTTTATTATAACACAGTCCGACAAGCACAGAACCTGCAAGGATCAGTAGGGTAAGTACCACCATAAAGATGACCTTAAAGACGTAGCCTCTTTTTTTAGGACGTTCCGGCCACAGCTCGCCCTCGCCACGGGTATAGGCAAAATAATATCTCGTAATACGGAGTATTAGATAAGCTCCGCACAAGAGAGTAACCACGGAGTTTAAGTATCCGCCCATCAGTACAGCAAGTGTGCACAAAATCCGGTATCCGATAACGGAAGTATCAGTCCCGCTCAGCTCTGACTGTGCCATCTGCTCAACATCTATAAAATACCCCTTTGGTAGTGTCTCTCCGGCCTTTTCAAGAATAATTTCAGGAAGCGTACGGAAAATCAGCGTGGATGCAACCTGGATCAGGAAGACCAACAGGATAAGCTTAAGCAAAGAAAACCCGAATTGTTTTCCGTTTTTCTTAATGATTTCCTTTGATGCCTTTCCTGCCTCAGAAGGAGTCTTTCCATCTAAGATAACACCGTGTACAATAAAAATATATCGCCAGCCCACCCATGCCAGAGCAAGTATCACTGCGATGTACAGCAGGGCATAGATTGGGGTGGCACGAACTGCCTCCATAATAAAGTTTGGTATATAAAACGTCTCGGTCAGACTGATGGAAAATCCTATCCCGCATAGCGGTACGGCAATCAAGATGAAAAGCAACACCAGAATACCGACTGGAGTAAAAAATCTTTTAATGCTTTTTATCCCCTTGCCGATCTCTCGCCAGACTTTGGTACGGTTCCCCTGCAGAATGTCATCATTCATGTAAATCTGAGCAAAAACCTCCACTGCGACAAACCATAAAACCAGAATTATCCCAAGGATCAGCAGCACGGGTGCACGCCAGCTTAAAAGCATCTCCCCCAGATTGGCTGAGGTCAGTGCCGTGCCTCCGGATTCCGCCACGATGTTCAGTAAAACCATCAATATCCATGCAGGGATTACCATGATAATAGCAGCCAAAAACTGAAATGCCCACATCTCCGGCAGTGCTTTCCAGACCAGCTTTTTAAACGGAATGGACTTCGATTCAGTTACCGTATTATTCTCCATGCAGCACCACCCTTAAAAATTTATGATTCCCTTGAAATCCTGCTCTCAAGATATTCCGGCTCGCCGTAAAGCAGTCCTCTTGTACCGCTGCCTAGGTAAAAGCGCCCGAAAACCCTCTTGTCTCCGTCTATCGAATTGATATCTCCAAACATCTGATGGTCGTTATTGATCCTCTCCCATGTCGTACCGTCATTAAAGCTCCTGTAAAAACCGTACTTCCCGCCAATAACACCGCATACATAGATAGCCTTGTTTTCACTTAAGTAGTCAACACCTCTGTGTATCAGGCCGAATCCGAGCCTCATGCAGGACTCACCTTCATTTGTAAGCCTGTTGAGATCAAGAGTACCGGTATACTTATTATACTGAAGCTTCCAAAGACCATGATTGTTCATAGCCAGATAGATAACTCCGCGCTTTCCGGACTCACATCTGATCTCTGTCTTGTTAAAGGTATCGATCTGTGATAGATCAGTCCTCGGGAAATAATTCGGGATTGCAAGTTCCCTAAAGGTCTTGCCAAAATCCTTACTTATATAAATCTGTGAACGGTCACCAAAACCGTACATGATATGCGCATCGCATTTGTCAGCGAAAACCTTGATATACCCTTCCTGCTTTGGCAGATCGTTAAGTCCCATGACCTGTGATTTTTCCCATGTCTTACCGCCATCACGGCTGCAGATGACCGCAGTTACCGGTAGACGGGCTCTGTCAGCAACGCACCAGCAAAGGGCTGTGCCGTCGCAATTTACTGCTATCCAGCCCGATGTTACATTTGGCTGTTCAATTTTTGTAAGCAGCTTATCGAGGGCAGGTGAAATACCGAAAGGAGTCTCAAGCCTTTCAAATGTAGCACCGTAATCCGTACTTTTTATTATCCCGCCTTTGGTAATTCCTCTCCAGTTACCTCTGGCACTTGCAAAAACAAGCTCGGGCTTTTCATCGGGTGAATCTATGTTCATACAGGTTATGAACTTATCCCCGTTTGCATTTGCAAAGGAATTCTTACACTGCTTTGTTATATCCGTAAAAGCAAACCCTCCGAGATCGCCTACCGCATCAAGCAGGACGGTAGGCCCTTTTATGGGTGCATAGACGTTAAGATGAACTGTATTTTCAAGCCCCTGATTCCAGTCCTCAAAAGCCACCTCGTTCTCGGACAGCAGGTTATGAGTCCTGAAAACACCGGTCCCCGTGTTAAACCATGCCTCCTGGGGATCGAGAGGATTGATCTTTATATCGCTCATCCAGTGTATACAGGAATGACCTGCATAATATTCCGGACGCATATATGAAGTGTTAAATTTCAATTTTCCTACTTTAGTATCAAAGAGTATAACTTTCCAGGTTTCTCCGTAATTCCTTGAGAGGAATATCAGATCACCCTTTCCGCGACAGACCGTGGTACATACGATAAGTCCCGGCTCCTGAGGATTGGAAGCAATGCCTCCGAAACCAAAATTATAATTTCTGTAGAAATTGTCCTCAGATACATTCTTACCGGTAGGATCGCTTTCTTTTATCAGGCTGTCGGTAGGGGTAATATCCTTGTAGCCCTCAATCCTGCCATTTTTAAAATAATATCTTAATACATGACCGCCCACAACATGCCCGGAATCGCATCCGTATCCGTTTTCATAAAGGAAGGAATTTGGTCCGTTCTCGCTTAAGGTTACATAAAAATACTTGCCGTCATATGTACATCTTACAGGTACGTACCCACTTAAGTTACTGAAGGGATACTCCTGAAACTCAGGCATCGGAAGCTTTGAAAAGCTGATGCCTTTATCATAGGAAACATACAGTGTATGCCCACGCATGGTATCGGAGGGCATGGTATCTACACCTGCCGTACCGACTATCATGAGGTCACTGAAAGGAGACATCCAGACAAATGTCATCCAGTCCTCGCCGCATACGTCTATCTTTTCCCAGTTTTGACCTAAATCATGCGTCACAAACAAGCCGCCGCGCTGGCTTGCAAAGAACAGTGTATCACTGTCATTGGGATCTATGATAAGCCTGCTGCCGGAGCTCCTGCCACCCCAGTTACCGTCGATCATGGTGGGGATTTCGGTATATGTAAAGGTTTCTCCGCGATCCTTTGAAACACAAAGCATACCATGTCTGTTGCGCTGGGTTCCGCATGCCACATAAAGCCTTGATGAAATCTTGTCATCCAGGGCGATCGCGATAGGGAATGATTCAGCAATGTTATCTGGCCTTATATGATCAGCGAGACTTTCGAAAACATCTTTCTTGCTGTTGTATCGGTATACGCCACCTATATCGGTACGTATATACATACATCCCTCTTCTTTGGAATGGAAACAAAAGCCCGTTACATATCCACCGGCATGTATGGGTATATTATTATATTTATACGCTATATTCTTTGCTTCACCCATCTTTTCCTGCTTCCTTACTCCCAAATCCTGATTTTATGCTAAACCTAAGTGACAAATTTTTACTGTATAATTATACTAAAATATAAATAAAAATATTACAGACTTAATTTGAGAAAAAAAGTTGACTTATTAGACAAAAAATTGTATTGTATATTTTGTTGGCAATTGAATATAAACGCTTAAGCATAAGCTCAAATGAAAAACGGTATTATAAATGGATAGAATAGCAGAGTTCGGAACAGTCAGTTTCGATATCTTTAAGGCAGCTGCCCAGGAAGAGTGGGGTCTTACCGATGAAGCAGCAAATGAAACCTATAACAGTTTAAAGCTTCCCAAACGTGCTACAGCAGGTTCCGCAGGGTATGATTTCTACACTCCTTTCGATATCACCCTCGAGCCCGGTGAAACTGTAAAGATACCGACAGGTATCAGAGCCAAAATGGAAAACGGATGGGTACTAATGATATTCCCAAGAAGCGGACTCGGCTTTAAGTACAGGCTGATGCTTGACAACACGGTAGGCGTGATAGACAGTGATTACTATTATTCCGATAACGAAGGACATATCATGATAAAACTCACCAACTACTCCGGTATCGGAAAGTCTGCACAGAGTGGCAAAACACTTACGCTAAAAGCCGGACAGGGCTTTGCTCAGGGAGTGTTCCTGCCATTTGGTATCACGACTGATGATGATACGGATACTGCCCGGAACGGCGGATTCGGGAGCACAGGCTGAATAGTTAAAAATCATCCCCAATGATAAACGAGGGGCAATACAATAAAGGAAGGTATGACATATGATCAGATTAGGAATTTTAGGTTACGGAAATTTAGGACGCGGAGTAGAGGCTGCTGTTAAGCATAACCCCGACACCGAACTGGTTGCAGTATTCACAAGACGTGATCCTGCTACCGTAAAGATCAACAGCAATGCAAAGATTTACAGTTCGAAAGATCTCGCAGCACATAAGGATGACATCGATGTTCTTATCATCTGTGGCGGAAGTGCTACAGACCTGCCCAAGCAGACTCCCGAAGCAGTTAAATACTTTAATGTCATTGACAGCTTTGATACCCATGCAAATATTCCTCAGCATTTTGCCAATGTGGATGAGGCAGCAAAGGCAGCAGGACACATCGGATTTATTTCAGTAGGCTGGGATCCCGGAATGTTCTCACTTGCAAGACTTTATTCAAATGTTATCCTTACAGAAGGTGCAGATTACACCTTCTGGGGCAGAGGCGTAAGCCAGGGGCACTCAGATGCTATCAGGCGTATAGAGGGTGTAAAGGATGCAAGACAGTATACCGTTCCCGTACCTGCAGCACTTGAGGCAGTCCGTTCCGGAAAGAATCCCGAGCTTACCACTCGTGAGAAGCATACCCGTGAGTGCTATGTAGTTGCTAAAGAAGGCGCTGATTTAAAGAAGATCGAAAACGAGATCAAGACTATGCCCAATTACTTCGCAGACTACGACACAACAGTAACCTTCATTACCGAAGAAGAGATGAAGAAGAACCATGCAGGGCTTCCTCACGGCGGACAGGTTATCCGTACAGGAAAGACAGGCATGAATAACGAGAATACCCATACTATAGAGTACAGCCTTAAGCTTGATTCAAACCCTGAGTTTACAGCTTCCGTACTTGTTGCATTCGCAAGGGCAGCCTACAGAATGAACAAGGATGGACAGACAGGCTGCAAGACCGTATTTGATGTTCCTCCGGCACTCCTTTCTGCTGAAACACCTGAATATTTAAGAGCACATCTTTTATAGTTTATAGCACGAAAAAACGACTCCGCAATGGGAGCCGTTTTTTTCGTTCAATATCTTCTATTTGTTTTCCTATAAGCTTTCAATGCAGTTAATCTGCATTCTCTTTAGAAGCATCCTGGATCAAGAGATACATTATGTTAATCTCATTTGCTGTACCCTCTTTTGCCTCATACATGTCCTTCAGAACACTCTTAAAGTTTGTCTCGCCAATCAGCTCACCGTAATCCAACAGTTCCTTATATGAAGTAGTTGCATAAATCCGATTCATGTTTTCCTTAGTATAAAGCATCTCATTATTTCCGGTAAACTCCAGTTCGGCAACGATACCATCGATACAGAACATCATTTCCTTTGTTATCGACTCGATATTTTCAGGATTTCCATCCTGTATACCCAAAGTGCCGTCCGCTGCCATTTCCCGATCATCTTTCTCGTCAGCTGTAGCAGCTTCTTCACTCTTTAAGGATTCATTCGCAAAATTGTTTACCCCTGTAAGTGAATCTGATGCAGGTGCACAGGTTACTTCCATATCATATTCATCTGCAGCAGGGTTTCTTTCCGAAGCAGCTGATGCGGAGGCTTCCTCCTTAACGCTTTCCGTTACTGCTTTTGGCTCATCCTTATATTTGTTTCCCGAATAACTGTTATCCGAGGCAGTAGCATAATTAGCTGCCACATAGTCAGAAGTCTCCTTAATGCCTCCTATACCATTTTTGAAAATAAACAGTCCAACCACACCGATAACCAGGGCTGCGGCAATACCTGATATCCACTTTAAATACCTCTTCTTAGTTGTGGGAGCTGTTATATCAACTACTTTCTCAGTTTCTGTTGCAGTATTTGTACTGTCAATTGTATTCTTTGTTACAGAAATTATATTATCCTTGCTGCTATCTATATCATCTTCCCTTTGGGAATCGGTATCGTTACTCTCCTGGGACTTTATGGCGGCCATAGTTCTCGCGATAAGGTCTTCACTCACGAAGATATCCTGTGCGTCGAATTCTTCTTCAAAGCTCTTTTTGATCTCAAGGTCAAATAATTCTTCACTCATATCTACAGCCTCCCTTCCAGTTTATTTTTCATCATGTCACGCGCCCGTGACAATCTGCTTTTGACGGTACCCTCCGCAATCCCCAAGGACTTTGCGGTGTCCGCGACACTCATTTCATGATAGTAAACACATAACAGAACCTCTCGGTATTGTTCCGGCAGACTCATTACCGTTTTTCTTACCTGCTCGTCCCTGTCCCTGTTTTCTATCTCTTCAAAATCATTATCCGAAACCAGCTGATCCTCTTTAAACTCCATCATCGGAACAACCTTCCGGCTATATGCGCTCTTTAGATAATCCTTCGCTGTGTTGATCGTTATGCGGATAATCCAGGTTTTTATATCGCTTTCATCCCGAAAACTCTCCAGGTTTTTGTAAACTTTTATGAATACCTCCTGGAAGATGTCCTCGGCAGTAAATTTATCCTTTACATAAGAATAAGCGGTACGTAAAACCTCATTACCATGCTTCCGCATAAGGGTTTCAATATCGTACTTCATGTAACCTCCAAATTCGGAATCTCCCCGTTTTTCCCTGACAAAGCCATAAAAATTTTATTAGGCTCTACCGAATTATACTATATCGTCACCCTGTTGTAAAGCGGATTGTTTTTCTCTTTCACTCATTAGACGACTTAAAATATAAAAGGTTCCGCTATTTGCAAAATATTTTTTTTGTGATATAATAATCATCGTAATGAATCGTCAGATTCATTATGAAAGCTACATCACACAGTGATGGAGCCTATGACGTAGTCATAGCTTAAGGTGGCGCCATTATATGATGGAACAAGAAAGGATTCTTAATGTACCGAGTTTTATTTGCTGACGACGAGAGCAATATCCGGCGTGGTATCAAGTGCCTGCTGGATTGGGAGTCGATGGGTTTTTCAACCGATTATGAAGCAGAAAACGGGCAGGAGGCTCTGGATATCATCTTAAAATACCAGCCGGATCTCATCCTGCTTGATATTCGTATGCCCAAATTACACGGTACAGAGGTCATAAAGGCTGCCAGAGAGGCCGGTTTTACAGGAAAATGCATCATTCTTTCAGGTTATTCCGACTTTACCTATGCCCAGACTGCCATCAGATATAATGTAGATTTCTATCTTACCAAGCCCATCGACGAGGATGATCTTTACGAGGCCGTTTCCTATGTAAAAAAGCTTTTAGATGATGAGCGTAAGAAAGATAATTTCATAGACGTATATAAAAACAAGGCTCACGACGTAATCATGCGTGAAATCATTACCGGTGAGGCTGATGAAAATGCATATGTTCCCCAGACCTTAGAGGAAATGGGCTTTACCTTTGATGACTATCAGATTGTTATCTATGAAAATTATTCGAAAAAGCTCTCTTCCATCACATATGATTTTGCCGAGCTGTTAAATGTCAGGAACGATAACAACAATACCTTTGAGGGCATCAGGATCGGGCAGAATGATGTTATTTTGCTTAAAGGTTCAGTTGCAATAAAGCAGTTTAATGACTTCCTCGACCACTACGATAACACTCCGCCCCAGGCCGGCAGTCCGATGGATACGATCTTCATCTGTTATGGTGCCCTGGTGGAGTCACCGAAAGACATTAACCAGTCATATAAACAGGCCTTGGCTCTTATCAACAGACGTTTCTTCTGTGCACAGGGCCAGCATACCTTAGGATATGAGGAACTGCCCAAGACCGACGTAAAGGATAATACCCTGAGCAACAAGTTACTGACAAAATATGCAGAACTCCTTACAGACCACCTCCAGACCTACAACAGAAAACGTGTTGCCGAGACTCTCTATGCTCTTGAGGAATATCTGTATACAGTTAATGATACTATCGACTCGGTAAAGCTCTTTATGACCGACCTTTACCTGCAGATAAAGGAGACCATCTCCCACCTTTACGGCTCGGAGAAGATCCCCTTCCCTACAAATTCATCAATTATCGAACTTATCCAGACTAAGCTCTATCTGTATGAGATAATCCTCTTTTTCTCAGGTCAGTTCGAGATGATCATGAATGCTACGGGTAACTCTTCCCGTGACAGTATCCTTGACGACGTTATTTACTATATTGATCATAATTATCAGAATAATATCAAACTTGAGACAATCGCTCCGCTTTTCGGTTACAACAGTGCATATCTCGGGAAAATCTTTAACAAGGCGGTTAACGAGAGTTTTAACTCCTATGTTGACCATATCAGGATTGAGCATTCTAAGGAGCTCTTAAAACAGAATAAATTAAAAGTCTACGAGATATCCGAGCGTATCGGATATAACAACGTAGACTATTTCCACAAGAAATTTAAAAAGTATGTCGGGATGAGCCCGGCTGAATACCGTAGATCACTGCTACTACCTGACGAATGAAGTTTATATAGGTCTCATCGGCAACGTAACCGTTACCTTGGTACCTACATTTTCCTCACTGTCAATCTCGATACCGTAACGGTCTCCGTAAAAGAGCTTTATACGTTTGTTTATGTTGAAAAGACCTATGCTCTTGGCAGGCACCTGCTCTAAACGGTCGATTTTCAGCCTTACTGCACGCAGCTCTCCGGGGTTCATACCGATACCATCGTCTTCTATTAAGACCTTTATGGTTTCTTCAACGCCTTCCGATACTGTTATCTTCAGTGTACCGTTTTCGACCATCTCGAGACCATGTCCAACCGAGTTTTCGACTATGGGCTGCAGGAGCAGAGGCAAAATACTGTAACTCTTTGTATCTATATCGTCCTCCACCTTTAGTTCGTAGCTTATGCGCTCCTGGAAACGGAATTTGATGATCTTTATATAATTTTCTATATAGTCCAGTTCCTGCTGCAGAGGTACCGATACCGTACCGGTGTTGTCCAAAATGTATCGCATTGATTTCCCAAGGAGCTTAATGCCGGTCGCCACATCCCTGTCCTTTTCCGCTATGGCTCTCATACGAAGTGCCTCAAGAGTGTTATACAGAAAATGCGGGTTTATCTGGCTTGAGAGCATCTTATATTCCATCATCTGCTGCTCGGTGGCAAATCGCTCGGCATCAATCTTTGTCTCATACATCTCTGCATCTTTTTCCTTGATGAGCTGAGCCATTTTCTTTAGTTCCTCATAAGCCATGGAAATCTCATCATTCCCACGCAATGAGTCCGGAACATCGTAATCCTCATTACTTACATCGTGCATGGAGCTTCTGAGCTCATTAACTCTGTCTGAAAAATGACTTGAGAAAAACGAAATAACAATATACGAAATGAGCGCTCCGACCACTACTATCAGTATGCATATCAGAAGTATCCTGGTATCCTTGTTGGAATAAAGATACAGATATACCGTCAATACTCCTCCGATGACCGTCATCGGAAGCAGTATCGCCAGAAGATAGATGGCGAGCATCTGATTTTTTATATTCTTTTCGCAGAGCCACTCTACCAGCCGCTTTCCGAATTTATGCATGTATTATTCTCCGTTAATCCTGTTAACTATAGACCCATATTATTGATATTAAGGTTTCCCCCTTGAGAGAAGGCTAAAACCGCATCACCAATCGTCCCATTGTGATTTTTATAACTCCAGCAAGAATGCCTCGTACCCTTTTTCTGCCTCGTAAATATCAGCCTTGCTGGATACTTCCCAAGGGGCATGCATGTTGTGGAGTGCTACACCGCTGTCAATAACTTCCATATTATATTTAGCCATGATATAGGCGATAGTTCCTCCGCCGCCCTGATCCACCTTGCCAAGCTCAGCCATCTGATAGTATACATTATGCTTGTCAAGTGCTGCACGGAGCTTAGCTATAAACTCAGGATTAGCATCATTTGAGCCCGATTTTCCGCGTGAGCCGGTGAATTTACTGAATGCCATGCCTCTTCCCAGATATGCGCAGTTTTTCTTTTCCATAACGGAAGGGTAGTTAGGATCGAAGGCTGCATTTACATCGGATGAGAGCATATGTGAATTCTGAAGTGCACGGCGAACCTTGAGCTCACTGTAATCGCCCATCCTGTCCATCAGTTCGGCAACAATATTTTCAAAAAATACGGATGTCATGCCTGTAGCACCGACACTTCCTATTTCCTCCTTATCAACAAGGATACAAACCGCAGTCCTGTCAGGTGTATTGCAGTTGAATATAGCTTTAGCAGATGTAAATGCACATATCCTGTCATCCTGACCATAGCCCATGACCATGCTTGCATCAAGTCCATAGCTCCTTGCACGGCCTGCAGGTACCACCTCAAGCTCAGCAGACATAAAGTCGTCTTCATCCACGCCGTATTTATCTGTGATAAGCTTTAATACGTTTTTCTTTACTGCTTCCTTTTCCTCATCCTTTAACGGTATGCTGCCTACGAGAACGTTTAAATCCTCGCCTTCAACTACCTTTGATGCCTTTTTGTCCATCTGATCCTGAGCAAGGTGGATGAGCAGATCTGAAATGCCTACTACAGGATCCTTAGGATCCTCACCGATTACTACCTTTACAATAGTTCCATCCTTCTTGCAGATTACGCCGTGTATTGCCATAGGGGTAGCAACCCACTGATATTTCTTGATACCGCCGTAGTAGTGGGTTTCCATAAGTGCAAGATCTGTATCTTCATATAATGGATTCTGTTTTATGTCAAGTCTCGGAGAATCAATATGTGCGCCGAGTATCTTCATACCGGTCTCTAAAGGCTTGGTTCCGACTACAAAAAGCACTACTGCCTTTCCTTTGTTTACCGCATACAGTTTGTCTCCGGCCTTTGCCTTCTTTACGGAATAAAGGTCCTTGTAACCCTGTTTTTTTGCCATGGCTACTATCTCATCAACGCATTCCCTTTCAGTCTTGCAGTTAGAGATAAAGTCGATATATTCCTCGCTCAATGCCTCAACTTCCTTTAACTGCTTTGCATTGTATTTAAGCCATGCTATCTTCTTGGAATCCTTTTTTGAATCTTTCTTAACTTTTGTTGTCTTTGCTGCTGCCATGATCTTTCTCCTATCCTAATAATTTTCTTCTCTCATCTTGTACGTCAATCACAGGGACGGTTCTGTGGTTGACAATTTTCAGTCAACCGCAGAACCGTCCCTATGATTGACCAAATAAAAACCTGCCCCGTATAGGGACAGGTCTAAAAATACTGGTTAACCTATTACCTTCTTGATGGCCTCGATAACACGGTCCTGCTGGAAGGGTTTAACAATAAAGTCCCTGGCACCTGACTGTATGGATTCTATAACCATAGCCTGCTGACCCATAGCTGAACACATGATAGCCATTGCTGAGGGATCCTGCTCTTTAATTTTCTTTAAAGCCTGTATGCCGTCCATTTCCGGCATGGTAATGTCAAGCATAACAAGGTCGGGCTTGGTCTCGGCATACTTTGTAACCGCTACTGCACCATTTTCTGCCTCGCCTGCTATCTCATAACCATTTTTAGTAAGTATATCTTTAATCATCATGCGCATGAAAGCTGCATCATCACATACAAGAATTCTTTTAGCCATTTTGCTTCTCCTGTTATAGATAGGATTCGTACTAAAAGGTAAAGTATCCCCTTGTACAACCATATACTATATAATACCCCAGAATTTAATTCTTGTCAAGACTCTAACTCTCATTCTTGAATCATTTTATGAATTTTTTATGGGTTTTCTCTACAGGGCCGCTTTCTGGCCTTTTCCACCGCGTGCACGCAGCTTTATCTTCTTTGACTGAACAGTCTTTCCCTTGTAATCAAAGGTTTCTGTCTCAGGAGGCAGCACAGTGACAAAGTCAATCTTGTCGTTTTTGTCCAGCGTCATCGCCTTAACGCCCCTGCCGGTCTTTTTCATTTCACTGACCTCTTTTAACGGGAACCCTAAGGAGTAGCCTGATTTTGTGATCGTAACAACCTTTCTGTTGTCTGCAAGTATATCTGCTGCCTGCAGGAGCGTGATGCCCACTACTGCGTCACCGTCCTCAAGCTTTGTGGCAAGCATTAGATTTCTGTTTGTATCAAACTCTATACCGGAAACAAGCTTGATAAAGCCGTTTTTGGTGGTAAACAGCAGCATTGAATCAAACAAAGTCTCATATGATGCATAGAATATCACATCCTGCTGGTCAACCTTACAAAGATTATGTATTAGCTGTCCCTTGTCCTTCAGCTTGCAGCGCGGTATCTTTTCGGCTTTAACCTGCATCATGTTTCCTTCGGCAGTAAATACGCAGAGCCTGTCCGTATTCTTCATCGGGATTATATGAGTGAATTCCTTTAAGGCTTCCTCTCCCGCTTTTCCGTATACGGATGCGTCAACCGACTTGGTGTATCCGAAACGGTCTACTAAGATATAAATATCCTCTACCTTAAACTCCTCAACATAGCCCACGCTTTCCACATTGGAAAGAACAGTCTTTCTCGGAGCTGAAAATTTCTTTTTATAGGCTTTAAGTCTTTCCTTAATGACGCTGCATAGCTTTTGATGATTCGCAAGGATTTCTTTATACTCTTTAATCTTGCCCAAAAGCTCGTTTTTCTCCTCTTCAAGCTTAAGGATTTCAAGACCGATGAGCTTTGACAAAGGCATAGCGAGGATAGCGTCTGCCTGACGCTCGGTAAAGTTGAGTGTGGCTGCCTCTTTTTTTGATTCCTCGTGCTTAAATTTAATATCTGTGATATCACCGTTTATAAGGCAGTCCTTTGCCTGCTTTACCGAAGAGCTTCCACGGAGTATCTCTATGATAAGATCAATTATATCCGTTGCACGAAGCAGACCGCCAACTATCTCAAGACGCTGCTCAGCCTTGTTTAACAGATATTCATGCTCTCTTGTATAAAGTTCTTCCTGGAAGGAAGCAAACTCTTTAACGAGACCTAAAAGGCTAAATACGAGGGGCTGCTTGTCCTTTACTGCCAAAAGATTTACTGTATAGGTATCCTCCATGCATGTCTTTTTAAGCAGTCCGTTTAAGAGGTTTTCGGGATCCCTGTCCTTTTTAACCTCTATTACGATACGGATACCTTCCTTGGAAGACTCGTCCCTTACATCGTATATTTCCTCAAACGCCTTATCTTTCATGAGGCTTACAAGATTTTCAACCAGCTTAAGCTTATTTCCGGCTATAGTATATGGTATCTCTGTAACTACTATATTTTTTCTTCCGGAATCACCGTTTTCTATCTCGGTTTTTGCACGTACCCTGATCTTGCCCTCACCGGTCCTGTAGATCTCCGGCAGGGCATCGCAGTTGGTAATTATGCCACCTGTCGGGAAATCGGGTCCCGGGATATATTTCATCAGTTTTTCTTCAGTTATCGAAGGATTATCGAGATATGCAATAACACCATCGATGACCTCACCTGCATTATGAGGAGGGATATTGGTTGCCATACCTACTGCGATACCAGTAGTTCCGTTTATAAGTAGATTGGGCAGAGTTGCCGGCAGGACCTTGGGCTCATTTTCGCTCTCGTCAAAGTTTGGCATAAACTCGACAAGTCCTTTTTCAAGGTTCTCTAAGAGCGCTATAGCCGACTCCGAAAGACGTGCCTCTGTATAACGCATGGCAGCGGCTCCGTCTCCGTCTATGGAACCAAAGTTTCCATGTCCGTCCACCAAAGGCAGATTAAGGGAATAGTCCTCTGTCATATGTACCAGAGCATCATATATTGAGCTGTCGCCGTGAGGATGGTATTTACCCATCGTATCTCCGACGATACGTGCACTTTTCCTGTGTGGCTTTTTCGGATCCAGTCCCAGCTCGTTCATAGCATAGAGTATTCTTCTCTGAACAGGCTTCAGGCCGTCCCTGACATCGGGCAGGGCTCTTGCCAGTATTACGCTTAGTGCGTAGTCACGGAAGGAGGTTTTCATTTCCTCCGCAAAATCAAGCTGGACCAGTTGATCCCGGGTTGTACTCATTTTTAAGTTCTCCTAGTTTGTAATAATTATCTCTTTAATGTATGTCAATCACGGGACGGTTCTGTGATTGACCCATGATTAACTTACGTTATGTCCAGGTTGGCGTTGTTAGCCTCATTCATGATGAAATCACGGCGTGGAGGCACATTTGTGCCCATCAGCATAGAGGTGATCTCGTCAGCCTCAACACCGTCATTTATGGAAACCTGTGCAAGCACTCTTCTTTCAGGGTCAAGTGTTGTCTCCCAGAGCTGCTCGGCATCCATTTCTCCAAGACCCTTATAGCGCTGAAGCGTAAGTATTTTCTGACCTGTTTTCCTGAATTTTTCAAGCTCATGGTCGTCAAATATATACTCGGTTTTCTTTTTCTTCTTTCCCTTTTCGCCTATCTCGTATTCCACCCTGTAAAGGGGCGGCAGACCCCTGAATACTTTGCCTTCCATGATCAGCTCAGGCATAAATCTGTAGAAGAAAGTAAGCAGAAGCGTGCTTATATGAGCTCCGTCCACATCGGCATCGGTAAGGATTATTATCCTGCCGTATTTAAGCTTTGAAAGGTCAAACTCCTCGGCTATGCCGCAGCCAAAAGCAGCTATCATGGACTTTATCTCATTATTTGCCAGCACCTTGTCAAGCGCCGCCTTTTCAACATTTATTATCTTTCCTCTTAAAGGAAGCACCGCCTGTGTACGTCTGTTTCTTGCAGTCTTTACGGTACCGCCTGCGGAATCACCCTCTACTATGTATATCTCGCATTCCTCGGGCTTTTTTGATGAGCAAGCGGCAAGCTTTGACTTTGTATCCACGTCACTTAACTGCTTTAATGCCGTTGTCCTTGCCTTGTCAGAGGCTTTTCTCACCTGATAGGACTTAAGTGAATTTTCAAGCAGCGTCTTTAACAGCTCAACATTTTTATCAAAGAAAATAGTTGCTTCCTGGGTAAATACATCCTCTACTGCTGCCTTTGCATCATTATTTCCCAGCTTTGTCTTGGTCTGGCCTTCAAACTGAGGGTCGGGATGCTTTATTGATATTATGGCTATAAGGCCGTTACGGATGTCTTTTCCGTCGAAATTTTCGTCCTTTTCTTTAAGCACACCAAGCTCACGGGCATACTGGTTCATGACACGGGTAAGTCCTGACTTAAAGCCCGTAACTAAAGTACCGCCATCCACAACGTTTATACAGTTACAGAAGGAGTTGATCTGCTCCGAGAAACCGTTATTGTACTGGAATGCTATCTCAACCTCTATGTCGCCGCTTTTTCCTTCAAGGTAAACCGGCTCCTTATGAAGCACGGTCTCCTCTCTTGAAAGATACGCAACAAAGCTCTTTATACCATCCTCCTCACAGAAGGTCTGCTTAAAGCCTGTATGAAGATCCGAGAATGTGATCTTCAGTCCTTTATTAAGATATGCTGTCTCCTTTAGTTTTTTAACTATGATCTCCGGCTTAAATTCTACTGATTCGAATATAGTGGGATCAGGGTAAAAGGTTACCTTTGTACCAGTATCCGATTTTGCACATTTACCTATGGCAGGGAGTAATCCGTCCTTGTCAAGCGCTACTATCGGGTTGCCGCCGTTTTTATATTCATCGCGGTAAATAGACCCGTTTCTCTTTATCTCGACAATCATGTGCTCCGATAAGGCATTTACTACCGAGGCACCTACACCGTGTAAACCTCCGGAAACCTTATAAACCGTATTTCCGAACTTGCCGCCTGCATGGAGTATCGTGTATACAACGCGGGCAGTCGGCATATGCTCTGTAGGGTGCATGTCAACCGGTACTCCACGGCCATGGTCGGTAATAGAAACTCCTCCATCCTTAAGCAGAGCTATCTCTATTTCGTTACAAAAGCCGGCAAGATGCTCATCAATACCGTTATCCAGTATTTCCCAGATAAGATGATGAAGTCCACGACTGCCAAGACTACCTATATACATTCCCGGACGCTTTCTGACCGCCTCCAGGCCTTTTAATACGACTATTTCACTTCCGTTATATGTTTCCATAAAACTAACCTCTCAGCACGATCCTCGGGCCACCCTTGCCTTCGATGTATTCCTTGGTGATAAATACTCGCCCGATGGTCGGATCCTTAGGTATTTCATACATAATGTCAAGCATGAAATCCTCTATTATGGAGCGCAAGCCTCTCGCTCCCGTTTTCTTTTCAAGCGCTTTTTCAGCTATTGCGGTTAGAGCGTCATCGTCGAACTGAAGATCTACCTCATCAAGCTCAAGCAGCCTCTGATACTGCTTTAAGATAGCGTTTTTCGGCTCCTTCATGATCTTGACCAGCATCTCTGCATCAAGTCCGCGAAGGGTATAAACTACGGGAAGTCTTCCTATAAACTCAGGGATAAGACCAAATTCCCTCAAGTCCTCATTGTTTACCTTTGCAAGTAGCTCCGGATCATTATCAAACTGATCCTTTAAGTCATTGTTGAAACCGATCAGAGTGTTCTTTGACAGTCTTTTCTTTATTATCTCCTCGAGATCAGGAAATGCACCGCCGCAGATGAAAAGAATATTCTTTGTATTTATAGTGGTCATAGGCACCATCGCATTTTTGCTGGTAGCACCTACAGGTACCTCTACATCGGCACCCTCAAGGAGCTTAAGCAGCCCCTGCTGGACTGATTCGCCGCTTACATCCCTGTTTGTTACATTCCTTTTCTTGGCAATCTTATCTATCTCATCGATAAATACAATACCGGTCTCTGCCCTGTCCACATCATTGTCCGCAGCCTTAAGGAGCTTGGAAAGTACACTTTCGACATCGTCACCGATATAGCCCGCCTCCGTAAGCGAAGTAGCATCGGTTATTGCCAATGGCACATTAAGAAGTCTTGCCAAGGTCTGTACCAGATAGGTCTTTCCACATCCGGTGGGTCCTATCATCAGCATGTTTGATTTTCCGATCTCTATGCTGCCTTCGGCATCCTTGGTCACACGCTTATAATGATTATAAACTGCTACAGATATGATCTTTTTTGCACGTTCCTGACCGATCACATATTCATCAAGCTGCTCCTTTATTTTGTGAGGGGGCGGGAGCTTTTTAAAATCAAGTACTGCCGGCATCTCATTTGCGCCTTCAGCCTTTTTCTCAGGCTTTGCCTTCTTTACCCTCTGGCTTTTGGGTATACCTGTGTCAGCATTAAAAAATCCGGGCATAATCAGGTTGTCAAGGTTTAAAAAGCCTGAACCAAGATTTAATATGGGAGGCACTCCGTTTGCATTATTGCCGTTTGGTGCATTATTTGTCTGAGTTTCAGTCCTTTCGGGCTTATCCGATTTTTCGTCAGTTTCCTTTTTATCCTGCTTTGGCTTTATTGTAGGGCTTGAGAATGCTGCAGAGCTGTTCATCAGGTCAAAGGTACGCTGCATGCAGTCTGGACAGATATACATATTGTCTAGCATTTTGAGCATTTTCCCAACCTGTGATTCTGATCTGCGGCAGATATAGCACACGTTTTCGTATTCGTTGTTTGTATCGTCTTTTATTATTGTGTCGTTATTTTTGTTTTCCATTTTATCCTCTGATTTTCACACACCTCATTAAACCGTTCGAAAATTCCATTCCGCTTTGCGGAACGGAGCCGTGTCGTAGGAATTCTTCCCATTTTGCTTTGCAAAACGGGCCCCTTCCTGCGACGTTTAGTAAGCATTCTTATTAATGAATCCTTTAAATATGGTAAGGAACAGGATCTTGAAATCCAGCCCTACCGACCAGTTTTCTATATAGTAGAGATCGTATTCTATCCTCTTTCTGATGGAAGTGTCCCCTCTGTAACCGTTTATCTGAGCCCAGCCGGTCATACCGGGACGAACCTGGTGCTTAACCATATATCTGGGCACCTCTTCCTTAAACTTTTCAACAAACTGAGGCCTCTCGGGACGGGGTCCGACAAGACTCATGCTGCCGCCTAAGACATTAAAAAGCTGTGGAAGCTCGTCGAGACTTGTCTTTCTGATAAATCTGCCGATAGGAGTAACACGTTTATCCCCGCGGGTCGTCCACTCTTCTTTCTCCTTTTCAGGATCCTCAAGATACATTGAACGGAATTTAAACATCCTGAATTCCCTGCCATGCTTTCCCACACGGATCTGCGAGAAAATTGCCGGTCCCTTTGATGTACACTTTATCACAATGGCTATTATAAGCATCGGGATAAGGGCTAATATCAGTGCTATGCCTCCGATAAGAATATCCATCATTCTTTTTATAAAGAGGTTGGCTGTATTTGTAAGCGGAACATTCCTTATATTAATAACGGGAAGTCCGTATAAATCCTCAATATAGGGTACCGTGGAAACCATATTGTTGTAATCGGGAACAAATTTTGTATGCACACCCGATTTCTCGCAGATATTTACAATATCCTCAAATTTTTCATATTCATCAAGGCTGAGTGTTATGACTATCTCATCGTAGTCATTTGCTGCGATTATCTCCTCCAGATCAAGTACCGCACCGGTCACCTTTACTCCCTTGTACTCAGTGTCAAGCACTAGATTATCATCGAGTATACCATGTATCCAGTAACCCCACTCAGGATTCTGCTTTACTCTGTCGATAAAACCCTCAGCCGCACGGCTGTAACCGACCAGAAGTACATGCTTAAGATTCTTTCCCTTCTTTCTGAAAGCTCTGAGCACCCTGCCGCTGGCAAGTCTGAAACAAAGACCCAAGAAAAGGTTTAATGCACCGAATATACCATAAAACGAACGTGATATATCAGACTGCTTTAAAACGAAAATAATGAACGCAAAATAGAATATTCCCAGGATATTTGCTTCCACCAGGTTTCCGATAACACGTATGCGGCTGTGCCCGCGTTTAGGTTTGTACAGACCGCACATATTGTAGATTATAAGATATCCGGGAAGCAGGAATATTATATTCTTGGCATATTCTGAAAATTTAAGGAAGCCCTCACCTTTTTGCAGTGCAAACGGTCCAAACGATGCAAAGACCTTAAATCTCAGCGGATATGCCAGAAAATAAGCACCTATTATCAAGATCGCATCGATCAGGATAAACAGATGGTTTATTGTTTTCTGATTATCTTTTATCATGCTGCTCCATTTTTAACTTTCTGTTTCTATATTTACTCATTTTCTTTTGTCAAACTCTAACATTACGTTACATAATACAATATTTGCTCTGTTTTGACAAGTTAAAAAAATGTGATTTATTTGTGTCCGTTTTTAACACATTCTTCTCTTTTTTTTCACAATATCATCACAAATTCAATCTAAAATCGTCTCAAGCGCAAAGGGAAAAGGCCAATCCCAATGCGAAAAATCCAGAAAAATTTGAAATAAATAAAGAAGGAGGCAGGATTATGAACGACGAATATAATAATGATATCAATCCGGTTGATTCTGCAGAAAATAACATAAATACAGAAAATACAGAGGCTGCTGACAAAGCTGTGAATTCCGAAACAGTCAGCTCTGCCACAACTTCCGATACGGTATCGGACGAAACAGCAGGTGCAGCACAGAATACTGTAAACAGTGAATCTGCCGGTGCAGGTGCAGCAAATGCAGAGCCGGCACATAATACCGTAAATGCAGCACCCGCTCCCGATCCATACAGTAAATATAATTTCTATCAGGGTGCTCCCGGAAATCCGATGTATTATCAGGGCTATGCTAATCAGGGTCAGCCCGCAGGTAATTACCAGAATGGGGCTTATGCAAACCAGAATTACGGATATCAGGCTGGACAGCCCGGCGTAATCCCAAATCAGGCAGGTTACAGCACCTCCGCTCCAAGATATAACGGAACATACGGTCAGCCTGCAGGTTACCAGAATGCAGGATATACAAATCAGGGATATAATAATCAGGCTCAGCCCGGACAGGGGTATCAAAACACAGGATATAATAATCCCTACCCGGCAGGTCAAATCAGCTATGTAAGTAATGTGGACAGCATTTATCCCGGCACTGCTCCTCACAGAACCAAAGTTAAAAAGGAAAGAAGCAAAGCCGCTAAGTTCTTCGCAGGGCTTGCAATGTCAGCTGCCTTTGGTCTTGTAGCTGCAGGCGTATTCATACTGATCACATATTTTTACAAAGAACAGAATCCTGAGTTGTTTACTACCAAGACTTCTACAGTCCAGGTAACAACAACCGAGAGCAAAAAAGATGCCCAGTTAAATCTTGATCCCGCTCAGGGCACAAAGGTTCCTTCAACCGGTATAATCGATTCGGCAACCTTTACAGGAACCGATGTTTCAAATGTTGTACAGGAAAATATGTCAGCCATAGTTGCCATTGATTGCGTAACACAGTCATATAACTACTGGTATGGCACTCTTACAGATGTTCCAACCGCAGGTTCCGGAATAATCGTTAAAAAAACAGATACTGAGCTCATGGTAGCTACCAATAACCATGTTATTGAAGATACAAAGGACATCAAGGTTAAATTTATCGACGGAACAACTGCTCCTGCCAAGGTTAAGGGCAAGGACGAGGTTGTGGATGTTGCAGTACTTACCATAGACTTAAGCAATCTTTCAGAGGATACTCTTAAGGCTATTTCAGTAGCAAAGATCGGCAGCTCCGATGACACCAAGGTCGGCGAAATGGCTATTGCCATCGGTAATGCTTTAGGATACGGTCAATCCGTAACAGTAGGCTACATCAGTGGTAAAGACAGAGAGCTTACTATTGACGGCCAGAAATATACAAACCTTCTTCAGACAGATGCAGCTATCAACCCCGGTAACAGCGGTGGCGCTCTTTTAAATATCAAGGGTGAGGTCATCGGTATCAACAATGCCAAGATTGGCGGCAGTGATGTAGAAGGCATGGGTTATGCCATCCCCATCTCAAAGGCTATGAACATACTCGGAGAGTTTATTGACAGAGAAACCCTTCCTAAAGAAGAACAGGGATACCTTGGAGTCATGATCACAACCATCACCGAGGACCTCGGAGCTGTATATAACTGGCCTGTAGGTATATATATTAAGAGTCTTGACGAAGGCGGTGCAGCTGAAAAGGCAGGTCTCCAGGTTGCAGATATCATCACAGCCATTGACGGCTTTAAAGTTACCGATTCTCAGAGTGCCATAGATAAAATACAGAGTACACGTGCGGGAACAACCGTTACTGTTACTGTGCAAAGACGTGTGGATGGAGAGTTCGTTGAGATGAATTTCGAGGCTGTATTAGGCCATCGTCCTACAGAAACTACAACTACTACAACTACTCCTGCTCCTACTCCTGAAACTGAGGATAAATCTGCAGAGCAACAAACTCCCGATGTTAACATCCCTGATGATCCCAAGAAAGAGGATCCTGCACAGGATGGTTTACAGCCCGGTAACGGAGGCTTCCCCGGTGGTAGCTTCCCTAACGGAATCAATCCCGGTAACGGCAGTGAGGAGTAAACATATTATTTAATCAGACAGAACACACCATATCGTTTCTCTCCTATATGACATGCGCTTTATGTCAAAAACAGAAGAAGCCGGTTTACATGCCGACTTCTTTTGTTTTTATGATAATAATATATTTCAGCAGCTTTAATACTCAGAAACTCTGAATCTTATCCTGACTGTCGTCATTTGTGTTAACAAGCTTTTTGATGACTACATAATAACCGGTGCCAGTTTCGCTCTCGACATATACCCTGTCGCCTTCTTTTTTCCCAAGAACAGCTTTCCCCAAAGGAGATTCTATACTGATCATGTTTTTCATTATGTTTCCTCGTATAGAGGTAACCAGCCTGAACTCGTCAGTTTCGTCATCATCCTCAAAATACAGGGTAACTGTATTGTTGATCCCCACTTCATCGTCTTTTGAGCTGTCGTCTACAATTTCCGCAGTTTTTACCATTCTTTCAAGGTATCTAATACGGCTTTCGTTCTGATTTTTGTCCTTTTTCGCCGCATGGTATTCGAAATTTTCGCTAAGGTCACCATGTGCCCTCGCCTCTTTTACAGCCTCGATAGCCTCTTTACGTACTACCAGCTTACGGTACTCTATTTCTTCCTCTATTTTCTTAATATCGCTTTTGGTAAGTTCGTTTTTCATTACAGCCTCCGTATATTTCATAATTCTTTTTTCGTGATAATTAATTTTGAGCCTTACTTTACAGCTTTCTTTAACAATAATATACCACATATGAAACCTTAAATCAACCACTTGACAAATCGTGATAAAACCGCGACAATATAACAGAAAAGAGGTGGACCATGAATCACATTTCTATAAAATCATATGCAAAGATCAATCTTGGGCTCGACGTACTCGGGATACTTCCCAACGGCTATCACGAGCTAAAAATGATCATGCAAACTATTACGCTTAGTGATAACCTATTTTTTGAGAAACGCAAGGATAACAGGATAATACTAAAGACCAATCTTCCTTTCCTGCCTGTAAACGAGAAAAACATCGTTTATCAGGCTGTAAAGCTTTTTATGGAGACTTTGCATATTTCTTCAGGAATATACTGTACTGTAACTAAGCATATACCTGTAGCTGCCGGCATGGCAGGTGGAAGCGGTAATGCGGCCGCCGCCCTAAAGGCTATGGATGCTCTGTTTGGGACTAAGCTAAGTGCAGACGAGCTCGCCTCCCTCGGAGTAAAGCTTGGAGCCGATGTACCATACTGCCTAATGGGAAATACCGCCCTCGCTGAAGGCATCGGTGATGTACTCACCCCTCTCCCCGCCCCTCCGAAAGCTAAAGTACTTATCGTAAAACCCATGGTCAGTGTTTCCACCAAAGAGGTTTATACCAATCTGGTACTTGACGAAAACACAAAGCATCCGGATATAGATGCCTGTATCAGTGCGATACGTTCCGGATCCCTTAAGGACCTATGTGATAATCTTGGAAATGTCTTAGAGGATGTGACTGTTAAGCTGCACCCCTGTATTGCCGAGATCAAATCAAAAATGATTGAGCTTGGAGCCGACGGTTCCCTTATGTCAGGTTCAGGTCCGTCAGTTTTTGGTTTATTTGCTGATGAAGCTAAAGCTACCACTGCTTATAACTATTTTAAAGCCACCTCAGAATACCATAAAAACACTTTTTTATGTGATTTTACTTGAAAAATAAACCGGATTAGAGTATATTTAGTTGTAATGTCAATACTTTGGGAGAAATATATATGATTTGCAAACAATGTGGTGGTCAGATGTCAATAGACAAAGACAACAAACTATTAAAATGCTCTTTTTGTGGTAATGAAGAACCTTTTGACAGTTTAAGTAAAAAAGAAATAAAAGAAATTATGGATGAGTCTGTAAAAGATATCAAAGATAACAGTAATCATATCAGTAATAAGATTGATTCCATTGAAAAAACAAACACAGAAATACTAGACAAAATTGACAGTTTAAAATCTACCACCAAAGAAACTACTGAACAATCAAAAGAGAAAAAACCGATCAACTGGAAAAAGGAAATCATAAGCTGGGCAATCATAGTAGTTATAGCCTTTGTACTTGCAATATTCATCACGGAAGTAGTTATCATGAAGGCCGAAATTGTTTCGGGTTCCATGATGCCGGCACTAACAAAGGATGATCACGTAATAGGCAACAGACTTGCATACCTTTTCTCAGACCCGCAGCGCGGTGATGTAATTTTCTTTGAGTATCCTAAAAGCTACAAAGAGCTCTATGAGATTGATCCTGAACTTACATATTGTAAGGATCCCGATCTTGGCGATACAAAAGCAGGTTACCATCAAAACAGCGAGGTTTATGTTAAGAGGATAATAGGTCTGCCCGGAGAAAAGATTGTGATAAAGGGTGGCCTTGTCTATATCAACGATGCTGAAGTTCCGCTCGATGAGCCCTACTTAAGAAACAAGCCCAAGGGAGATTTCGGACCGTTCTATGTACCAGAGGATTGTTATTTCTGTATGGGTGATAACCGAAACGGTTCAAATGATGCAAGATACTGGGAAAATGATATAGATAACCCGACAGACCCTGACTATGATCCTGACAGATTCAGGTATGTCCACAAAGATAAGATCTATGCAAAGGCAGCCCTTAAGACTCCGCCCGATATGCACTGGGTTGAGCATTACAGATACGAAAATGAACCTTCCAAGTGATTTTGGCAGACCCATATATGAAATAAAAATGTTACAGCAAAACTAATAACATAAAGACGGAGATACCCTATGGCATCTCCGTTTTTGTTTAGTATTTATTGATATTGACTTATACTTCCTTCTTCCTGATCGCAAGTACACCAAGCAATGTAAACAGCATGATATATACAAAGAATATCACTGCTGCAAACAGCAGGTCCTTACCATCTGCGCCTATAACCGATATTTTTGTCATATTTGTGCCTACGGTAAAGCGAGAGAAAAAGTCCTGTGTAACTTCACTAGATTTATCTGACATAAATACAACCAAGAGATCTAAAAGCTGTATGATTATCGGGTAGATAAGAGGGATAATGATACCCAGTGTAAGCGCTCCTCCAAGCTTTCCAAAAAGCACTGCCAGAAGCACATTCATCATGGTATACGCTATCATGGCAAGGAGCTGGATAAGTATGGTAAGTACTGTTGTACCGCCAAAATCTTTTCCTACGCCAAATGCGACAGAACCGGCTACAAATCCGGTAAGCATCGAAAGCATGCTGAACAATACCGATCCTGTACCTATAACGATACTCTTTGCGAAAAATATCTTTTCACGGCTGTATCCGCGAGAAACGATGTTCTTGATAGTACCTTCGGTAAAATCGCTGCATACGAATATGGTAACAAATATAGCGAAGAATATGAGCATATTGGACCCATTACATGCAGAAAGGAGATATTTCAAGCCTGAATAATCCATGGCCCCAAACATCTGCAGATCAGTATCCGACATACCACTAAAGCTACTATTTATAAAATCCATTGAAGCCTTAGTTATGACTACTCCGATAATATTAAGACACACCATTACTATAGCGCAGATATATAATGCCTTGCTGCGTATGAGTTTTCTGTATTCAAATGATAATAACTGTTTCATCTTCCGTCCCCCATCGCATGCATATAATATTGTTCAATACTCTCTGCCCTAAGCTCTAAGGCACTGACCCAGATACCGTTTTCTACGAGCAGCTTGTTAAATTTCGCACTGTCGTCGAAATTAGCATTTAACAGCAGCTGATTTCCGGCTATGGTTATATTCTGAGGAGGTATCATGGTTGCGATCAGATCTGCTGACTTCAAAGGATCCGAAACAGTGATAGCTATCTGATGGCTTCCGCGTCTTTCCATTTCTGCTGCATCTAATTCTTCAAGCAGACAGCCGTTATTTATGATACCGTATTTTGTAACCATCTTTGAAAGCTCATCAAGCAGGTGGCTTGAGATCAGGAATGTTACACCCTTTTCCTGGTTAAGTTTTATGACAAGATCACGCACGTCCTTGATACCTGCAGGATCAAGACCATTTACCGGCTCATCAAGGATTATGATTTCCGGCTCAGCAAGCAGGGCTATACCGATGCCCAAGCGCTGTTTCATACCAAGTGAAAACTGTCCCGCCTTCTTTTTACCTGTATCTGCAAGACCTATAATCCTAAGTATAGGCTCTATAACAGCGTCATCTATACCGTAAAGCACGCAAAATGCCTTAAGATTATCGTATGCGCTGTAGTTTTTAAATATACCCGGAGATTCGATAAGCGAACCTATCTTTACATCTGATTTGCCGGATACAGGCTTCCCAAACATATATATTTCTCCGCTTGTAGGAAAAGCCAGAGAAAGCATCATCCTCATGATGGTGGTCTTTCCTGCACCGTTTTTCCCGATAAGACCATATATGTCACCCTTTTGGATGTGCATATCTACATGGTCCACGGCCAGTTTGGAGCCAAATTTCTTTGTCAGCTGCCTGGTTTCTAAGATATAATCCATTTCTTCTCACCTCTGTATTTTGTATTGCTGCACCTTTTGCTAAAGCTATCCATGTTTATTTTACTTTGTACATTTCTTCCTTCATGCTTCTCTTTGTAGCATCACTTATAAGTCTTAAGATAAGGCTTATGGTAATGCTTATTATTGAGATCATCATACCGGTTTTAAAATACGGCCTGAAGAATGTAGCATACTCATGATAGTCGGTCTCGTTTATATAGTTATATGATTCAAAAGACCAGTATATCCAGTAAATTGCGCCAAACAAACATATGGCCCACAGAAAACATCTGATAATAAACAGGATCCTTATTTTCTTTTCAAATTGTTTTATCTTCTCGTTTTCTTCCATAAATCAAATCCTTTAATCTACTGCCGTTTTATACCTTCATAATGTAGGTTTTAAACCTTACCTGCATTTATGTCTGTTAATCGCCACAAATTACGCATATTATACTATATCCATAGATATTTTTCAAGGGCAAAAAAATGGAGCCCTGATCGGACTCCATTTTTATGATTAATTGGTTTGATTGATTGTTTGTTTTATTAGTTAAGTCCCTCAACAGTGATAGCTGCTGTAGAAGCATTATCAGGATTGGTTGAAGGTAACTCGCCACCAACAGTTACAAATACAGGCTCTTCTGACTTGTTGTCAACGTTAACATCGATAGCATCATTTGCCTTATCAAAGATTGAACCCTCAGAACCCTTATTAGCAACGATTTCCATATCCTGGTAGGTCTCTAATAGAGTAGGCATAGAAGTTGTAAGCTTTGTACCCTCAGCCTTGTTCTCAACACCTACAATAGCACTAACTGACTCGTCCTTAGGTTCTACAGTAACGTCAGCTGCCTTTTTAACCTCAACGCCAACCATAGCACCATCTGCTACAGTAACATCAACATCAGCACCCTCTGTTCTACAATCGATTGCTACTAATGCATTGTCATTAACAATAATGTTAGCTTTTTCGGTCTGGATAACTACCTTAGCAGCAGTGTCCTTACAGATCTTGATCTGTGCATCTTCATCCTTAACATAAAGAGTATTAGCTTCACCTTTCTCTTTATAAGACTTGCAAGCTACGATGCTAACAGACTTGAATGAACCATAGTTAACGATGTCAGCATTAGGAGTATTGATAACAAGCTTCTTGTTGTTCTCCTTGCCATCCTGTGAATGGATAACGATTGTTCCATCCTGCTCAGTTGCAAATGTAACAGTTGCTGCTTTGGTCTTCTTAAGAGCCTTCTCAACCTTCTTCTTTGAGGTTGCGGTTACTTTCTTTGCTGCGCTAACAGGTACAGAACCGATAACCATAACAAGAACTAACAGAATTGCTAAAACTTTTAAAACTCTTTTCTGCATGATATGCGCCTCCATATAAAATATTTGCCGTTTCTCGGCATTTTTTCTCATGGGACCAAACCTTAATCCCAAAATACTCGTCTAATATAACACAAATTTTTAACAAATGCAACATTTTTTTTAATAAATTTGCAATTATTTCACATTTGTAAGCCTCACCCCAAAAGTGCTTAAAAATCACTATTTTTCAGTACTTAACGGGTATTTTTCTGTGCATATTGCACAGTGAATTATTATTCAAATTCGATGGTTGCAACAGGCTTGGGACTAAGGTCATAAGCTACACGATTTACACCCTTTACCTCTGTAATGATCCTCTGAACTATCTTATTAAGTACAGGATAAGGTACCTCCTCTATGGTTGCGCTGGTAGCATCTATGGAGTTAACCGCACGGATAATTACCATCCAGTCATCTGTACGCTTTCCGTTCTTGATTCCTGTTGATGTAAACGGAGGAACGACTGTAAAGTACTGCCAAACCTTTCCTTCAAGACCTGCAATAGCAAACTCTTCACGAAGGATTGCATCCGATTCCCTAACTGCCTCAAGTCTGTCACGGGTGATAGCACCTACGCAGCGAACTCCGAGTCCGGGACCGGGGAAAGGCTGACGGTAAACCATCTGATCAGGTAAGCCTAATTCCTTACCTACCACACGTACCTCATCCTTGTAAAGGAACTTTACAGGCTCAACAAGCTCAAAATTAAGCTCCTCGGGAAGTCCTCCTACATTATGATGAGCCTTAACTCCGTCAGACTCTAAAATGTCAGGATAAATGGTACCCTGTGCCAGGAACTTGATGCCCTCCTGCTTCTTTGCTTCTTCCGCAAATACCTCTATAAATTCACCACCGATGATCTTTCTCTTTTTCTCAGGATCAGAAACACCTGCAAGCTTGTCAAGGAAACGGTCTGTAGCATCAACATAAACAAGATTGGCGTTAAGCTGTTTTCCAAAAACCTCGATTACCTGCTCAGGCTCACCCTTTCTAAGCAAACCATGGTTAACATGTACACATACCAGCTGTCTTCCTATGGCCTTGATAAGAAGAGCAGCAACTACTGAAGAATCAACTCCGCCTGAAAGAGCTAAAAGCACCTTCTCATTTCCAACCTGTGCCTTGATAGCCTCAACCTGCTCTGCTATAAAGCTCTGAGCAAGCTCCGGAGTGTTGATCCTTTTCATTGATTCGGGACGTTTCTCACCCATTTTCCTTTTCCTCGCTTTCTTTTTTCTATATTATATATTTTCTTATACTAAACTGCTTAACACCTCATCAGTCAGCTACGCTGACAGCTTCCCCTCGAGGTGAAGCCTATAAGCAAAAGTGGTAACTATCACACCGACTCCAGCACTTCCATGAGTCTTTCGGAATCTATCGGTTTTTCCACTATGTACTTTAAATCTGCAGCCTGAAGCTCCTTCATGGTCTCATCATCGCAGAGGGAACTGAGCATAACAATCTTTGCATCGCGGTCTATCTCCCTGATCTTCTGTGCAGTCTCAATACCGTCGATACCGGGCATAATTATATCTATAGTCACATAATCCGGCTTTAGCTGCTCATATTTGGTGATGCCGTCCTCACCGTTTCTGGAATGCCCAACCACCTCGTATCCACACTTAGATACAATATTTTTGATTTCCATCGCTATAAAGGGTGAATCATCAATAATCAACAATGTTTTCATTCCGAACCTCCCTTTTTTACCGCCTTACTCATCAAGGAAACGCATCCTGCCGCCAGAACTCTTCTGCTGCTGGACAGGTGTGGGAGCCTGAGGCTTTTTAATCGAATCCGAGAGACTGTTTGAAAGCTTTTGCTTGCACTGGGCACAAAACCTGCCTGTAAGAATGCTTGCTCCACAATTTTCACATTCTATACCTACAAGGGATTTGTCAGTAAAAACCAGCCTTTCCTCTCTTACCCACTGTTTGATCATTTTTATGGAAACCTCGGTTTTTTCGGAAACAACCTGTACATTTGCACCAGGATTTTCCTTTATAAATCTCTTGCATCTGTCAAATTTATCTTCCAGCTCCTTCATGCATCTGGGGCAAAAAGGAGTAGTCTTACCTATATAACTATACAGTTTCTGACACATCCTACATGTTCTAAGCTCCATCTTCTCCTCCTTGCCGCAGGCACACCCCTGCTGTTTAATTATTTGACATGATCCCTGAAAAGATAACCAGAAATCCTACCTCTATAGCTCCATTTTCTTTTAAAACCCTTGTACACCCTTCAATCGTGCTTCCGGTAGTGAAAATATCATCCACAATACATATCCGCTTATATGGCATATCATCCACAGAACTAAACAGATTCTCGGTATTCTTTACACGTTCAACACCCGACAGCTTTTTCTGATCCTTTTTGCTCTTTTCTCTAAATAGGATTTCATTGTCCACAGGAATATTCAGGGCTGCCCCGATACGCTCAGCCAGATACTCCGACTGGTTAAAACCTCTTTCATGGTATCTCTTCTCAGTTATCGGGACAGGTACAAGAACCTCAGGATCCAGTCTTTTTAAAAGCCTGCCCAGTTCTCTTACTGCTTCGCTTGCAAAGAAATTGCCGTTTCTCCTGATGCCGTTACTCTTGTAATCGATCATGGCTGCCTGTGCAGTCTCATTATATCTGTACAGTGCCAGTCCATATTCGTAAGAATGCCGTTTTTTCCGGCACTCCGGACATATATCTCCATCTTCATCCTGCAAGGTTCTGCCGCATTTAAAGCATCTTGGCTCCGTGATCAGACTGAATTTTCCACGGCATTCCGGATGTATATATATTTCATCATCCTCCATTATATCCCTGCACGCAGGACATCTTGGAGGATACAAAAAACTAAGTATTTTCCCCAATTATTACTCCATACTTTTCTATAAAAATCTCTCAAGACCCAAAAATCTAAGCTCTGACCGGTAACATTCAAAATCCCCTGCTTTAGGTTTTGACAAAAAATCCTTCAGATCACATGCTGAGAAGATGGTCTTTGAGCCCGGAATATCTCTGATTTTCTCTTTCGTTTCTGATCATTTCAGAGACTATTTCACTCCTGCCTACTATAGTAACACATTTCTGTGCTCTTGTCACGGCTGTATATAAAAGATTTCTGTAAAATAATGGTTTCGGTCCGTTAAATAACGGAAGTACTACCGCAGGATACTCACTTCCCTGTGATTTATGGACTGTAATGCAGTAAGCCAGTTCCAAATCTTCAAGGAGTGAATAAGGGTAGCAAACCAGTTTGTCATCATCAAAAACTATTTCCAGTTCCTCTGAAAAAGTATTTATCCTCCTGATCACTCCGCAGTCCCCGTTAAATATACCGGAACCGGAATCTCTCACAAACCCTTTTGAATTCCTCGACTCCCACTCAAGCTGATAATTGTTTTTGACCTGCATCACCTTATCGCCTTCGCGGAATGTGATATCCCCATAAATTTTTTCTTTCTTTTTGGGATCGGGCGGATTCAGATACTCCTGAAGCACCTTATTTAAATTCTCGACTCCCAGTTCTCCCTTTCTCGTGGGTGTCAAAACCTGTATATCAAAGGATGAAGCTTTTACGTACCCCGGTAATTTATCCCTCACCAGAGCAACCACCACTCCCATGATATCATTTGGCAGATCCCTCTTTATATATAGGAAATCTTTACTCTTATTATTCAGATCTATATCCTGCCCCTTATTGATCTTATGGGCATTAACGACGATATCGCTTAATGCTGCCTGTCTGAAAATCTTGGTGAGGCAGACTGTGGTAAACCTGCCCGACGCTATTATATCCTTGAGGACATTCCCGGCACCTACCGGCGGCAGCTGATCCACATCCCCCACCATTATAAGTCTTGTACCCTGTGCGGTGGCTTTTAGGAGCGCATGCATCAGAGAAATATCAACCATGGACATTTCATCTATGATAATTACATCGGTCTCCAAGGGATTTGTCTCATTCTTTTCGAAATTGCTCTTTTGCCCTAATGAGTCCTCGCCATCATCCGTATCACCTTTCATCTGCAGCATACGGTGAATGGTATATGCATCCCTTCCGGTAGTCTCTTTCATCCTTTTTGCGGCTCTGCCGGTAGGCGCTGCAAGTAAAATATCCATACCTCGTGACTCAAAATATCCTATAATAGTCCTGATGGTAGTCGTTTTTCCGGTACCCGGTCCTCCCGTAAGTACCATGACGCCGTTTCCGGCAGCTGTTTTTACAGCGTCCCGCTGTATCTCATCAAGCTCAACACCCAGATCTTTTTCCTGACGGTCAAGAGCCTCTGAAAGCTTCTTTTCATTCAGTGGCTGTTTAACATCAAGATCAAGCAGCATCCTGGCCACAGCCAGCTCCATATAGTAATATGGGGCAAGGTAACATCGTCCGTTTTCTGTACAGATAATCTTTCTCTCTATTTTTAGCCCGTCCAGGGCATTATCATATTCCTCCCGGCTTGCCCCGATGGTATTCAGCATCTGACTTTTAAAAATTTCTTCAGGCAGATAGGTATGCCCCATCCCCACGTTTTCAGAAAGGATATAAAGCATTCCCGCTCTGGTCCTAAACTCGGGATTAATCCTTAAGCCACCGCGATTTGCTATATCATCCGCAGTTTTAAATCCCACGCCCTTTACCTCTTCGGCAAGTCTGTAGGGGTTGGTCCTAAGTACCTGATAAAGTCCCGCTCCGTATTGCTTAAAAATTTTTACGGAAAGTGTCGAAGAAATACCGTACTTCTGCAGGAACATCATGGCGTTTCGCATTTCCCGCTTTTCATAGAAATTCTCGCTGATGCTCCTTGCCATCCGCTCACTGATTCCCTTTATGTCGGCAAGCCTTTCCGGTTCCTCTTCTATGACTCTGAATGTTTCGTCCTTGAACTCTTTAACTATCCTTGCTGCAAGAGCCTTTCCAACGCCCTTTATGGCTCCAGACCCGAGATACCGCTCCATAGCTTCGGCATCTTCAGGTTCTATAACTGTCGCAGATAATACCTTGTACTGTTTCCCGTAAACGCTATGCTGATTTTCACCACAGACAAGCTTATAGTATTCTCCCTCGCTAATATACGAAAAACTTCCCACACAGGTCAGCACATCCGCACTTCCCTTTGTGGCAAGTTCAAATACCGTATATCCGTTCTCTTCATTTCTGTATACTATGCTGTCAACACAGCCCTCAAGTTCCACTGTCATTTACTTTTACCTTGGTACCGAAATCACGCTTCATAGCTTCGAAAAGCTGCTGTGCGAGTCCGAGTTCGCCATGCTCAGTGATCTGATCAGCGTACTCCTGATAAAGCCTGTCCCCGAACATGTTCATGTAAGGCGAGTTTTCCTCTTCTTCGGAATCTGTCAGGGTCTTCTTGGTTTTTTCCAGGATCTTTTCTAAAAGATAGGACTCAAACGTTTTGCAGACCTCCATCAGCTCTTCGTCGGATGCATCCTTAAGGTTACCCTTTGAAAGTTTGCTTTCCAGGGAAGCTGCCTCTGAGGCCTTTGATTTCGCGTTATCTATATTAAGAGTGGATATGAAAGAATCATAGCCGCTGTTACCGATTGAAATGCTCATATATATCTCCTATAAATACGATAATAACACGGATTGCTCCGCTTCGCTCTCGCAATCCTCACTATATCGTTACTATCCGCGCCAAATTTTCGATAATAACACGGATTGCTCCGCTTTGCTCTCGCAATCCTAACCCCACCTCGAATCTCGCGTCTTGCTACGCAACCCGCTTCTTCTCGGTGTGGTTTGGCGGTCCAAAGTTATGAATGCCTTGCCAAGCAAGCTTGCCCGGCATTCCTACTTTGTACCTTGTTATTATCGCAGGTTGTTAGCCTGTTGCATCATCTCGTCTGCTGCGGAGATGATTTTCGAATTCATCTCATATGCACGCTGTGTAGTGATCAGGTTTACGATCTCGTCAACGGTCTGGACATTGGAGCCTTCGAGATATTTTGCATGTATCTTACTTATAGAAAGTGCCGGATCCTCTACTTCGTATCTGGGCTCGCCGGAGTTGGCAGATTCCCTGTAGATACTGTTGGAAAGCTTGTCCAAGCCGGCAGGGTTATTGAACTGCGCAAGTCCTATCCTTATACCTGTATCCGCTATTTCATCATTTTCCGTATCACGATAAGTAAATCTTCCGTAATCATCCGTATAAAGATTCCTTACATTATAAACCGAAGCATTAAAATGTATGGGATCTCCGTCCTGATCTAAAACGGGATAACCTTCAGCTGTCGAAAGTGTAACTCCGTCACCGTCTATAGCCATCTGGAATGATCCGTTTCTTGTATATGCCTCCTGACCGTTAGGCATAAGGATCCTAAAGAATCCCTGACCTTCGATACAGAAATCATTTTCATTTCCGGTTTCTTCCATTATACCCTGAGTAAATATCGAAGTCAGCGCCGTAACTCTTACACCGGTACCTACCTGTGCAAGCACAGGCTTAGGATTGCCCTCATTATCAGTTTGAGTCCTCTGAAGCTTCTGATATAATAATGAAGAAAACTCTGTAGTCTGTTTTTTATACCCCGTAGTATTTACATTAGCAAGATTGTTTGCAATATTGTCAAGACTTACCTGCTGTGCATTCATACCCGATGCACCGGTCCACAATGCTCTAACCATAAATACCTCCTACATTACTGTACTCTGCCCACCGAATTAGCTGCCTGATCCATTACTGTGTCAGCGGCCTTTATAACCTTCTGGTTTGCCTCATAAGCTCTTGTTGTAGCGATCAGGTCAACCATCTCATTTACTACCATTACGTTTGACTGCTCGGTATAACCCTGACGTATACCGCCATCCGCTTCAAATGCCGTTGCTCCGTCCACCGGCCTGTAATATGTATCCTGGAATTTCTTTAAGTATTCGTAATCCTCAAAATCCGTTAAACTCAGCTTGTCGAATTGTACTCCGTCCGCAAATACATAACCCTGCACATCAATCGATATCTGCTGTGCATCAACAGGTACCTGAAAATCTCCTGATTCTGACTGCAGATGATTTCCGTTTGCATCTACTATATATCCGTCGGCCGTCATATGAAACTGTCCGGCTCTCGTAAAGCTCTCGTAGACATTTCCTGCCTTATCTACAACGTTTACCTTGAAAAATCCGTTTCCTTCAATACCCAGGTCAAAAGGATTATTTGTCTCTCTTAGTGACCCCTGTGTATAATCGTATTGTACTTCTCCAATCTTTACTCCGGGAGTTATATCGCCGATACTTCTCCTGCGCCAGCCCTCCGAATTATCCCTAATCTTTATGGTGAGGAGCTCGTCAAAACTCTGACTTGTAACAAATTCCTTTTTATATCCTACAGTTGTGGCATTAGCCATATTGTTGGATATAACGTCAAGTCTTTTCTGCTGGGTATACATTCCGGTCCAGCCGGTATATAAGCTTCTGAGCATCCCGCACCTCCTTTGTCCGGGTCTCTGTCAGACCTCGGGGTTATCTCATTTTACGTTCACTGATAAACTCTACGTATTTACCGGTTCCGATAGCTACTGCTGTCAGAGGATCATCAGCCGTCATGGTCGTGATACCGGTCTTTTCCTCTATCAGATCCTCCAGTCCGTTAAGCAGTGAGCCGCCGCCGGTAAGTATGATACCGCGGTCTGCGATATCTGCTGCAAGCTCGGGCGGTGTCTTCTCCAGTACACTGTGTATTGCTTCAACTATCTGATCTGTTGCAGCTGCAAGTGCTTCTTCGGTTTCCTCCGATGTTACCGATATGGTCTTGGGAAGGCCTGTTACCAGGTTTCTGCCCCTTACATCCATTGAAACAGATTCAGGTCTCCTGAATACCGAACCGATATTTATCTTTATGTCCTCGGCAGTTCTCTCACCTATTAGTAAGTTATGCTTCTGCCTCATATATCTTACTATTGCTTCATCAAAGTCATCACCCGCAGTCTTTATGGATGCACTTACTACGGTACCTCCAAGGGAAATAACTGCAATATCGGTAGTTCCGCCGCCTATATCCACTACCATGTTTCCCTGCGGCTTTGATATATCTATTCCGGCTCCTATTGCTGCTGCGATAGGCTCCTCTATGATGGCCACTTCACGTGCTCCTACCTGATAGGTTGCATCTTCTACAGCCTTCTTTTCTACTTCGGTTACACCACTGGGTACACAGACACTGATAAGAGGCTTTCTGAAACGCTTTTTGCCGACTGCTTTCTGTATAAAGTACTTAAGCATTTTCTCGGTTACAGTGTAGTTTGAAATTACGCCCTGTCTCAATGGTCTTACTGCCACGATATTTCCGGGTGTACGGCCAAGCATAAGCCTTGCCTCTTCACCGATTGCTTTGATTTTATTGGTCTCTCTGTCAAATGCTACTACCGAGGGTTCCTTTAATACTACGCCCTTTCCTTTTATGTAAACCAGCACACTAGCTGTGCCCAAGTCTATTCCTATATCCGTGCTGAACATTATGTCTCCTCTTTCTTTGCCTTTTCGAATTATCACCAATATTATATAATAGGTAACAAAATGGCTTCTTATCATTATACACAACAGAAGACAATTTTTCAACATATTTTTTTCGTCCATCCGTGAACCTGCCCGAGATTGGCTTCCTGCCTGGGGGCGTAGAATTTGCAGATGCCGTTTGAAACGGCCGTAGATATGGTAGATTAAACCATCTGTATGTTATATCGGCAGGTTTTGTAGGATTGTTAACCATAATATGATATTTTTCTTGTTAGAGGTCAGGTGGGACGAGGTATTTGCCCTGCAACTCGTTTTCGCTACCTGCAGGGATATGCAAAAAATCACAGCTACATCTTCATTTCGGACGCTTGCAACCGGTCGTCCGCCCGATGTCGGACGACCTTAGGCTGCGCTCAAAAATCGATCCGGATGATCGATTTTTGCCTCATTGCGATGTCTCTGTGATTTTGCATATCCTCTGCACGCTTTATAGTTGCAGGCCGAACACCTCGCCCCACCTGACCTAGCCTACTGAGAAATTATTTTACAACAATATTTACAATTCTACCCTTTACGTAGATTTCCTTAACGACAGTCTTGCCTTCAATTGCTGCCTGCACATACTTGTTAGCATTGGCCTTAGCAATTGCTGACTCACTCTCCTCGTTTACTCCTACTTCGATGGTAGCCTTTACCTTACCGTTGATCTGTACTGCGATCTCAACAGTATCTTCCTTGATGGCTTCCTCATCATATGTAGGCCAGGTCTCGTATGCGATAGTCTTATCATGTCCTAAGATGCTCCACATTTCCTCACCGATATGAGGGCAGATACATGAAAGCATCTTTACAAGTCCTTCTGCGTACTGCTTAGGGCACTTGCCAACCTTGTATACAGCGTTTACAAATATCATCATCTGGCTGATTGCGGTATTAAAGCCAAGTGACTCAAAGTCAGATGTAACCTTCTTTACTGTCTGGTGATATACCTTCTTTAATGCCTCATCCTCGCCGTCTGTCAAGTTATCATCATTTGTGAAGAATGCCCATACACGGTTAAGAAATCTACGGGCACCCTCAACTCCCTGAGGGCTCCATGGCTTTGATACTTCAAGAGGTCCCATGAACATCTCATAAAGTCTTAAGGTATCAGCACCGTACTGGTTTACTATATCTGAAGGGTTAACTACAAACTCAGGGAAACGCTTACCCATCTTGATACCGTTTTCACCTAAGATCATGCCCTGATGTACCAGCTTCTTGAACGGCTCTTTAACAGGTGAAAGACCCTTATCATAGAGATATCTGTTCCAGATCCTTGAATACATAAGGTGTCCGACTGCATGTTCGGGTCCGCCGATATAAAGATCTACAGGCAGCCAGTGCTTTAATAACTCGTAATTAGCAAATTCCTTCTCATTATCGGGATCGATATATCTGAAGTAATACCATGATGATCCTGCAGAACCGGGCATGGTTGATGTCTCACGCTTACCCTTAATGCCGTTATGGTCATACTGCTTCCACTCGGTTGCATTCTCTAAAGGCGCCTGACCATTCTTTGACTTGTAATCCTCAAGCTCAGGAAGTACCAAAGGAAGCTCATCGTCATCAAGTACGTGGATCTGACCGTCCTCTGTATGTACTACAGGTACGGGCTCGCCCCAGTAACGCTGACGTGCGAATATCCACTCACGGAAGTGATAGTTCACTGTACGCTTTGCTACACCTAATTTCTCAAGCTTCTGGGTAATTGCTTCCTTAGCCTCTTCTACGGTAAGTCCGGTAAACTCTTCGGAATTGATAAGCTTGTAGCCTTTTCCTAAGTAGTCATACTTTTCAAGCGCATGTCCGGATACATCAATATGTCCGTCCTTTTCATTTCCGTCAATTACCTGGATCATTTCGATATTGTGTGCAACAGCATACTCAAAGTCACGCTGATCATGGCTGGGAACTGCCATAACTGCACCTGTTCCATAATTAGCCAGTACGAAATCGCCGATGAAAAGCTCTGCTTCTTTGCCATTTACAGGGTTGATACACTTAACACCCTCTAAGCGGCATCCGGTCTTACCCTTGTTGAGCTCGGTACGGTCCATATCGTTCTTTTTCTTGGTCTCTTCGATATAAGCCTTAACCTCATCCTGGTTCTTGATCCTGGGCATTAAGTCCTGTACAAGCTGTCCGTCGGGTGCAAGTACCATGAAGGTGATACCGTATATAGTCTCGATACATGTGGTAAAAATTGAGAACTCTCCGCCGCCAACTATCTGGAATTTAACCTCGACGCCCTCGGACTTTCCAATCCAGTGTCTCTGCATATCCTTTGTGGACTCGGGCCAGTCTATTTCATTCAAGCCTTCAAGAAGCTTTTCTGCAAATGCAGGTTGGTCGATAACCCACTGCTTCATATTCTTACGAACTACCGGGAAACCGCCACGCTCTGACTTTCCGTCTATAACCTCATCGTTGGAAAGTACTGTGCCCAGTTCCTCGCACCAGTTTACGGGCATATCGATATATTTTGCATAGCCGTCAAGATAAAGCTGTTTAAAGATCCACTGTGTCCAGTGATAAAACTTGGGGTCTGAAGTAGCTACAAGTTTGCTCCAGTCGTAGTCAAAACCAAGCTCCTTAAGCTGCTTTGAAAATGTCTTTATATTCTCTGATGTAAAGCCCTCGGGATGATGTCCGGTGTTTATCGCATACTGCTCTGCAGGAAGGCCGAATGAATCGTAACCCATGGGATGAAGCACGTTATATCCCTGCATTCTCTTCATTCTCGAAACAATATCCGTAGCAGTATAGCCCTCAGGATGACCTGCATGAAGACCTACACCTGAAGGATACGGGAACATATCCAACGCATAAAACTTAGGCTTTGAAAAGTCCCACACATCAGTCTTAAATGTCTCATGCTCACTCCAATAGGTTTGCCACTTAGGCTCAATCTGTTTAGGATCATATACTCTTTCCATAATGACCAATCCTTCTTTCCTATTTAGTATCTGTTCTTACATACAACTTTAGTGCATAGCATACCATAAAACATATGCTTTTTGCAAGTTTTTTATCAAAGATTTTTTACATGATTTTTGCTTGATTGCTTGACAAAAGTTATAGAAAGTTATAGAATAAATTAAAAGTTATAGAGAGTTATAGAAGCTTACAGAAGATTTTTAAAGTTATAGAAAGTTATAGAAGCTTATTGAAAATAAGTTTCATTTGGAGGATTTATATGAATAACCCATTTAATATATCATTTGGCAAAAAACCACATCAGTATATATCCCGTTTCATGACTGTACATAAAGTTGTTGATACATTTTCTTCGGAGTATCCTTCTACCCAGGTCTATTTGATCACCGGGCTGCGAGGATCCGGCAAGACTGTGCTTATGACAGATGTACTGCAGGAGTTCAAAGACGAAAATGAATGGATAACCGTAGAGCTGAATCCCGAACAGGATCTTTTAAACGATCTGGTTTCTAAGCTATACAATATGCCCAAATTAAAAAGTCATTTTATCAAAGCAAAGCTCGATCTTTCCCTGTTTGGGATAGGATTAAGTTTAGAAAGAAATACAACAATATCTACTGCAGAGTCCCTTTTAAATCAAATGTTTGAGATATTGAAAAAGCACAAAAAGAAACTTATCATCGCTATAGACGAGGTAACAAATTCTCAGAATGTAAAAACTTTTGCCAGTGCATTTCAGATTTTTATCAGGCAGGATTATGAATTGTTCCTATTGATGACAGGTTTATATGAGAATATTTATAATCTTCAAAACGAGAAAACCCTGACCTTTCTGTATAGGGCTCCCAAGATTTTTACAGAGCCTCTGAACGCAGGCGCAATCAGGAACAGTTACTTAGAGATATTTGATATACCTGATAACGAAGCTGCAAAAATGGCTTCTTTAACAAAAGGCTATGCTTTCGCATACCAGCTTTTAGGATATATCAAATGGGAACATAAAAATGCCCGCCTGGAACTTCTTTTGCGGGAATATGATCAGTACCTTCAGGAATTTGTATATGATAAAATATGGTCGGAACTGTCTGATAAAGACAGAAAAGTAATAAAAGTTATTGCTGAAATCACCTGTGAATCCGGTGACGTTAGGGTTGGAAATGTATTGGAGAAAGCCAATATGTCTTCATCGTTGTTTTCCAGTTATCGAGAAAGACTCGCAATAAAAGGAATAATTGACACTTCTAAATATGGATATGTCTCCTTTACTCTTCCCAGATTCGCAGAATATGTAAAAAATAAAGTTATGATGGATGAAAACATTTGATTTATCTGTAGAAATATGATATAAATATACCGATTGCACGGAAGTAAGAAACCTGGCAGTCGGTATATTTTTTTACCGGTTGTTCACTCTCATGATCTGTGATGCAGGTAACACAGATCGTTGTAAGCACCCCTGCGATATTAACGAAATATGAAAGCAATAATAGGACTTGGTAACCCGGGAATTAAGTATGCCGGGACCCGTCACAACATTGGGTTTGATGCTGTGACGGCAATTGCCGATAAGTATAATTTAAAGATAAACAATAAGAAATTTAAAGGCTTGTATGCCGACTGTTATATAGGCGGTGAAAAGGTTATCCTTATCCAGCCCCAGACCTTTATGAACCTGAGCGGTGAATGCGTAAGGGAAGTAGCTGATTTCTATAAGCTAAATCCCGATGAGATCATAATTATCTGTGATGACATTAACCTCGATACCGGCAGGATCAGGATCAGAAAAAAAGGCAGCGCCGGAGGCCATAACGGGCTGAAAAATATAATACTTCACCTGGGAACCGAGGAGTTTCCAAGGATAAGGGTTGGTGCCGGAGAAAAGCCCTCTGATTGGGATCAGGTTGATTTTGTACTTGGACGTTTTCCCAAGGATGAAGAACCGATTATACGTGAGGCTCTTTCAAATGTTGTAAGTGCTGTAGAGGCCTGGGTAACTGATGGTATAGATACGGCAATGAATAAATACAATACTCCTTCACCTAAGAAGAGTAAAATTCCCGCAAATAGTAAAACAAGCGACAAAATATCACAAGACATCGAGATCTCTCAAACATTAGCAATTAATAATCCAAAAGACACAGTAGTTATGCACGAAATTTCTATATGAATGCACTTACAGAACCGTTAAAGGAATATACGGTCATTGAAGACCTGAAAACAGCAATAGAAAAAGGAAAGACACCTCTCAGGGTTACCGGATGTGCTGGGGCACAGAAAAGTAACCTTATTTTTGCTGTTTCAGAAAGTTTTCCTGTAAGGCTTGTAATAACCGAAAATGACATAAAGGCAAAAGAACTGGCGGATGATCTTGGACTTTATGATAAGAGCGTATTGTATTATCCCGCAAAGGATATCCTGTTTTACAGCGCTGACGTAAAAAGCAATACCATACAGAGGGAACGTCTGAGTATTATCAAGAAAATCCTTGATTTTACTGCTGTCAAAAATGTAGGGAATGATCTGGAAGCCATAACGATAGTTACCTCAATCGCTGCCGGACTTGACCGTTTGCCGGCTCCTGAAAGATTAAAAAGTCAGATACTTCATATAGATTTCAATACCGTAACGGAGCCTGAGGAGCTTGCGGCTAGGCTGATAGCCATAGGTTACTCCAGAGAGGGTATCACTGAGCTTCCGGGGCAGTTTTCTGTACGTGGCGGTCTGGTTGATATTTTCCCAGTGCAGGAAGATGTGCCTGTTCGTATCGAGTTTTTCGGAGATGAAATAGATTCTTTAAGGAACTATGATGCCTCCAGCCAACGTTCAATCGAGAACATACAGGAAATAGATGTCTTTCCTGCTCAGGAAATAATTGTATCTGCAGATGAAATACAGGCCGGCTTAAAAGAGATAGAAAAGGCTGCAAAAAAACAGATAACAAAGTTTGAAAAGTCCGGTGACGGAGCATCAGCATCAAATGTAAGAAGAACGGTAAACGAATTAAAGGATGATATAGAGTACTTTAAAGGAAATGTCGGCCTGGACAGTTTTGTTAATTATTTCCTGCAGGATACCGTATCCTTCTTTGAATACTTTGATGCATCAAAGACCGCCATCTTTTTAGATGAGCCTCAAAGGGTGAAAGAAACCCTCTCCGCCCTTGAACTTGAGTTCGCTGAGAGTATGAAGGGCAGGCTCACAAGAGGACTTATACTCCCGAGACAATCCGATGCAATTTACGATGCGGGCTATGTTTTTTCTGTACTAAACAACATCAGGCCTGTGATCCTTTCCACAATGGATTACAGATTTAGTGAAATACCTGTAACCCGCTCATTTGAGCTGTCGGTTTCGGCTACGCCGTCATATAATGGGAACTTCGAGATGCTTATCTCGGATCTTACTAAATTGAAAAAGCGCAAGTACAAGGTAGTGCTCATTGCCGCTTCAAAATCAAGAGGGGTAAGGCTTGCCGAGGAGCTAAGGGATAACGGTCTTTCCGCATTCTTTAGCGAGGATGAAGAAAGAGCGCCCAAAGAGGGCGAAGTAGTTGTAATGTCAGGCAATATAAGCCGCGGCTTTGAATATTCCCTTATAAGATTTGCAATCATATGTGAGACAGATATCTTTGGTGTAAGAAAGGTAAAGAAAAAGCAGAAGCCTTATGCGGGTACCGGTACGAGGATAGAAAGCTTTGCTGAGCTCAATGAGGGTGACTATGTAGTCCATGAAAGCTATGGTATCGGCGTATACCGTGGTATAGAGCAGGTTACCTTAAACAATATTGCAAAGGATTATATTAAGGTAGAGTACAGTGCCGGAGGTACACTTTATGTGCTTGCCTCTGCAATGGGGCAGCTGCAGAAATATTCCGGTGCAGATACCGGAAAACCTCCTAAATTAAACCGTCTTGATTCCGGTGAATGGAAAAAGACAAAGGCAAAGGTTCAGGGTGCAGTTAAGGAAATCGCTGAGGAACTGATAAAGCTTTATGCCATCCGTCAGGCCGGTACAGGTCACAGATTTGGCCGGGACACCGTCTGGCAAAAGGAATTTGAGGAGCTATTCCCTTACGATGAAACAGAGGACCAGTTAAAGGCCATAGAGGAAACCAAGAAAGACATGGAATCCTCCGGTATCATGGACCGTCTTATCTGCGGTGATGTTGGCTTTGGCAAGACCGAAATAGCCATAAGAGCCGCCTTTAAGGCAGTACAGGATGGAAAACAGGTTGCAATACTTGTGCCTACAACAATACTTGCCCAACAGCACTACAATACCTTTGTGCAACGCATGGGCGGTTTTCCTGTAAATATCGGTATGCTTTCCCGTTTCAAAACGCCCACCGAGCAAAAGAAGATAATTGAAAAGGTAAGGACAGGGCTTATTGATATAGTTATCGGTACACACAGGCTTCTCTCTAAAGACATCTCCTTTAAGAACCTTGGACTTCTGGTAGTAGATGAGGAGCAGCGCTTTGGTGTTACCCACAAGGAAAAGATAAAACAGATGAAGGGTAACGTGGATGTCCTGACACTTACTGCAACTCCTATACCCAGGACACTTCATATGAGCCTTGCAGGTATCCGTGATATGAGCGTGCTGGATGAAGCCCCGGTGGACAGACTTCCGATACAGACCTTTGTACTGGAATACAATGAGGAAGTTGTCCGTGAGGCCATAAACAGAGAACTTGCACGTGGGGGACAGGTTTACTATGTCCATAACAGGATAGCCGGGATTGATGAAGTAGCCGGGACTCTGCAAAGACTTTTACCGGACGCAAATATTGTCTATGCACATGGCAGGATGAACGAGAGGGAGCTTGAGGATATAATGTACTCTTTCGTTAACGGTGAGATAGATGTGCTTGTTTCAACCACGATCATTGAGACAGGGCTTGACATATCAAATGTAAATACTATTATTATAGATGATGCAGACAGGTTCGGACTGGCTCAGTTATACCAGCTGAGAGGCCGTGTAGGCCGTTCGAACAGAACTGCGTATGCCTTTATGATGTACAGGCGTGACAAACAGCTACAGGAAAATGCAGAAAAACGTCTTGAGGCTATTAAAGAATTTACCGAGCTTGGCAGCGGCATAAAGATCGCGATGCGTGACCTTGAGATAAGGGGAGCAGGTAATCTTCTGGGTGCCGAGCAGAGCGGACATATGGCAGCAGTGGGCTATGAGCTGTATTGCAAGCTGCTAAATCAGGCGATAAAGAACCTTAAACCCGGAGAGCTAGAGGTGGAGTATTATCAGACCTCTATAGATCTGGAGATGGATGCATTCATACCTTCTTCCTACATAAAGAATGAGCTGCAGAAGCTTGACATGTACAAGCGCATAGCTTCCATAGAAAATGAAAATATGCGTATGGACTTAGAGGAGGAAATGACTGATAGATTCGGTGACCCACCCGCGCCTGTTGTCAATCTGTTAAATATCGCTCTTGTAAAAGCCGAGGGGCATGATGCTTTTGTTACCGCTATTACTCAGAAAGGAAATGTAATAGAGCTTAAAATGTATGAAAAGGCAGGGCTCGATGTATCAAGGATTCCCGAACTGCTGAAAAAATATGAGGGCGCTTTCAAAATGTACCCGGGCAAGGTACCGAGATTTGATTATATCCTAAAAGGAGAACGCGGCAAGAAAGTGACCGGCTTTAAACCTGCCGAGGTAATCGATCAGCTGCGTGGGCTTTTTGCGGACATGAAGGCAATCAGGCTGGATGTGAAATGATGAGGATTATAAAAAATGAATTATAGAATTAAAACTACAGTGGTGTTATTATCCATTTGTGTTTTATCGGCAATGCTTCTTTCCTCCTGCAGGAAGGAAGAGCCGGAGGTTACTGTACCGACTTTTAAGGCAGATACGGTTTTCAAAGTAAACGGCGAAGAAGTATCCTTAGGTGAGTGGAATCTTTATGCCCAGCCGGTAAAAGCAGGGATAGACAAACTGTACGGGAAAGAAATCTGGGATTATAAGATGGACGCCGAGGGGAAGCTTTTTGGAGAATCCTTAAAAGAGAATATCCGTAACCGTATAGTGACCGTTAAACTTATAGCTTCAAAGGCTGAAGAATTAGGAGTAAAGCTTACCGAGGATGACAAATCGGAAATAGCCATAAGCGCCGATGAATACCTTGAGATATTACAGAGCAGTTTAAAGGATAAATATGGTATCACCGAAGATATAGTGGAAAAGGTGTACTCAGACAATCTGCTTGCGACTAAAGTATATGAACATTTGACTCTTAATGTCAGTACTGAAACCGAAGAAACCGAAGTAAGGCATATGGTACTACAATATATGATGTACCCTAAGTCATATGAAACAAGGGAAGGGGACACAGTATTGAGGACTACTGAAGAGGTTACAAAAAAGAGAAACGAACTTGAAAGTAAAAAACAGCGTATTACCAACAATCCGAAACTGACCTTAAAGGACTGTGAAACGGAGGAATTAACCGCATCTGAATTAATAGCTGATCTCGCGGAGCTTAAAAACCGTCTCCCCGAAGATGAAGCAGGCGTTGTTTTCTGGTTGCGTGCCTACGAAATGAGTCCTCTGATCGAGACAGACGAAGCACTTCTCCTTTTCCAGTGCATTAAGATAAAGGACGAAGAAAGCACAAATGCTGCCCGCGTCAAGGTAATCGAAGAACGCGAGCAGCAGGTGTTTGGAACGGCCTACGCCGAGTGGAAAAAAGATGTCAATGTTGAAACTAACGAAGAGATCTGGAACTCACTAAATTAATACCTATTCCGCACTGTTTCGTATACGGTGCGGTATTTTTATTCTATAATTCCTATAGGATGCAGCTCCAGGTTATCCTCGCTGTAGTCGTCAAGCTCCCTGTAATACTCAAAGTACGGATTGGTAACATTAACGAGGTAATTGGTTTTTAGTAAAGTCATACATAATTCACTTACTTCATTATATATCGGAGCGTAATCCTTGCCATAACCAGAATTCTTCCAGTGATAAAAGCTTATAGGTGTCTCAAGGTTTTCAAAACGGTTGCCGGTTATGATTGGATCCTTTACACCATTTAAGATAACGGTGATCTCCGCAATCTCTGAAGGAGCAGAGTAAATAAATGAATTATCCCTTATAGTAGGGTTTTCCCAGTTCATGCACCTGATAGAGTATGTGGCACTGTCAATAAATGTATTCCTGAGGATGCTAATATTTTTGTGCGGATGACCTTCGGAATATTTATGAGTACCGATGCCACATTCCACGTTGTAAAAAACATTGTCACTGATAACTACATTTTTGTTAGCGGTCTTGTCAAGACTCGTCCAGTACTGGTTAAAACCATGAGTTTCTGCATCGGGAGTATCCAGATTTATGGCTTCCTTTCTGGTAGTCTTAGATGCGGAGTATCCATAGAAATAATTACCCGAAATATTTACGTTAGCATTTCCTGCCAGTTCTATGAAATGGTAGGTATTCATATTTTTAAAGGAAATGCCTGAGATAGTGAGCCGATTACAGTGCGCTGCAGCAATACCCTGGCAGGCAACATCGTTTAAATCTATGGTTGCGGTGCCTTCACCCAGGATCTGTATATCATGCTCGCCCTTGTAGCCCTTAAAAACTCCCTCTTTAGCAGCATTGGTATAGGAAACAGTCTGGAAAAGCGAAGCTGTAGCGGCAAGTTCCTTAGTACCGGTATCATCTGACTTAACGATGGTTGCTCCATCCTCAAGTATGATCGTTGTATTGGACGGGATACAAAGCGTATTAGTTACGGTATAAGTCCCGCATTTAAGTACCAGAACACCGCCCTTTAAGGTATCAAGCCTCTCAAGGTATGACCGGAGCAGATAATAGCCCTTTGTCTTTTTGTTATAAGTGTTATATTTCTTGTAATATCCGTTATATGTATTTGAGTCCGGAGAAATGATAAACAGCTCTCCGGTACCGTTATAGATCTTTATCCTGTATGTGAAAGACTCACCCCTGCACTCTGCAGTAAGGTTTACAAAACCCGGTGCCAAGGTATGGATGGAACAGTCGGTAGCCGAAACTGCCTCTAATTCCGCAAGTCCCTCACCTTCAAGAGTCCAGGTGACCGGCTCGGCATGTCCGGTCCTTTCAAGCTTAAAGGTATATCTGCTGTCAAGAGTCATAACATCTGTGGAGTCGGTCACTTTGCTAAAAGGCTCTGCAACGGTAATCTTAATGGAACATTTTGAGCTCTTGCCGTTTTCGGTAATGTCTGCATAAATACGGGTTTTTCCCTTGCCAACAGGAGTGATCAGACCTTCGCTGTCAACGGTAGCAACCTTTTCGTTTTTACTTCTGTAGGTAATAACGGCATCCTCACTGATGCCTGTTACATCACTGTAATAGCTTTCCCAGCCAACATAAAGAGTCTTAGTTTTTTCACTAAAGGCAGCCTTGGAGCTGACAGCTGTATCGTCTTCGTCATCTTCCTCAGAGTCATCTACGTCATCCGGATCGTCAGACTGATTATCAGCTTCTCTGGCTGTATTATCATTATCTGATATTCCGGCAGCTGGATCGTTCATATCTCCGGGTGACGCGAAGGTTTCGTTTTTTGACTCGGCTGTATTTTCCTCTTTGGTCTTAGTTTCATCAGTTTTAGTATCTGTGGTCTCCGACTCTTCGATTTCTTCCTCGTCTTCAGAGTCATCACCTGTTATTATAATACTTATCGGATCCGCATAGACGGGCGAACTTGGAAAAACAAATGACAATGTAAGCAATAAGGATATTATTGCAACTGCAGTTACTTTTATTTTCATGGTACCTATTACTCCCAAACATTATTTTCAATTAGCCGGTAATATAAAAATACTGATATACTACGTCAGTCACCGCCATAGTATATCAGATATTTGTCAAAAATGCCATCTTTTTGTGAAAAAAATGAAAATAGTTATATGTTTTCTGCCCTCAGTGCATCCAGTGTATTATCTTTCTTTATCTTCCCCGAAGCATAAATCATGGTCACAAATACCACTATAAATACTGCTGCCACCGCTATGGCCACGCTGTACCAGGGGATAGTAAACTGAACTGCAAACGCCCTGTTTGTGATCTTATACAGGCACCAGGTTATCGGTACCGAAAGCGGCAGACCGATTATCAGGCTCCATGACCCATATATCAGACATTCGATATTTAATATCTTTGATACTCCCTTATTTGAAAGGCCCATGGACTTTAGCATACCGAACTCGCGTCTACGCAGATGCACGTTTGTTGAGATGGTATTAAATACATTTGCAATCGCAACCAGTGAGATCAGCAGGATGAACCCATATGAGAAAACACTCACTATCCTTCCTATCATTCTCCTGCCCACATTTGCAGAATCCACATTATAAAGTCCGCCCGTATCCATATGATTGTCAAGGAGCAGCTTGTTTATGGACTCCTCGGAATTGTTTGAATTGTTACTGAAGATGTAGTATTCCGATCCCGTCATCACATCCTTTATCTCCTCAGGTATTGCGCTAAACGGAAGGATTATAGTTGCTTCCGAAGAAAACTGGTAGTCCTGATCATAGGTCACGCCTATGATATTCAGATCATAGCTTTTTTTCAAGTCTTCGCGGTTTACAAAAGTACATTTTGCAATCAGGGTCAGTTCTTCTTCTGTAAGCGGGCGGAGCTCATTTAAAGTACTGTCAGACTCAGTAGCGCTTAGCGAGTCATCCTCAAGGTTTATTTGAAGATCATCCCAGCCATATGGCGAAACACCTTCCGAATCCTTTCCAATGCTTTCGAGATACTTCCTGAATTCAGCGTATAAAGCTTCCTCTTCAAGCCTCCATCTTCCATCACTGTCTATGATATTAAAATAATCCTGTACAAGGCTGTTGTCCAGATAAACGACATATACTTCACCATCCAAATCAACTACCTGATTTATAGGTGAAATATCCGTATTACCATATTCATTGTACCAGTCAAATTTATATGTTTTGGGAACCTCGTCGTCGTTTATAAAATTATATTTCATCTTCTTTTCTAAGCCTTCTGCATCATAAAGATACTTAGTGCCTTCGTTAAATACCACGGCATTTAACTCACCGTCCTTCTGTTCCGGGACAGGTATCTTTTCATTCTTTAATAATTCAAAAAAGCTTTCGTCATCAATAAAATATACACCCGCACTATTCCCATAAAAATCATCCAGGTAATTCTCTTCAGGAACTATTGCCCCTTCATATACAACCGGCTCAGACGAAGACTCTGTTATGGGAGTATCAGCAGACATCGCCATATCCAGCTCGTCGTTAAGTTCCTTTGTTATACTCTGCGATGTAAAACCCTCACCGGTAACAGAAGGATCAGATATAGCGTAATCATAAAGGCTGTATGAAACAATGACCTTGCTAACATCATCTGCAGATGACAGCATTTCCTTGATCTCGCGGTAACGTGTACCGGTAGGTTCGGTAAAATCTGTGACTTCGTCATCATAAGAAAATGACTCCGCCGAATATTCATAAAAAATCAGATCTACATTTCCGGTATACAGCTCGCTATCTGTCGCACTGGTTAAATAATGGCAGAAGGAGGAGGCCGCAATAAAAAGAATAATGCTTACCGAAAGAGAAACTATTGTTGAACGGTATCTCTTTTTATTACGGCTGTAATTTTTGGAGGCTAGCATTCCTTCCGCACCGAAAATGCGAGATAATATTCTTGATTTCCTGATCTTCCCCGAGACCCTGATATCAGCATTCTGTCTGACAAGATCGATAGGGGATATCGTTGAGGCTCTTAGTGCCGGGATAGCAATTGAAAGCAGCACTGCCACAATAACTATCACTATCGCAACTATGATCAAAGGCACACTGATTACGAGCTTTATTTTAATCCCTGATGAATCAAAACCGCCAAAATAACCGAAAAACGCCTCAAAGCCTTCCTGCAACAGCAGGAAAGTCACTCCAATACCAACGCATCCAAGTATGATACCTAAAGGTATTGCTATTGCACATTCAAAAAATGCCTCATAAAGTATGGTTTTTCTTATCTGTTTTTTTGTTGCTCCTACGGATTTAAGTATTCCGATCTGCTTTGTTCTTTCATTGATGGAAATTGAAAATGAATTGTATACAAGCGCTATGCTTCCGAACAGTATCAGTGCTATGAGTACAATCACGAAACCGGTCAGGAACAGGGTTATCGAATATGATCTGACGCCGCCATACATGGCTAAAAGCTCTCTGTTTTTAACCATATATACCCCGGGATGTTCCTTTTCAAAGGTATTATGGAATTCATTGTAGCCTGCAGGATCCTTTACCCTGAAGAAAACATTATATGAAGGTATTTCTTTTCCATTGAGTTTTTTATCAGCGACAACCGCTCCCTGATTTCCTGTGGTTGATCCCGAAGGACTCCTTACGATAGCAGTATAGCCCGGACACATATACTGTTCGATAGTATAAGGCAGACGGTTCATTATACCGCAGACAGTGTAGGTTTTGGTAAATACGGGGAAACCATCCTCTGCCGTAAGCAGTCTTTCACCGGGCAGGAACCTGGTCACTTCAGGTATAATGCCATCTTCACTTACAGAATTTAGTTCATCACTTGTTACACCGTATGTATAATAATAATTGTAGCTATAACTTTCTTCGTTTTCATCCGAAAGCTCAAGAGCTGCCTGCTCATCAAGGTAACGTTCACTTACAGTAAGTGTAATAGTATCCCCGACTTTAAACTGGACATTTCCGTTGGTTGCTAAATGCTCTGAGATAAGTATCTCATCGTCTTCTTGAGGAAAATGTCCCGCCGTTATCTTAACACTTAAGAAATCTGTTATATCCTCTGTGGCTTCCTTTATCAGCAGGTAAGGCTTTGTACTGTTCTGGCTGCCAATATCCGCCCATCCTACGGTATTAAAGGTTGTGTAGGCATCCACCTCATCCTTCTGGATAAGCTCATAAGCTGTATCCATTTCCATATTCATAACGTAACCGTGGTGGTTGCCATATGCGTTTTTAAGTATGTTCCTTACATATTCCACACCGCTGAAGGCACCCTCTATTACTGCCGCTACCAGCGCAACAGAAAGGATTATACCCACAATGGTCATTGTGGTCCTTAAACGGTTGTTTTTTATATTTCTTTTTACGTAAGTTTTAAATATATTCATGTCTCATTCTCTTTTTGAGTATTGTTGATCTTTCTGCACAGAAATATTTCCATTTTGGAAATCCTGCTCTCGTTACTTTGTTACGTTACGCAGCCGTTCATCCTTTACTATCTTTCCGTCCTCGATTGCTATGATGCGGTCTGCCTGCAGAGCTATCGATTCATCATGAGTGATCACTATCAGGGTCTGATTGTATCTTACATTAGAATACTTTAAGAGATTTACGATTTCCTGACTGTTTTTCGAGTCAAGGTTACCGGTGGGCTCATCAGCCAGTACCACCGAAGGAGCGTTCATCAGAGCTCTTCCTATTGAAACCCTCTGCTGCTGCCCGCCTGAAAGCTGGTTTGGCAGATTTTCCTGCCTGTCCTTTAGTTTTAATATATCAAGTAACTCTTCCAGTCTTTCCTGGTTTACCTTTCTGCCATCCATCAGAACCGGAAGTGTTATATTTTCAACAACATTAAGCACAGGTATCAGGTTATAAAACTGATAGATCAGTCCCACATACCTGCGTCTGAATATTGCAAGATTTTCTTCGTCCTGGGCATATACATCCTGTCCGTCCATATAAACCTTGCCGGAGGTAGGCCTGTCCACGCCTCCTAATGTATGTAACAGTGTTGACTTACCGGAACCAGAAGGACCGATTATAGCCAAAAACTCGCCTCTTTCCACGCTGAAAGATACATCATCCAACGCCTTTACCAAAGTACTGCCCGATCCGTATTCCTTTGTAAGATGTTCACATCTTAATATTTCCATTTGATTTCTCTCCTTTTGTTTTGGCACTCCCGCTCCACAGCTTTATTCCTACCGAAGCAGATTTCAGTCAAACTCTATCGATTCATAATTATGTCTTCGTAAGCATAACCATATACTATAATAATATATCCTTAAAGTGACATGTCGGTGACAAAAAGAAAAAAAGTAGGACCTTTTTTGGTCCTACTCAACTCCAATCTCTTTTTCAATTGAAAATGAATATAAAAGTTTCTCTTTTACCGGCAGACCCAGCAGTCTCTCAGCTGCCTCGGCATAGACATCCAGCTGCTTTTTATAGAGCTTTACCAGTTTATCTTCTTCGCCCGGATTGACCCTGTCCGTCTTATAATCCAATATGACTATTTCGCCGTTTTCAATAAACAATGCATCTATCACGCCTTGTACGGGTATACGGGTATTATTATCATCAGTTTCCTCATACCCGGAAATAATCTCCTTTGCGTCCATCAGTATCATAAACTGCTTTTCCCTGTAGAAATGCTTATCTGCTTCGGCAAGCCTTATCCTGTCTGCTAAAGGTGAATTAAGGAAATTAACCAGCTTTCTTACAGGTAGCATAGCACCTTCTTCGGGGTTAAGTCTTCCCTTTTTCTCCATCTCGCTTAAGAAAGTACCAACCTCTTCCTCAGTTCTAAGTGTTACCGGGATAAACTGCATGCATTTATGTACCAGTGTACCATAGTCCGTTCCGCGTGAGAGCTTTTCCTTTGTTTTTAAGAAATCCGGCAGCGTTTTGTCGCCCGGCAGAAACTCTCTTGTTTCCTCAAAAAAATTTTCGCCAAACTCATCCTCTATCTGCTGGTGCTTTAGGTCGGATACAGAAAGCTTTACCGGCAGAGCCTCTTCAGAGTCATATTTATACTTCTGATCCCTTATATTTCGTATCTTTTCCTTTAGGGAATGTATATCGTGGCTCCCGTTTTCTACACTATTTTCTACACCGCTAGCCGGCGATATCCCTGCTTCTTTTTTAACTAAATTATCCGTGTTAACATCAGTCCCTGCTGTTTCAGTTAAAGCATCCTGTCTGTACATGGATGAAACCGTATCCGGCGAATATGTCTTAACATCAAAATACTTTTTTTCAACATCGAGAACCGGATAAACAAAATCGAGAAAGTTTTTGGCATTGACCAGATCACTGTATTCTGTGCCGGTGCCAAGCTTATCGGAATAACCCGTAAGTATCAGTTTATGTTTGGCTCGCGTCATTGCAACATATAAGAGACGCATTTCTTCGCCTACAATGTCCTCTGTCCCACGGAGCTTAAGCACGGCATGATAAAATGAAGGATACTTAACTCTGCGCTCTACATCCACATATTTTATGCCTATCCCGCCATCAGAGCTGATACAGATATCTCCCTTGAAATCCTCAAAGTTAAACTGCTTTCCCATGCCTGCCACAAAAACAACAGGGAATTCAAGTCCCTTGCTCTTATGGATACTCATTATCCTTACGCAGTTCCCAACCGGAGTATCCCCGGCCTCACCATAATCAAGATCCCTGCCCTTTAACTTTTCATAATACCTTATAAAACCAAAAAGTCCCGAATAGCTGGTACTCTCAAACTGTACCGCATAAGCCGGCAGCATATCAAGATTTGCCTTACGTCTTTCCCCGTCAGGAAATGCCGAATAATAGTCATACAGACCTGTAAGATCATATATTTTATCTATCAGTTCCGAAACGGATGCGGTCTGTCTGAAGCTTTCAAGCTCTCTGAATATTTTGAAGAATTTATCTAATTTTTCAATGCTCCCGCTCGCACCCGTTACACCGGTTTCCGAACTTCCATCCGTCAGTCTCTTCTTATTAATCTCCAGAGTGCTCAGCGCCGCATCATAAAAGCTGCATTCCCTACCACCTGAAATGCGGATATCCGCAAGCTCGTTTTCGTTAAAGTCGCCTATACATGAATAAAGCACTGCGGCAAATGGTATATCCTGCCTCGGATTATCAAGGATCTTTAAGAAATCAATGACAAGAGCAACCTCCTGTGCCTTAAAAAAGCCTTCCGACTCTTCCGAAAATACGGGTATCCCTTCAGCTTCCAGAGTCTCCGCAAACACTGACGACCACTTCTTCATAGTACGGAGCAGGATCATAATGTCACTGTATGTAACGGGTCTCATGACACCTTCCTTCTCTTCGTCAGGCAAAAGCAGCTGATCCTCATTTATCAGCTTCTTTATCCTGTTTGCAATAAGGCGCGCCTCTAAAACCTGCTTACTCTCATTGAGCTCTGAAGTATCCTCATCCTCTTTTGTCTCATTTTCCCGGTCTGCGTCAGCTTCAAGAGTTTTTGAAATGATGTGCACTTCTGTTGTATACGGAGAATTCTCTCCTAAAGATTTCTGCTTGTCAGTACCCTTTTTCAATGAACATTTTTCATCATAATCAATACCGCCCAATGACTCATGCATGACATGCTTAAATACCGCATTAGTACTGTCAAGCACTTCCTCGCGGGAGCGGAAATTGTTATCAAGGATTATCAGTTCACCGTTTTCTTTTTTATCAGCGTAAAGCTTCTGTTTTGTTACAAATAATTCGGGACAGGCATTCCTGAATTTATAAATACTCTGCTTTACATCTCCTACCATAAAAATATATGGTTTTTCAGAGCAGTCACCTGCTATCGCTTTAGCAATATATTCCTGCAGATTGTTGCTGTCCTGATATTCATCGATTATTATTTCCCGGTATCTGTTTCTAAGCTCTAATGCTTCAGGGCTTTCTCCCCACAAAATGTTCAGTGCAAAATGCTCCGCATCAGAGAAATCAATGACATTCTTCTCACGCTTTTTAGCTGCCAAAAGTGTCAGATACTCCTTAGTCATATTTACAAGGCACCTGACAGCCGGAAGGGATTTCTGTAAAAGACCTACTATGGTTTTGGTATCTGTAAAGAAAAAGTCCTTGCCCAAACTTTTAAGCCTATCCTTGTATTTTTCCCTGATGGTCTTTATCCTATCCTTGATCTCTGCAATACCGGTCTTTTTAGGTGAAAGCCTGCCAAACTGTATACTCTGGAGCTTTTCCCCAAGATCACTGTAGCCCGTTGCATTAAGCGCAAGGTCTATCGCAGCCTCTTCTGCCTCGAGAGTTGCAGTATAATCCGGTGCTCCGTCATCCGTTACCGAGAGCTTTTTTGCTTCGGTTACCTTTCTTTTTATACCTGTTAAAAGGCTCTTTACATACGCAAAGACCTTTTTACTTATGGATGATGAATCAAACTGAGCCGCATCAGCTATTTCATAATCTTTAAGCATAGCATCCAGCCATTTTTCAGGCCATGGCTGAGCCAAAGCCTTTTCTGCAAGATTAGAAATATAGCCTGTCAGATTATCCTCTGATTTAAACCCGCAATATGCATCTATCAGATAATAGAAATCCTCATCTGCAAGCTCGTGGTATTTCTCCATAAGCTCTTCCATGGTATCACTTTTTATCAGTTTAAGCTCGGTTTCATCCGCTATCCTGAATGCGGGGTCAAGATCAAGCTTTTGGAAATATGACCTCACTATACTTAGACAAAAGCTGTCTATGGTACAGATTGCGGCATTTCCGAGCAGCCTGTACTGTCTGCGGTAAAGACGGTTTTCAGGCTCGGCTTCTATTAGTTTTTCAAGCTCATCAGAAATCTTCTGCTTCATCTGTGCCGCTGCCGCCCTGGTAAATGTTATGACAACCAGCTTGTCTATATCGACAGCCTCATCCTTATCGGTTATCATTTTTATGATACGTGCCACAAGTATGGTGGTTTTTCCCGCTCCTGCAGCTGCAGAAACCAGGATATTCTTGTTTTCTGTATCTATAACGCTCTGCTGAGCATCAGTCCACTTCGTTTTCACTTTTTTCTCCATAATAATCCTTTATATAGCCCTGAAACGGTCACCCAGATGTTTGTCAAATTTGCATACTGAAACATAAGGGCAGTAATTACATGCATTTTCCGACTTGTATTCATAGGGATCAACCGAAACCCTGCCTTTTAAGATATCCCCGGCCAGCATCTTAGCCTTATCGGAAGCGGTTTGCTTAACATTATCAAAAGTCTCCGTATCCACAACCTTTCGTTCCGAATTTTTAGCCAGACTTCCGTCCTTTTTGCACTCATAATATATTACCTGAGAGCTCCCTCCCGGCAATCTGCTGCCGTCCTCTGCCACAAGAGATATATCATGCAGGCCGATGATATCATCCTCTCCGACCGTCAGTCCGTCCATACGCAGTTTCTTCATGATCTCCTTTTCTGTTTCAGGACTGGGGACTGCAGGCATCGTCTTTTCCGTCCCTTCTGAGTCAGGAATATCAGGCTGTGCATTGGTTGAGGCTTTTGCATCGATAATCGGGTCATCTATACGGTAATAGTACATACCTGCAGCCTCAGGCTGTTCGCCGTCTTCAAAAAGAGTTGCCGCTGCCTCGGCAGTGTAGATCGCAAGCTGCAGCTGCAGGCCTGCTTTCACCTTTTCTATGTCAAATTCGGTCCTGCCGGTTTTATAATCTATAATGCGGAAATAGGTCTTACCATTTTTCTTTACAACATCCACACGGTCTATAACTCCGGTAAGCTTCATAAGAGCGCTCTCACGGGTAAATCTCTTTTCGATAAAGCCTACATCAAACTGGCCTAAACTTATCTGCTTTGTAACTATATCAATAGTCCTGTCAAGCACTTTGGCCAGTCTTATTTTGAAATGCTCATATCTCCTGCTGCTCGATATGATATCCTGATATTCGGAAAGTGCCGACTCTATAGCGGATGCTTCACGTGCCTCCCTTTCTGTGCCTAAGCAGTCCGCCCACTTCATTTTTTCTTTTTTAAGACCCTCCGCATATTTCTTAAGAGCGTCATGATAGATAAGTCCAAGCTCTAAGCCGCCTATCCGGTACTCCTGTCTTTCCTTTAACTTCAAGCCATATTCCGCAAAATGTGAAAAAGCGCACTGAGCAAACTGCTGGAGCCTTGTGATACTCCCGACAATTACCTTTCCATAAAGTTTTTCTGCTGCTTCCCCCGTAAGATTGGATGTAAGCCTTTTTCCCATTGAAGCATGGATCAGCCTATCTATAAGCTTAGGGTTTTCATCCCTTATAATTGAGTAAATCACGGATGATATTACACTTTTCTTAAAACCATCAACATCTCCAGACAGGTCTTTATTACTGTCACTGTAATTCCCGGCTTCGCCTTTTACGTTCCCTTTTGAAGCATTTTCCCTTAAATATGCAATAACCGCACTTAATCCTTTGTCGCTGCCTAAAATGCGATAAATATCATCCTGCTCATATCTTGATATTTTCTGTACCTCAAGTCCCTCGTACAACTTTATTATCCTGCCGAATATATATGCGGGGCGCCCCTCTTTCTCATCACCACATTTCTTGCTGTAAGAAAGATATAGTCTTTGGGACGGTTTTGTAAGTGCCAGATACATATAAAATTCGCTTAAAGAAGCATTGTCCCTCTGAGTAGGTGACAGCTCTATATCATTATCTGCAAAAAGCTCCCTGTCAAATTCATTGAGCAGACTGCCCTTTGATTTGTTTCCGGGTATAACCGAATCATTGCAGCCTGCGAAAAAGATCACGTTCTTGTTGTCCAGTCTGGTCCTTTCGATATCCCCGACTACTACGCTGTCAACACCTCCGGGGATAGCACGGAGCTTTGCCTCATTAAAGCCGGTATCAAGTATTTCTTTAAATTCATTTAAAGACAGTCTCTCCTCCCCAAGCAGACTGTTGATCCTCTCAAATACCTTTACTATAGATTTAAATACCTGACCAAGCTCAGTGCCTTTAATGCGGTCCTTGGGGTTTTCGCTGTTCTTTAAGGTTTCGGACAGGTTATAAAGCTTTAATTCCACCTCACATTTATCAAGCAAAGAGTACAGTAATGTGAGCCTCTCCTTGACGGTGGGCTTTTCCTTAGGCTCTTCACTTTTCTTTATTTCACATAATAAATCAAGTACCTTTACCCTTACGCTGTTTTCTGTTTCCGGCTCTTCCTTTTTTGCTTTAAATACTCTGCTCCAGCGCCAATACCCCTTTATACCGTGCTCGTAAACAAAATTTTCCGTGCGGGATATATCATCTCTGTCAATATCTGTAAAACCTGCTTTTAAAAATCTGAAAACACTTTCATAAGAAAAATCGCTTAGTATTATATCAAGTACCGAGTCAATAAACTCGACTGCGCTTGTACCAGCAATATTCTTTTTCTGATCTATGAAATGTGGGATACCTGCTTTTAAAAGCTTTCTTTCAAGTACAGGGCCGTATGCCGCCAGATCACCTGTAAGTACAGCGATGTTTTCAAAGCGCATACCGGCAGCCACATTCTCGGTACCTGTACCGGTCTCTTTAGGAACCACATCCATGGCGTCAGTACTATTTTCAAACACCAGCTCTCTGATCTTAGCAACAATAAAATCTGCCTCCTCCTCTGTATCCTTTGCAGAAAGCAGAGTTATCGCACTGTGATCCGTGCTTTTCTTATACGGGTATCTAAAAATATTTTGCTCAAGATGTGCAAGAGAAGGGTTGTTCCGGTAACGCCCCTTTTCATCATTATATGTGATAATCCCGGTCTGGATATTGTTTTTAGTGGCAAGCTGTTCAAGCTTATCTATTGTTTTTAAGCTTAATTCAAAGAGACTGTCTTTTTTTTCAATCAGAGAACCGTCCCCCTGATTGAAACCCGAAACCAAATTAGGAGATAAAGTCAGAACCACATGGATATCCCTGGCATATTTCATGAGCTTATCAATGCAGTTATACTGGGAGGGTGTAAAACCTGTAAAGCCGTCAAGTACAATTACGGACCCTTTAAGTAGCTCCGACTCTCCCGCTACCTCACACATCCTGTCAAGCACTTCCTCATTCATGACAAAGCGGCCATTTATAAACTTTGCGAACGCTTTATAAATTATCTCTATATCATGCAGTTTACTTTTTAAAATATCCCGGTCGCCTGCAGTTTTCTTCATAGTTTCGAAATGCTCCAGGTCAATCCCGTACTGATAAAACTCTGCTATCAGAGACTTCATCTCCTCGGCAAAGCCCTGCTTTTTTACCTTGCTTTTATATATGGTAAGCTCATCCTGATGCTCTAAAAGCAGCTTTTTAACTATCATGCTCTTACCCGTATCCTCTAAGACCTGGGGCAGTGTCACTCCCAGCTCCTCAAAAACACGGTACGCAAGGCGGGCAAAGCTTAAGGCATCAATATTTAACATGCCTCCGGTCCTGCTTTTTGAAAGGATCTCCCTCTGGGTCTGTAAAGTAAACTGTTCGGGCACGATAAAAAGAAAGCTTCTGTCTTTTTCTTTTTCAGCCTCCTCAATTATCCTATTCTGTACACCGGTGGTCTTTCCCGCACCGGAACTGCCTATGTGATAATATAAACTCATGATCTACCCTTTCACTAAAGATTCTGCTTATAAAATTTCTAGTCCAATAACTACCTTATAACTCCTTCAAAATTCACGAAATTTATAGAACGGGTTTAATTTTGTAATCTATGTTTTCTATATATCTATTATACACCAAATGTATGTCCATTTTTTTGTACTCTTATAAATTTCTTACAAGAAAATTCAATTTTTAGGGAATTATTTACTTGCAAATATCTTTAAAAACTAACATATAATTTTGCAAAAATGTGTATTATACAAAAATCGCCAGCGCTATTTAGCAAATCCGGCGATTATATTATTATCTATACTTCAATTCAGGATGTCTTACATAGAACTGATTTTTATCCTCATACATCAGCTCATCCGCTTTACGAAGTGCTTTTCTTATATCGAGCTCACCTTCCTGGAAAGCACTGCCGACTGCAAAGCTTACATTTGACTCATTACCTGCCAGCTCAAAAATCTTGCGGGTTTTCTCTTCAAACTCCTCTTTGCTACTGTTAAGGACGACGACCATAAATTCGTCTCCGCCGGCACGGTAAATCTCATCATCAACAAAAACCTGACGCAGTACAGCAGAAGCCTTTTTCAGTAAGCGGTCACCTTCGGTATGTCCCTTGCGGTCATTGATCATCTTTAAGCCGTTAAGATCTGCAAAAATAACGCCGAGTGTTTTTATGCTCTCATCTTTTTTCTGATCAAACTGCGATACACGGTTATTCATCGAATTTCTGTTAAGTGTTCCGGTAAGGAGATCGATCGTCCCCATCACTTCAAGCTTTTTTAACATCTGATAATTGGAAATCTCAGAAGCGATGAAAAATGTGGTAACCTCTAACACTTCCTTGATCTTTACCGCATTCTTAACATCAAAATTTGTGGCCCAGATATATCCTAAGATTGAGCCTTTATATTTTAATGGGAATAAAACCAGACTTACAACATGGTGATCTGCCAGTGATTTATACCACTCAGGATTTCTTTCCTTTAAGACCTCCATTTCATGCTCATTTTTTATAATAAGACATGTGCTTCCGGCAAGAGTCTTTTCCCATGTGACAATAAGCTTATAAAACTCTTTTCTGATCTCGGGAGTCCTCAAGAAAGACGGATATCCCGGCATATGAGCGTCACCAATGACTTCACAGGTTTCATTTTCATTATCAACTGTGATGATGCTGCATCTAAAGGAATTACAAAGATCCCTGATATCCGATGTGATCTCATTTATCGTCTGCAGAAAATCCTCACTGCTCCTAAGCTTAATGCAAGAAGACAGAACCAGTGATGAAGTTTCGGGAGACAGGTCGGACATGTTTGTTTCATTTGCTTTTGTATTAATCGTAAATGAATAAATACAGTACTCGGTATTTTTCTTATCGGATTTTAAAGGCCATAAGAACATATCAACCCAAAGGCCCATCTCGTAAAGATTTACATATGTATGAAGAGGCTGATGCGTAACTGCACATCTGTGTATAAAATCCTCGAAATTTAAATCCTTCGGGAGACTTAAGTAATATGGCGTATTATCCACAAAGGGACGCTTTGTTAGGTTTGCTATGTCATCCTTAAAAGCCTTGTTACCTGTGGCCACAAGAATATTACCATATGATCCGTCTTCGTATGTATCAACCGAAAGGACACATGCCATACCCTCAAAATTTTCCAGGAGATTAGAAAAATCCATATGCTACCTCCAATTAAAAGTTCATTTGCGTCTGAAAAAATCATATACCGACTGTGCGGCTTTTATATTCATGCCGGGAGCTTTAGCAAGTTCTTCAATGCTTGCTTCCTTTATGGCAGTAATTGTTTCAAAATGTGTGATCAATGCCCTGCGTCTCGCGGCCCCTATACCTTCTATATCGTCTAAGACCGATTTAACCTGCGCCTTTGACCGTAAGGACTTGTGATATTCTATGGCAAACCGGTGTGTTTCATCCTGTATCCTCGTTATGAGCTTGAAACACTCACTGCCCGTATCTATCGGCAGCTCCTCGTTTTCAAAGTAGAGACCTCTTGTCCTGTGATGGTCATCCTTAACCATGCCGCAGATACTGATATCAAGACCAAACTGCTCTGCAATCTCAAGTGCAGCGTTAACCTGGCCTCTGCCACCATCCATGAGTATGAGATCCGGAAGTTTAGTGAAACTATCCTCTCGATGTGTCAGACGGGACGGTTCTCCTTGACACATTTCCGATGTATCAGAGAGAACCGTCCCCCTTGACACATCTGCAGCATCAGCGGATGTAATGGCTCTTGAAAATCTTCTGGTAAGCACCTCTTTCATAGAGGCATAATCATCAGGACCTTCAACAGTTTTAATCTTAAATCTGCGGTAATCACTTTTCTTTGGTTTTCCGTTTTCGTAAACTACCATCGAGCCAACCGATTCAAAACCGGATGTATTGGAAATATCGTATGACTCAATGCGAAAACCGCTTCCATTTGACACATCTTGATTGTCAGAATTACCTATACCAAGTAAAGCTTTAAGCTCTTCCACTGCACCGGTCGTGCGTTCCGCTTCTCTTATAAGTTTTTCTGCATCCTTAACAAGGATATTGTTTGCATTTTCCACTGCAAGCTCAACAAGCTTTTCCTTTTTACCCTTGACAGGAGTAGTGATCCTGATTTTAGTACCGGCCCTTTCAGAAAGCCAGTTTTCAGTCAGATCCTTTTCGTCTATTTCCTCAGAAAGCAGGATTTCCTTGGGTATTACAGCAGCACCGCCGTAAAACTGTTTAATGAATTCCTCAGCAACCTCTGATTTATTGTCACTCTCAGCTTCCACAAGGAAATGCTCCCTGCCAACCACTTTCCCGGAGCGTATAAAGAAAACCTGGGCTATCGCCTTGTAGTCCTTCATGGCGATGCCGATAACATCCCTGTTCATTTCATCCGAGGCGGTCACACGCTGTACCTGGGACATTGCCTCGACATTATTAAGCATATCACGGTATATTGCTGCCTGCTCAAACTCCATGTTCTGTGAGCACTCAAGCATCTTGGACTTTAGGTCCTTAACAACACCTGCCGTATCCCCATCAAAAAAGCTGACTATCTCATTTATACCCTTTTTATAATCTTCTTCACTCACCTTGCCGGAGCATGGTCCCGGGCATTCACCGACCTGATTATACAGGCAGGGACGGTCAACCTTAGACCCGTCCAGTTTCTTTTCACAGGTCCTGTAGCCGTACAGTTTCCGAAACATTTTAAGTATTTCCCTAACCGCGGTCACATTGGTATATGGTCCGAAATACTTTGCCCCATCCTTGAGATGCCTGCGGGTAAGATATATCTTAGGATATTTTTCAAAAAACGTAACCTTTACAAACGGATAGGTTTTGTCATCCATCAGCATGGTATTGTATTTCGGACGGTTTTCCTTTATCAGATTACACTCTAAAACAAACGCTTCCATCTCACTTTCAACCATGATGTATTCAAAATGGTCTATGAGCGAGATCATTTTCTCTATTTTAGGACTTCTGGGCTTAGACTGAAAATATGAAGAAACCCGGCGCTTAAGATTAATTGCCTTACCGACATAGATGATGTTGTCAGCCTTGTCATGCATTATGTAGACGCCGGGGCTGTCAGGGAGTTTTTTTAATTCTGCCTTGATATCAAACATGCTTTGCCCCCTTCCCTGTTAAACATTATAGCCCAACAATGCCGACGTCTCTTTATTAGAGCACCATCATATCATATAGTGCTTAACACATTGTATCATTCATCGAACTCCACATCCACAAAGTATCCCTTTTCATTCCTGCGGATTTCCTTAACTACACCCTCTGTGGACTTGATCCTGTTACCAAAAGAGAAATTGCCCGACATGGCTAGTGCCGGGACAATTGTATAGTAATAAAATGCAACTGTATTCTTTTCGATGATCTCAACATGATCTCCCGCTTTCAAGAGATCCTGCCGCTCCATCTTGAACTCTTCCACTCTCATGTTAGTTTCCCATTAATATATTATGTCTGCACATAGCTATTTGAAAATACATCAACATTAGAGCAGGTGTGTGAGGGGATGGTGTTTCTTCCTCATGCTCTAATATCGATGTTTTCGCGTCTAGCGTGCCGATTTTGCACGCTGCGAAAATGTCGAGAAGGATTTTGCGTACATAACATAAAGTATAGCATTGCCACTAAATGTCATACTCCAAGACCTACGCAAAATCCGCTCCGTGCATGAGGGAGATATACCATCCCCCACACACCGTCATTTACTTATGCATTTTCAGAAGTCTCAGCAGGCTCGACCTCAGCAGCCCCACCACGCTCAGCAATAACCTGGTTGTAGATATCCATAAACTGCTTACCGGTAATGGTCTCTTTTTCGCTCAGAAACTCCGCAATCTTATCCATGATATCACGGTTACCCTTAAGCAGATCCTTAGCCTTCTCATAGCACTCCTTAAGGAGATCCATAACCTCGTGATCGATCTCAGCAGCAGTCTGGTCACCGCAGTTAAGCACCGTACGTCCATCCAGATACTGGTTGCCCTGCTTCTCTAAGCCGATAAGACCAAACTTTCTTGACATACCGTACTGGGTAACCATAGCCCTTGCGATATCCGTAGCCTTCTCGATATCATTAGCCGCACCGGTAGTGATGGAACCAAATACGATCTCCTCGGCAGCACGACCGCCGTATAAGGTAACAAGCCTTGCCTTAAGCTCATCCTCGGTCATCAGGTACTTCTCTTCTTCAGGTACCTGCATAACATAACCGAGTGAACCCATTGTACGAGGCACGATAGTGATCTTCTGTACAGGCTCTGCATTCTTTTCAAGAGCAGTGATAAGAGCATGGCCTGTCTCGTGATAGGCAACAACCTTTTTCTCTTTCTCGCTTAAGATCCTGTCCTTCTTTTCCTTACCTGCAATAACCACTTCAACAGACTCCATCAGATCATCCTGAGTAACCAGAGTCCTGTTTTTCTTTACAGCAAGTATCGCTGCCTCATTTATGATATTTGCAAGATCTGAACCAACCGCACCGGAGGTGGCAAGACCAATCTCATCAAGATTAACAGTATCGTCCAAAAGCACATTCTTAGCATGAACCTTAAGGATCTCAACACGGCCCTTAAGATCAGGCTTATCTACGATAATACGTCTGTCAAAACGACCGGGACGAAGCAGTGCCTTATCAAGTACCTCAGGTCTGTTAGTCGCTGCAATAATAACTACACCTTTGGAGGTATCAAAACCATCCATCTCGGAAAGGAGCTGGTTCAAAGTCTGCTCACGCTCGTCATTTCCGCCGCCATACTGAGCATCCCTGCTCTTACCGATGGCATCAATCTCGTCAATGAAAACGATACAGGGGGCCTGGCTCTGTGCCTGCTTAAACAGATCTCTAACTCGGGAAGCGCCGACGCCGACGAACATCTCTACGAAATCTGAACCGGTGATCGAGAAGAAAGGCACATGTGCCTCACCTGCTACAGCCTTGGCAAGCAGGGTCTTACCTGTTCCGGGAGGTCCGACAAGCAGAGCGCCCTTGGGCAGCTTAGCACCGATTTTCTGATACTTTCCGGGATTATGCAGGAAATCAACAAGCTCGGTTATTGATTCCTTTGCTTCATCCTCGCCTGCTACATCCTTAAAGGTGATACCTGTTTCTTTTTCGACGTTATAAATCTTGGCATTACTCTTTCCGACGCCCATGATACCGCCGCCCTTACTGATACCTCGGAACAGCAGGAACATAAGTCCGTAAATGATAATAAACGGAAGGATATATGCCAGGAAAATATCTATGATCGTAGTACTTGAATCTACGATCTCCTCAGCAAACTTGATACCTTTTTCAGACAGCCTGTTTACCAGCTCAGGATCATAAACCGCACCGGTATAAAAGGTCTGTTCGTATCCGTATGCCGAAGACCTGTTCTTAGGCTTGATCACAAGCCTGTCACTCTTTATCAAAACCTCGCTAATGTTGTCATTTTCAAGCATTGACAGGAAGTTGTCGTAGGTAATTTCCTGTACGGAATCCTTCGACATATTCTTGGTGAAATAGCTGAAGAAAATGACCATAATAAGCGTAACTATCAGACAGGCAAAGAAAATTTTCCTGTTCTGCGGCGTTTTGTTATTATCGCCGTTTCTGTTGTCATCCATATAAAACCTCTTAATCCTTAACTATTAAACAAACTCAAAGGAAGGATCGTCTTCCTTAAGGAGCTCGTCAATATATTTCTGTGCCGGTGAAGGAGCATCGAGACAAACCGCACCCATCATTCCGGGGCCTGTATGTGCACCGATCGCACACCCTAAGTAGCCCTTAATGCACTTTTTTATACCATACTTTTCCTTTAGTTCTGCTATAAAAGCATCATCGTCATCCGAACAGTCAGCATGTACGGAACCGATTATCTGGTTTTCGAGATGATAGCCTCTCTCACCGATAACCTCTATCATCTTTGCGATAGCCTTTTTTCTGCCACGTACCTTGGCAAATACCTCAAGCTTACCCTCATCCGTAACCTCGATGATAGGCTTGATATCAAGCAGACCGCCTGCGATAGCTGAGGTCCTGCTGATCCTGCCGCCCTTATACAGGTACTCTAAGGTATCAACCATGAAGATATGCTCCATATGGTCAAAATGGAATCTTGCAGCCTCCATAACCTCCTCTTTGGAAGCCCCCTTGCTCTGCATATAAAGAGCAAAGAAAACGCCCATACCAAAGCCTATGGCAGCACACTTGGAATCCATGATATCTATCTTAAAATCGGGATATTTCTCAAGCAGTTCATTTTTAGCCAGGTTAGCTGCGTTAAATGTACCGGCAATACCGGTCGAGAAACAGAAGTAAAGTACCTCCTCACCTGCCTTAGCATAGGGCTCAAAATTCTGATAAAACATATATTCATTGATGTGATAGGTCGTTACATTCTTTCCGGAACGCAGAATATCGTAAAACTCGTTAGGGAAAACAGTCTCGCCGTCAAAATAATCCTTTCCTTCAATAACGACGGGTGTAGGAATAACCCTCAGATTGTACTTGTCGATAACCCACTTTGGCATATCTGTAGCTGAATCGGTAACGATTGTATACTTATATGTAGCCATTAGACTTTTTGTCCTTTCTCGGTTTTTTGCGGCGTGAAGCAAATACTTCCCACCACATACAGAATAAGTATATCATAAATTTGTGAAAAAATAAAGAAAAACATTTGAACAGAGAAAAAAAGAAAAGGCGATCAAATCGCCTTTACCTTTCGTTAAACACCCAAAGTGCCGCTTCCCTATTTCTGAGTCCTAGCTTAAGCTAGGTGGGTGACCTCACTTAGACCGCTGTCTTCCACTCGATGGAGGCCTGACATTAACCTAAAAATATTGGAATCCCTTATCATGAATGTAGGTTCAAAAATTTAGGATCACGAACACTCTAGGAATCTTTTTTAACTATGTCTGAATTATACACCATTAACAAAAAAATTGCAAGCACAAATTTAAAATTTATAAAATATTTACAGTTTTCTTATCAAAAACTTATCTTTTGTACTCTCTATATCCGGGCTTCCCGGGTTACTATCCCTTTTCGCCCTGTTTCACGCAGTAACTATTGGGATCAAAGGGCTGCATATGCCAGATTATCAACCTCGATAGCGTTTCTCCCGCTGTCTTTCGCAGCAAACATAGCCTTTTCAGCTGCATCATAAAGATCGTAATAATCATTATCAACTGAAGGAACTGCTGTAGCTACGCCGATGCTGACTGTAACAAATCTGTTCTTTGAGCCGCGTGAATGGGGGATACGCTTTCTATCGACCAACTCCTTAACCTTCTCTGCCAGTTTTTCATCATCCTTACCACGGCCGCCCTCCATACATACAAGGAACTTGCCACCGTCGAGACGAGCCACGATATCAGTATTCTTAACAACTGCATTTCTGATGATGCCGCCGATGATCTTGATCAGGTCGTCGCCACGCTTTGCGCCATGCTCTGTATTGTAAAGCTGCAGCTCATCAATATCGATCATCAGGACTGTAAAGCGCTTTTTAGCCTTGATGCTTGACATAATGGACATATAGGCCATCCTCTCAAGGCCCTTTCTGTTGAGAAGTCCTGTCATACGGTCTATTTCAACCTTGCCGTCACTGTCCTTAACACGCTCTTTAAGTCTGATATGTTCCTTGGTCTGCTTAAACAGATATCTGGACATCGCATAGAGCAATGCATTCATAAGTATTATATTTAAAACCTCAAAGCCGTTGGTACCAAACTTTGCAAAAAGGAATACCATGTAAACGGCCTCTGCTGCTAACCCGTACAGTGTTTCAAGTGTTTCAAGCGCAGGTACAAGCATAAGTACTATGAGCATAACACAGTAGAAAGTAATACCGCTCCCTGCGAGCTTGTTGGCATATATGAGCACAAATGAAAACAGCTCAAACAAGATCCAAAAGCCTCTGTACGCCCAAAGGCACATTACATCATCACGGCTCTTCATAGCCATGAAAGAAAATACCGTAAATGCGATGGTTAATATCTCAAAAACAATAAGCAGTGCCGTAATAACTGAAGCAACAGGATTGTCATCGAAACTGAAAACATTTATCACTAACATAACAGGAAGGAGCGCACAACTTATAAGTGCGGTAAAAAAAGCCCTCCGGATATTTTCCAGAGATAATCGTGCCAGTACACGCATATTCTCCTGTCGTCTCAGTCTCTCACCCATTTTTATCGGCCACTGCTTTCTATAATACTTTATTTTGGTAATCTCCCGAATGGTGTCTCAAACAATTTAGCAAATTGTCATACAATTCAACAACAACATTTTGAAAAATTACCCTCCATTAACCCCACATTTAGAAGTTTAACACAATGGTTTATAGATTTCAAGTGGTTTTTCACAAAGATTTTGGATTTTTTTAAATTATTTTGTAAATTATCCATAAAAAAATCATGTGACCTATATCTAGGCCACATGGTTATATAAAAATCATATATTTTGTGCTTATAATTGTCTGAATATTTTCTAGCTCGCAAAATATTCAAACATTTCCCGACCATATCGGTTCATACATATTCGCAATCATGAATATGCTGATTAGCGTGATGCCGGATCATTTGCCCAAAGAGTTTATTTCATCCAGCTTAGGAGTATTGAGAGCCATAGGGAACTTGGTAACCGCTACAGCTGCGCATGCTGCTGCAAAAGCAACCAGCTCATCATCGGTCATACCCTTGAGCAGTCCGTATACACAGCCTGCCTTAAATGCATCATCTGCATTAACAGTACAGATAGGATCAACCGTAAACGGAATCCTGGTGTTCATCTCGCCGCCACGTCTGCCATAGATGATATTGTCACCTGCAGTCATGATAACAAGACCGTCACTGTTTTCCGTAAGTATGGTATATGCCTCTTCAATAGTCTTGTTAGGATACTTCTTCTTTAAGCCTGAGCTTGAAATAATGGCAACCGCAGCATGTCTGAAAACAAACTCGTCATGTCTGCTGTCAATAGTAACATAGGGCTTACCATAGTAGTTACATAGCTCTGCTGCTGCCTCAGTACCATCCTCAAAGAAAGGATCGATAGCGGCTACCTTACAGCCTGCAACATCACCCTCCTTAGGTATATTCCATCTTCTCTCACCATTACGGTGGAAGTCGTAGGTGGTACCAAATGATGCATTGGCACCTGCACCTAAAACAACATAGTCCTCAAGGCCGTCATAATTTAAATCAAAACAGAGAGAGCTGATATCAACGCTCTTGTCCTCATAAAACTTTCTGATAAGAGGAGCTACATTCTTTCCGATATGATTACCGTCTATCTTAACATCAACACCCAGCCCCGCAAGGATAGTTGCACATGACCCCGTTTCCCCACCGGGAAGCCTGTACTTCTCTGCAAGCTCAGAATAGCTGTCGGGTACCAGGAAATCACCCTTAACCTTAAATGAATTTGTTGCAAGTATCATCCCATACAAATATGCATCTGCCATAACTTTCTCCTTCCTTATCGCTCGATAAGATCATATGTCAACAGGATCCCTTATCCCAGTAAAAGCACGGGGTCATATGACTCTTCGTGACATAGTATGATCTATAAGTTGAAACCCAATATTACATGCACGTAGCGCAAAGGTTTCCTTTAAAAATATACGTTATGATTATAGCGTATTTTCTCACAATGGTCAACTCTAAAATTAATTTTCATTCAATTCATCGAGTGTCAGATAATATGCAGGCAGGAAATCCTTCATAAAGATATCTGCCTCCTCAAGACGCATTGATTCAACTGAGTTTCTAAGAGTCTCCCCGGCCTTATGGAACTCCTTGTTACCTGCCTTTTCCTCCTCGATACATTTGATAAGTGCAGAAAGCTTGTCGGCAGCTTTTACCAGCTTCATCTCATATGCGAGGGTCTCCTTTGGGAAAAGGATATCCTCATATGACTCCTTAAGATCATCCGGCAACATATCGAGCAGGCGCATATTGGCCTGTGCCTCGATATCCTTAAAAGCACCCTTTATGTCCTTGTTAAGATACTTGATGGGAGTTGGCATATCCCCTGTTATGATCTCGGAAGCATCATGATAAAGAGCCACCAGCACTGCCTTTTCAGCATCAAGTGACTTCCCCAGCCTCTTATTTCCGATAACACAGAGCGCATGAGCAAGCATGCTAACCTCCAGCGAGTGCTCACTTATGTTCTCCGTATACGAGTTTCTCATCAGTGCCCAACGGTCAATGTATTTCATTCTTGAAACAAATGCAAAAAAGTTGTTTTTCATTATGCAGCCTCTTCCAATTCTTTTTCAGCAAACCATTCATTCATCATCTTGTTCAGTTTTTTAACGTCAAAATATGTACTATAGGAGTAATTTATAATCTCGATACCATTTAAAGAAGTTTTTTCCTCCTTTGGCGCTATCTTTAGATCCGTTTTACAGCCGTCCTCAACGCTGTCTCCTTCATTATCGATCAAAGTCCACTGTGCACTGCTCATCATAAAACGAGTGCCATCAGGTTGAACCGTAATCTGTACACTACAGGATCCCCCTCCTGTAGGCTCCCCTATAAGCACAGCCCCCTCTTCCTTCATTAAAATAGGAAAAAGGTTTCCGCAAGAAAACGACTGTCTGCTGGTCAGAACACCATAATTATAGTCATCATATACGAATTCTTTGTCCTTTTCATCAAATACACCGTCAAGATTTGTGTCTGCCTCATAGATAACGGTCAATTCCTGGTCATTTATCTTGTCCAGACCTCTTAAGTAGTCTCTTCCGGTCGTCAGATTCATGATAAATGCCAAAACATCACTTGATCCGCCGCAATTGGCACTCAGGTCAAAAAGTATATTCTTGATCTTCTTGTTTTCCGATGCCCTTTGCAAGCCCTTTACTACGATACCCGCAGAATCATCAGGGATCTCCCCTTCACCTGCATAATAGCTCTCCCATCCGTTTTCATCAGGGTTAAAATCTACTATCCGGATAATCGCAGTGTCTCCATATTCACGGTATACATCTGCACCCCAGATTGTATTTCTTTCAGTCGAAATACTCAGATAAAGCAAACTGTTTTTCTGTGGCTCATAATCATTCATTTTTTCAAAAATATAAGCATTTTCTTTCCCGCTTAAGTAATTAAACAGCCTGACGACAAATGTACCCATCATATCCATCGGCACTGTATGCCCTTTGTCATCAAGGTAATCTAAAAACATTTCCATCATTGCAGCATAGTAAGTCCGTACGTCAGTTGATGAAAGCCCTTCTATAACTGCCTTTCCTTCGTCACCCATATCGATTAAAGCCTGTTCAAAGCCTTTTTCGCGTATCACATCATCCAATACTGCAGCTCCGGAAACCCCATAAAAATAATCAAGAGTAAAGCATAACTCCTTGTAAGTTTCTTCAGCTATATCCACCGGGCGTGTCATTTCGGTATCCATCTTTTTAAACAGCTCCGGATTACCTGCAACTCCATCATTTTCATCTAACTGCATCCTGCCAAGGAATCCCATCTCTCCATTATAAACCATATGCCAGGTAGCAATATCGGTTAAGATGTTGCTGACAAGAGACACCGGCAGGTATAAATCCTGATCATCGGCATACATTTTTATCCCATATTTATTAAAATCGAACACTATCGGTTTACATTCGCCTTCATATTTTACATCTGTAATACGTATAAACCCGCAGCTCGAATCCTTATATGCTTTTGCATCACCTTCCAAAGGTGCCGCAGGATAATGGAACGCCGTCCAATTATCTGTCGAAAGAGTGCCTGCCTTTATATCAGCAACTGCTGTAATTCCTTGAGGGCTTGTAAATATAATGTTTCCGGAATCATCCATTTCGCTCGAAAGGACATTGTAACCCACAAGCTCTGAGAAAGCTTTTAACCCACAATAAGGTATATTGGGCTGACCGGGGAAAAATCTCATATCCATAGCTGAGGTACTTCCATCTTCACACGCTATCGGAACTTGTTTTTGGGTACATGCACCTTCTGAGATAACAGCCTTTTTGCCCTTACTAAACTTAGACTTTACACTGCCGGAATACGCCTTTACCTTTACATAATTGGTGCCTTCCGACAAGGCAACAAAAGTATACTTTCTTTTCTTTGTACCGTCTTTTTCAAGATCTGCAACAAGACTGTATTTTTTATCTCCTTCACCCTTTGCATATACAAGATAGCCTTCAGCATTTTCTGTTTTCTTAATTGTAAGGCTAATCGAAGCCCCACTTGCCTTTACGGAAATCTTAGGTCTTGCAACGGTAGCTTTCTCGCTTGCCTGTATGTCGAGACGGCCTACACCAGACATAGAACAGACAAGCAAAAAGACCATCAATAATGAAAGAAAACGTTTTGAAACATTTTTCATAGCTGAACACACTCCTTTATCTATAAATGGGTTTCCGCCCCTTTAGCTTAATAAATTCATTATAGCAAAGGACAGATAAATATACAAGGTAAAACCATTAAAAGCTAGCAAAAACAAATAAATGCTTTGGCCATTCTGCTTGCTATCAGAAAACCCGGAGGATTGTCCTCCGGGTTCTGTGTTCTGCGTGAGCAGCCCTCTTTAGCACTTTAGTGTGTCAAAGGGGTCTGGCCCCTCCCTTTGAATAATCAGGTAGGACATTCTGTCCCAATCACCTGATTATTCTTTTTCAATTCTTCAATTTCTTTTCTCAGTAATGCTATTTCACTATCCTTCTCGGCAATAGCATTTTGCTGCTCTGCTATAGCCGTATCTTTCTCTACAAGCGCGTTCTGCTGCTCTGCTATAGCCGTATCTTTCTCTACAAGCGCATTCTGCTGTTCAACTATAGTCTTATGCATCTTGTCATATACTGTCTCAATTATGTATCCGCCCATATTCTTTTTCACTCCTTCCCTTACTTTTTCACGTTTGCCTAACAATTTGTCCAAAACCCTCATAGTATGATCCATAATATCTGCTTTTTCAAAGTCTGATATCTCATCATTGTCAACAAGCTCCTGCAGCCTGTTACTGATATTATCGATCATGTACCTTATCTTATCGACAATACCATCTCCTTTATCATAGGGGACGTTTGAATTCTCAAGTTTTTCATATTCCTTTTCCATTTTGTCGTACTCTCTCTCAGTGATCTTGAACACATAGAATGGAACCAGGATCAGTAATTTTTTCTCAAACAGTTCTTCAAGGGTATAATCCTTGATCTTTATCACTGGCGCATAGTAAAATACACTTCCTCCCGGATAGTTTATGGAAATCTTCAGTTTATTTATATTCGCCGAATCAGACCTCAAGAATACAAACGCGGAATACGGGATTTCCATTGTCGCGCCGTATCTTGTCCTCCTGACGCTTGCATAAGCATGTGCCGAAGCATATCTTGCTATACGTATGGCAACATCTTTCGTGCCTTTTGCCTCAAACTCATAGTGATAAGACTTTCTTACAAGTCTGTCCTGCATTTCCGTCAAAGTAAACAGTGCATCGACTTCGTTGTGAAACATCTTGCCATCATTTGTTTCCGTTATCTGCTTGTTAGGCCTAAACTCAACCTTCGCTTTTTCGGTAAAATGCTCTCCAAATACTTCATTTACCAGATACGGAAGAAATTGCGTAAACATATTGATCTCAGTCCAGAAAACCGAATCATAGACCTTATCCGTTTCCTGAAGCTCTGCTTCATGTTCTTTTTTCTCCATTATTCTCCTTTCACGCAGGGAAACAGAAAAAAGAACACCAAAACAGAATATAATTATATATCTGGTCTTCAATCTTCATCCCTGCAAATATTTAATTGTAAGCAGGGAATAAAAAACGATAACCGAGTAATCCAGATGTAGGTATATTTCCAAAGATCCACTCACGTCGCCAAATAATAAAGAATAATAAACTCAAGATAAATAATCAAAAATATAATCTTCAGAATACGTACACCTTACGGAGCATCCAAGTAATAATCAAAATATTCTCTTGCTTTAACTTAAGGATACCACATAAAACAGCGAAAATCAAGATTTTTTTCTTAAATATGAAATTTTTCACTAATTTGTTGTATTAAGACAGATGGATGTAAGAGTGTAATATACTCACAACAAGAGAACCCGGAGGATTGTCCTCCGGGTTCTCTGTTCTTGGCGTGCAGTTTACTTTAACACTTTAGTGTGTCAGAGGAGTCTGTCCCCACTTAAAGTAAAAATCTAGTCAGATGGGTCTGACCCCAATGTGGTATAAATAACGTCAAATTAAGACG
>JAFYYN010000078.1 GCA_017557525.1 Lachnospiraceae bacterium
AGCCTGCAAATAAAAAGTCAAGGCTAAATTGAAAGAACTTTGAAAATATTATATAGGTTGAAAATTAGGTATCAAAATCAGACCATCGCATCGGCGCTGGTCTGAAGAGTATAGTGGATAATTATTATTCTGGAAGAGACGCCAGATATTCTTTCACCCGACCATAGTAGATGCGAAGAAACTTATTAGCTCCAGCAGTCATATAGACATAATAAGGTTTTCCTTGACTGCGCTTCTTATCTAGGAACTGATATACAGGATCATCCTGTGGGCTATTTTTAATCAAGACATCCATTACCTGAAACAATGTTTTTCTTAGGTCAGAAGATCCGCGTTTGGAAGTGGGAACACTTTTTTGTTCATAAGTTCCAGATTCGTTAACACCAGGATCTACACCGGCAAAAGCGGTAATGGCACCTTTGTGGGTAAAGCGGGTAACGTCACCGATTTCAGCCATTAGCTGAGGACCAAGTGAAGGACCGACCCCTTTCAGAGCCATAACAATGGGGTATTCAGGAAGTTTGGATGCTGTTTCGTTCATAAGAGTGCGTAGTAACTCAACAGTAGAGGAGGCGCTGTTAAGCTGGTCAATGGCTTGTTTGATAATAATCTTCGTAACATCATCCTTGGGAAGTACGGGAACAAGCTCCTTTGCTTTTTCGTAAATTTCTTCAGCCTTTGTTCGACTGAAGTTGTACTTCTTGCGATTGCACCAGTTCTGGTAATGCTCAATAAAGGCATTTTGCGACATTTTACGAACACAGTCCACGTGCCAGTATGTAGATGCAAAATCAACCCATTTCTGGCTACCATCATTACGTGCAGGACTGTCAAAATATGCATTAACGCCAGGGTAGGTTTGATCAAGGATGCCGATAAGGTTATTCTTCATGGCCGTCTTATGTTTCATGTAAAAGCTGAATTGACGGTTCATGGTTTTTAGCTGATTGCGTAATTCGTCCATAGCACTATACTGTTTAAGATTTTGCCACTTGTCAAGTGCGTATCGTGCTATCTTAACGGCATCAGCCTTGTCGGATTTGACCTTGCGAAGGGAATCATTGTCAAAATCTTTTATCAACTTTGGGTTAATGGCGCTGACGAAAAGGTTTGCCTTGGAAAGCTGATGCGCAAGGACTTCGTAGTAACGTCCCGTGTGCTCCATTACGATTCGAGACTCACCTTCAACAGAGTTGATGAGTTCTACAAGTGATTTGATATCACTGGTAGTATGTTTGATTTCAAAAGGCATGGAAATAATCTCGCCGAAAGGCCGCATGATGGCAACCATACTTTTTCCTTTTGAAACGTCGATACCTACTGCATTCATAAATTTGTCACTCCTTAAGATTATTGCAATGGATATACACCAGTTTTACTCATTGCCTATTCTATCTACTGTGGTGTGACACGAACGTACCAAAGGCAGTTCAACCTGCATAAAACGAACGCTGCGAATGAGGAGCTGATTATCAGTCTAATTTACGGACGCAAAGTCCAAGAAAGGAGACGACATACCTATTGCTCCATCATTATACAGCTTAAGCAACAAGATGGATAATTCCTTACTGGCTGTAAGGATTATTAACCATAAATATATTGTAGTAGAGAGGAGGATACAATCTGTATCTTCCTCTCATTAATTTCTATTTATTTTCCCATTTTTAATAATTTTTTTCTATTTTTTCTACAGGTGTTTATATGAAGTTAGTCCCCTTGGTAGTCCACTCGAGTTTTGTGCTTTAGAAAGCCCGTATTTTCGGGCATTTTTAATCTCCCAAAATTTCGATTCCCATCACCTGCCCGCAAGAAAGACCTCAGGAAAACCTGAGTTCTTTTTTATGATATAATTAAATGCATTAAGTGTAGTCATATTTGCATTATCTGTAGCAAAGTATGGAAAAGAGGTCGTCCTTCCTTTAGTATCTCTGTTAGGAGGGACGAAATATATGAACAAACGAAAAACCGTCTTGAGTCTGATTATTATCTTTGCCATAACGCTTTGCTTACAGAACAATTTATGGGCTGCAGGCGGAAATGATATTGAGAGCGTTATTAAACAGTATCAGCGGGAAACAAAGTGCGAAAGCGTAAGCGTTGTCGTCTTTGATAACGATGAAGTATCCTTTTACGGTGATAGTGAGGGTCTTTATCAGATAGGTTCCATGACTAAGGCTTTTACTGGTCTGGCGATTCAAAAGCTGATATGTGAAGGACTTGTGAATGAAGATGCATCTGTATCTGACTATATTGAAGGATTTGAGGCTTTTTATGAGTCTAAAAGGGTTGATATCACCGTAAGAAATCTGCTTGAACAGAAAAGCGGATACACAAATATCGAAAAAGACTATCCGAGTGCCACGGAAGCAATGACACTCTCTGAATGGGCAGACAGCATCTCCGGTCGTGAGCTAAGCTTTATGCCGGGAACGGAGTATGCTTATTCAAATGTGAATTATAACCTGCTGGGCTTAATTATAGAAACGGTTTCAGGCCGAACTTATCGGGAATATATGGAAACAGAGATACTTATCCCGCTTGGATTAAAGAATACTTTTGTGGGAAAGCCCGACGGTGATGGGATTATTGAAGGCACAAGACTTGGATACCGTCATGCGTTAGAATTTAAGATTCCCGTAAAAGAAGCAAGCATACCCGCAGGATATTTTTATTCCAATGCAGAGGATATGGGGCGTTGGATTGAAATATGGACTAAAGGCAACGTACCTGAGGATTTTAAAGAAGCACTGTCAAAGACCGGGGACCGGTTGAAAGAAGAAGGCGATTATTATTCCGGTTGGGAACTTTTCGCAGATGGCGTAATGGGACACTCCGGAGGCACACCAAATTATTCTTCAAGGATTGTATTTGATGAAAAGAATCAGACAGGTGTCTGCGTTATTAGCAATCTGAATGTAGCAGCTACCACGGACAGTTTATGTAACAGCATTTTGGATATTGTATCCGGAAAGTCTCCGAATGGATTAAGCGGAGATATATGGACGATATTTGATAAAATCTTTGTTCTTGTGACAATAATAGGAGTGCTCATTTTCCCTATCATACTCGCCATTAAGAAGAAACCTGTGCTCATTGCATTTGATGTGATACTGATACCTCTTCTTACATTAGTGCTTATACTGTTTCCGATAATATTCGGAGCAGGAATGAAGGAAATTGCCTTTATCTGGGCGCCCTGGAGCCTCACGGGAGGGTTACTTACCATCGCAGCAGATATTTTAGGAGCTACTGTAAAACTTTTTTTAGGAAATAAAAATGGAAATCATAACAAGACAGGTAAAAGAAAAACCACTGACCGTCACAATTGAATATCCGGAATACAATGAATCCGTTTCAACACTGGTACGTAAGATCAGCAGCATGGATGTAAATTTTTCTGCAAGTATAGACGAACGTCAGGTGAAGATTGGACTTTCAGAGGTTTATTATATCGAAAACGTTGAACGAAAACTCTTCATTTACACCATAAAAGAAGTGTACCGCCTCGATTCTTCTATGGCAGAGGTTGAAGCAATGACTGCAGATACCGATTTGGTCAGGATATCAAGAACATGCATAATGAATACGAATCATTTAAAAGAAATCAGGCAGTTAAAGAACAGCCGTCTTGAAGCGGTGC
>JAFYYN010000079.1 GCA_017557525.1 Lachnospiraceae bacterium
ATGTACGAATCTGAACCTATCCGGATCATAATCAGGATCAGACGGATCATCCACCGTATTATCCCAATCTCTTGCATCAGAAGATGTATTCCTGTTATCACCCAAACAGAAGTAACAATCCTCAGGTACATAATAAGGACCGTAATTTCCTTTAGGCTTTCCATTCAGGTACGGCTCATCTAGAGGTGTATCCGAATCATTAATATAAACCTTGCCTTTTCTTATTTCAACTTTGTCTCCAGGAAGACCGATTATCCTTTTAACATAGACTGAACTTTCATTATGATATCTGGGTTCAGCATCGTTCAATTTCCTATCGATACAGTATGTAAGCTCCGGATCCAAGTCGTAAAGTTCCTTATAGCTTAAAGGGTATTCAAAGAATATGACATCCCCTCGTTCCGGATCAGAGAACAGATACGCCAAACGGTTACCTATAACATGATCTCCAATCTCCAACTCCGGTATCATAGAGCCTGACACCACCTCTGTCTTCATTATTATAACCTGCGTGATTATAATAGCCATAACAAATGCCATGGCAACTATCTTTAGCCAGCTGAACGCTTCTTTTCTTATCTTATCGCTTTTTTCGCTCATAGTTATACCTCTAAACCATGCTTTTCCAATTGTCCAACAAATTTGACAAGATAATAATATGATATCCGTTTTATTTTGTCAATAATATTCATAGTTGATATCGTTTAGGATTACGAGGAAACTTTTTGTTTTGTAATATGAAGCCCGTTCTGATATACCGAATCTTTTAGAGAGGCTGGTTAAGAAAAAATGAATTCTGTCCGAAATACTATATGGATAATTGGATATGCTTGTATAAGCATTTTGTGATAGATAAAAAGGAGCGGCTATGATTACAGGAACAATCAGCAATGCGGTAAGACAGGATTTCCTTTCGAAGAAATGGGATGCCAAGAAGAAATCCGGGAATATTCTTACTAAACAGGACAAGAATGCAAATGTAAACAGAACACCGGAACAGTCAATGATAGACCGCTTTCGTGAAGAGATGAAGCAGAATAAGGAAAACGGCAAGATTAATGGGATTGCAAATAAGGTCACTAATGGGGAAGATCTCACCCCGGAAGAAGAACAGTATCTTGCTGCAAAGAATCCTGGACTTCTCAATAGTTACAGACAGGCTAAGCTTGAGCAGAAGTCTTATGAGGAAAAGCTCAGGAATTGTGAAACTAAAGAAGAAGTTCAACGGCTCAAAACTAACACTGTTAATGGGTATTTATCAGAGATGTCCGCTGCTAAAGGGACTGGATCGAAGGGTGCCATAATTGCGACAGCAATGAAAATCCTTGCAAAAGTAAAGAATATCGAAAAAGTTGAGATAGAATTTATCAAATCAGGTGCGTATTCAAGTTTGCCTACTGAAGCAGATGAGCAGATTGAAGAAACCAGAGAGACTGTTGAGGAGAATGAAAAGCTCCTGAATGAAATATCTGAGGCTGTGGAAGATGATAAGGAGTTGCTTGAGGAAATTGAAGCTGATAGTGAAAATAACGTTGAACCTGTGGAATTAGTTGATAGAGAAAGCGAGGAACCTGTTCAAGTCTCTGGAAAAGAAGATGATAATGCAGATATCGTAGCAGAAGCTCCAGCTTCAGAATCAAAAAAAGATATCTTTAAAGAACTTGAAAAGGTATTAAAAAAGTTTATTCCTGAACCAATAGATATAGATAGAGAAGACAGGCACAACAGAAAACCAAAGGACCGTGAGGTTGGGGGGACGATCAATATTGTTCTATAGGTCATATATGCTCTTGAATTCTTAAAAGAGTGCCTATATTTATTATGAGAAAATTACTAAAGATAAAGGGGTTACAACGAACAAAGCCAGACCTTGGATTATAGGTCTGGCTTTGCCGCTTAGAAAGGAGCACTAATGATTGCAAATGTGTACCGGAGTGCACGATCCGATACTTCTAAAGGAGGCTGTTAGTATGATGAAAAACATTCTTCTTGTATTGAGACTATTATATCCCAATGAGGATGGGGATGCAATAAACATTCTCTTAAATTTTCATTGATTCAGTGTTATCTGAAACAGAATAAAAAAATAATGCTGTTTTGTGTTTTGTGTTTTGTGCTTTTTTGTGTTTTTATTATATTTTTTTGCAACCAACGGGTACTAAAAATCGCTATTAAGAGTGAAGGCCTTAAATAATGGAGGAAAACCTTGTGGATGATAATGAAATTGTAGAGCTCTACTTATCACGCAATGAAGAAGCTATAGCCCGTACAAAAGAAAAGTATGGGGAAAGGCTGAGGAGTATTGCTGATAATGTCCTGAATGATATAGAGACTGCTAAGGAATGTGAGAATGACACATATCTTTCGGCATGGAATCTGATACCGCCAAATGAGCCTAGGAAGTATCTGTTTTCATTCTTAGGGAAGATAATACGGCATTTGGCTATAGATGTGTTAAGGAAAAACAGCAGGCAGAAAAGGGATGCAGTGGTAACCGAGCTTACGCAGGAAATGGCTGAATGTATACCGACTCAGAATGGTACCGAGCAGGAATTTGAAGCGAATTACCTGGCAGGACTTATAGATAAGTTTTTGGAAGGATTCCCTAAAGAGCAACGGAACGTATTTGTCAGAAGGTATTGGTATTTTGATCCGATATCTGAGATATGTGACAGATACGGGCTGTCCCAAAGCAAGGTTAAGTCCATATTGTTTAGGATGCGAAAGAAACTGAAGAATTATCTTGAATTGGAGGGTTTCATTGTATGACAGAATTGGATCTGTTGGATGCGATAGGAAGTATAGATAAGAAGTATGTTGAGGATGCAAATGACGAAAAAGATGCAGACGAGTTACTAGAGAAAGTACATAAAAATAATAGTAAAAAAGTTCGCGGAAAGGTCTTTGAATTCCGTAAGTGGATGCCTATAGCAGTCTGTATAGCATTGCTAATCACTGTAGGAATAATAACGGCATTCATATTAAAAAATGGAAAATCCGCAAATTCTGATGTTGATAACGACTTAATAATCGATGCTGTATCACAAAAAGCTGGTGATGATGGAAGAATCCAATCAGATGGAACTGGTAGTATAGACTCTGGGAAAATATATTTAGAAAAAATCAATAACGGGAGCGAGCAGGGTATTGTAGATATAGAACCTTTAGCAATTTCGGAAGGAAGAAAACTTGCCGAAAAAATACAGAATCAACTTCCGGAAGACGTATGGGGTGGGTATTATTCCGTGCCTAATTGGATATATTATAATCCTGAAGAATTAAATAATTTTACGGTTTATATAAGGATTGTTAAAGATTATGATAATCTGCCAGTGTATGATAATGTAGTTTATGAGCGTGTCAGGTATTCATGGGATGAATTGAATAGTTATCGTAAAAAGCTAAATGAGCATAAGGAAGAATTTGGTATTACAAGTGCCGTTGTAGTAAAAGACGATAAGATTGAAGTCACCGTGACCGAGCAGACAGAATTAAATGAAGAAAAGCTATATGATTTAGCCCCTAAAGAAATGCTAACTGTGCGTACTCAAGGATCAGGATTGAAAATACATGAAAATGAAATGGTAGAAAAAACTACTGATATCAATCAATTAATTAGTAGAGAAGATTTTAAACAGATGGCAGAAGAGGAGCTATCAGGATTAAACGCAGAACTGTCCGAATTTACTATCAATGAAGCCGAAATAGATATTAAGCTCAACTTCTGGAAAGAAGTATATGGAGAATACTACGAAGATGGAAAACGTTATGTTTCATATCGGAGAGAAGAAGAGACAGATTATGATGAGGCTGAAAAGTATATCAAGAGATTATCGGATCGGCTTAGGCAAAAGGGAGTAGTATGTTTATTAAAACTGTCGGTATTTAATCAGCTGGAAGACTTGGTTTATTATATTGCTTATGATTACGAGAAAAACACTGAGGATATCTGGGTTATGCCGGAACTTGAATTATGGAAGGAAATGCTTAAGGAGGGTAACGGAGAATTTCAGATACCAGGAGGACATTCGGAGGTTTCAAAGTTTATAGACAATATCCCGATAATTTTAGAAATCGGTGATGTCACATCGACCGGCTTAAGTATGAATTTGAGGCAGGATGGAGAACGGGAAAATCACTATTATCAATATGGAGATAGTTTTTTTCTTGAAAAAATGGAAGATAAGGAATGGTTACCTGTTCCGAAGGCCTATGGTGAGACGAATGCCATAAATATAGTATATCCAATATATGGAGATACTGAATTAATGATTGATTGGAAAGAAATGTATGGTAGTTTGGAACCGGGCATATATCGATTAAATAAAGAGTTCTATGACAGAGATATATATGGAGCTGCTTTTAAGCACATATTAAGTGTTCAGTTTTCTATATCTGGTGATTAGGATAAAACAAGATAAAGAAAAAGTCCCGACTAAAGTATGCATGATATGCTTTAGTTAGGGACTTATTCTATTAACAAAATATAATGAAGGCTAGGCAATTATAGGCTTTTTATTTTCTTTGGCATACTGAGATAGGTAAAGCTTAATTAACTCTTGATAAGGAATTCCGTTCTCTCTGAAGCGAGATGTTTATAGAAATTTAACACGGTAACATCTATATCTAAAGTTACTGACTGCTTCTGTCGATCATACCATGGACGGAAATCCTTTAATTGCTCAGGACTCATCTCCGGGCAGTCATCCGATACAAGTGGTCTGGCGCTATTTAATATGTTCCAATCTTCGCTTGATAGCGGCGGAAGGTTTCTTATGTCATCTAAATTCATAACCGTCATAGTATTTTCGTTTTTCCTTGTTAATTCTGTTCTTTTCTTCATCCCATTCAAACTGCATATCTTTCTCCAATAAGTTATACTGTTTTGTAAAGATATTTTACTACATTATATTATATAAAGCAAGTCAATTTTCCCACAACCATGTGTTTTGTTTGAAGAAAAATGCTGGTATTATCTGGATAGAACTATATGTGACGGAATATAGCTTCAAGAAAATCTGTGCATAAAAAATAACAAACCCAGGCCGGTTTTAGGTCTGGGTTTGTTGCAAGCAAGGAGACACCTAATGAGTGCCATTGTGCCAGAGTTAGCATCCTCTGACACGATTAACAGTATGAATGATAGAGAAAAACTTTTTGTACTGTTTTGAAAGTATTATATACCTGAACTGGTGGATATTCAATAAAGATTTTCTAAAAAATTATATCGAGTGGTCAGATTTTTGGGGTTTCACAGGCGGTTCCTTCGATGACTCATTTAAAAATTCGTTGAAACTCTTGTACATCTGGGAGAGCTTGGTATGTTCTTTCTCTTTTAATCTGAAAGAGGCAATGAGTTGGTGGTGGTCTGTGGTGAGTTTCTGGATATGTTCCTCGATATCTTTAATTTTCATGGTGTTGATATCCACTCCGAGCTCCTGCAAATGTTCAACAGCACTCCAGTAAAGAGTAAGCTCATAGTTATGGGTACGGTAATATCTGTCCTGATCTTTAGAGTTATCATAAGCAGTGTTATACTTCTTAGTTTCAGCATATTGCTGGGCAAAGGTGAGTATCTGGTTGAAGGTGCGGAGTTCTTTCTCCATATCTTTGACTCTAAGTTTTTCCTGCCTAACCTGCTCATGAAGTTCTGTTATCTTTGACCTAAGAGCATCCTCAGATTGCAGTCCGAGGTCATCGAGTTTTGCATAAATCTCGGTAAACCTCTTGAAGTTTTCTTTGTCCATCCATTTGCCGTAGGCTACGCCTTTGCCTTCAGCTTTAGATCTGTCTATCAGGGTATTTGGTTTTTCGGACGCATACTTCCGGAGATAATCCTGTATGCTGAAAGAAGAGACGGAAGCTTTCTGAACAATCTTATCCGTGTTGATACCGGATCTTTCTTCTATACGCTCCCTAATCTTTTCCTTTGTATAATTTGCTCCTAAAGAGTTTGCCCTGCCTCTTACGAAACGGTCCTTGCCAAAGGGCCTGAAGGAGATGTACTTAGCAGAGCCTTCACCGAAAGCAGCTCCGTTTATCTCATAGCCTTTGTCTGCCATACGCTTTATAAAGTCATCATAGGAGACGGCTGCCCTGATACAATCGTCTATATCTTTCTTTATCTGGGCTTTCCATGAATCCCCTTTTCTGTTATGGAACCATTCGTTATAAGTCTTGCCACCTTCCTTAAAGTCCCTTATAACAGATAAGCCATGCTCGGCACATAGATGGTCACTTATGTCACGGATCTTGTAGTAGTTCTTGAAGGTTGACTTATACTTTCGATGATCTATGTTGTCTGCTGCACAGAAGATCAAATGATTATGAATATGATGCCGGTCTATATGCGTGGTGAATACATATGAGTATTTTCCCTGGAGAAACCGATCAGCAAGTTCCTGCCCGATGCGGTGAGCTTCCTCACCGGAGATCTCTCCGGGAGCAAAGGACTGGATGAGGTGGTATGCTTTGTTCTGGTCGGCTGATCTTGTCTTGTCAAGAGCAAACTTGAAATCATATTCTGAAGTCTGCTGTCCGCAGGCGAAGGTTGTTATAAGAACACTGTCATCTGTTTTGTGTGGGTTGCAGATATATTTTATTGCTTTCCCGACGGTAGCATTGATAGCGTGGATCTTTGTAATTGCCACAGTTTTTCCATCTCCTTTTTGATCTGGTCTATGTCTGACTGGAAGATACTCCGTGTCTCGTTTATCCGGTGTGCTACCTGGTTCAGGTTGTTAGATATGTTAGATAAGAGGTAGTTGTTCCTCTGTATTTCTGAAAAATCTATCTCATATATGAAGCCTTCAAGGATGAGCTGGCGTATGAACTGGGACTTGCTCGACTTACCGGAGAGCTGAAATTTTTTGTCGAGTATTTCAGCTTCTTTATCGCTCAGGAATATATGAAGGTTTACATTTCTGCTTCTGTTACTCATTTTGGTTTAGCTCCTTTTATGATCTTTGGGTCTGTCTTTCTTAGCGAAAGAGTGAGATGAATATGCCAAGGTAAATTTGTGACTACGGAATATAAACAGGGGATAGGGGATGTGCCCCTACAAGCAGAAACTGGAATTTTCTCAGGAGAGAAAATTGCGGTTTCGGACCTATGTGTGTACACATAGGTCATGCTTGCTAACCGTTGCAAACCCCATAAAAGGGGTTTGCGAATCCTGCCACTTTTAGAGTGGCGATCAGGATTCATACTGCCGGTTCCGGCAGAAAAATCTGCAGTGCTCACTCAGCATTTCTTAAAGAAATATAGCTGATAAGATCATAGAAAAAAGAAAAACTGTCAAGGCTCTCCGGGGGGATCATCCGGAGAACCAAAACAGTTTTTGCTTTATGTTGGGTGGTTGGAATAAAAATATTTTAGCAGATGAATAGAAAATGTGCAAGGGGGATTATTAAAAAATATGTGGCAAGATAATAACGGATGTGGTAAACTTATACAAAGGATATTGTTTTGAACGATGTAAAGTAAGGAGCAGTATATGAAGAAGTTTATTCTAATATTTGGAATCATGATTGCAGCCATAGGTTTTACAGCTTGCAATAGGGAACCGGACTTTCGGATGCTTGAAAATGCATCTCCGGAAACTAGTGCAATGGCATTGTACTGCTTTGATGGTGAAAATACAAATGTAAAATGGCTCTTTGATAAAGAGGAAGAGAAAAGGATTATTGCTGAAGTCAATGAACTGAAAACGAAATCTGTTCCGGAAAGTACAGCAGCAGATATAAAAATTCCGTGCTATGGCATAAATATCTGTGACAAAGAAGGGTATGAAATCTGGCTGACATACAGTGATGGGTTATGGTTGCTCAAGGATGGTAGTATGTACAAAGCAGAATATGATCTTAAATCACTTTATGATGATGCACCTGAAACTCATACTGATTCATTTAAGGGTGGGATTTATATGCTGAATGCCGGAATCATGAAAGAATATGATATGGCTTATTATGAAAAAGCAGATGATTTTGTTAATATCAGGTCTGACATTACGATGACTGTAACAAAAGTTGAAGGAAATACCGTCTACATAAAATTGGAGAATAATTCAGATGATGATTTCTCATATAGTGAATCGTTTTCACTTCAAAAAGAAATTGATGGTAGCTGGTACAGGATGCCCGATAGGTTATCGAATTATGGTTTCAATAGTATCCTGTTAAGACTTCCTGCCCATGAAAGTGTAGAACAGAAATGTGACATTACAAAGTTTGGTGAACTTGGAAAAGGGCACTATAGGATCGAGAAAGAAGGTTTGCTAGCTGATTTTTATATCAGATAATCATAAGAAAAGAGGCTGCCCACTTAGTG
>JAFYYN010000080.1 GCA_017557525.1 Lachnospiraceae bacterium
CAAGCTTAATGAGCTTTTGAAGTTTTGCAGTAAGCGGAGTTCCCAATCCGGTTCTGAAATCTGTGAAGTAGACCTTAGACTTTTCCATAAGCAGTACCCCGCTTTCAGTATTTTATGTCATTTTAGCATTAGTGCTGAAAGGCCAATTTATGTTATAAGACTTAAATATCAATAAACTTCAGAAAAGATGACCGATTGCGACAGCAGCAAGGCATAAAAAATATCCGGCAATACTGCCTACAATGACTGTAGGTATGGATAAAAGGAAATTCTTAACCTTGGAATCTACTTTCGAGAGCGACATTATCCAAAGAACTATCGAGGCAACAAAGCATGCAAAACTTGCAATGATCATTACCTTTGAGAACGGATACAGATACGGATATTTCCAGCCTTCGTGAAATACTGACAGTGCATATAACTCAAAGAAAAACATCAAACCGGTCATGCCAAAGACACCGATACCAAACGCACTAAGATACAGTGCAGCCAACTTTCTTTTGATGCTGCGCTTTGCAAGTTCTTCCGAAGACAAATCTGATATTTTTGCTTTACCCATACCGTCACCTCAGATAATGGGATTATAACATCAACTATTAAATAAAACCGAGAACATCAAGCGGAGATTCTGCGTGATTGAATTCTTCCAATCTTCCGCAGGGCTGGTCAACGCCGTCTTTTAAATACCAGACCGCCTGCAATGGCATCATTCCTACTGCCTTTGCCGCCTGCAATTCATTGCTGCCGCCGTCTCCTACATAAAGGCATTCATCGATTTTTACGCCAAGCTTTTCTGCGCACAACTCATAAACCCTTGAATCAGGCTTCTTGATACCGATCTCACAGGACATGCACAAAGCATCGAAAAACTCGTACATATCACAATTCTTAATAGCGTCTCTTTCTTCGAAATAACAATTAGTGATTAAACCTACTTTAATGCCCTTATCTCTCAACGCCTTGAGCATTGGAATGATATCAGGATCTTTATGGCAGAACGCCTCAGCAGTACATTCGTATCTCTTACGGACTATCATGTCGAAAAGGTCTTTTTCGAAAATGCCGTTGGCATTCAGTATCTCAGAAATTACATCTTCAAACGAAGTTGTTCCGAGAGTCCTGTCATCGTCTGACTTATCCCATATCTCGCGGAATTTAGATTCAGGGATACCCATATCAGCTGCTATCTGCTTGCCCTTATAAAGCTCGCTGTTATAGAGCGTTATGAGAGTCTCATACATATCGAAGATTACTGCTTTTTTCACTCCATTACCCCATTAGTCTCTGCAATTATCTGCTCAAGGACATCCACGGCATTCTCAACCATTTTAGGACAGAACTCAGTAAAGAGATTATTGTCAATGCAGTGTTGACGTCCTTCGGGAGTTGAAACATCACAGCCCAGAAGATCATTGCAGATATAAGAACCGCAGACTCCTGCAAAGCGTTCCATCATCTTGTCATTTACTTCATTAGCTCTGAGCCTGCTTTCCGGATCGGCCTTGTCGTATTGGCCGTAGAGCGCGCCCAACACCATAAGAGCTCCCGTACATGCTCCGCAGACTTCGCCCTTACGCA
>JAFYYN010000081.1 GCA_017557525.1 Lachnospiraceae bacterium
ACGTTCTATTTCTTATACCCATAAACCACTATTTCTGTACTTGATACATTGAATTATCCATGATCGTGACTCATTCTCTGAGATATACAAGGTTAAAAAACCTTGAATTTTCAACAAAAAGTACTTGATTATATGAGGAGGAGAAAAATGTCAAATGTAAGCGATCCTATTATAATAAATGGTATAAAGTTAAGGGGTTAAGGGGTAGACCCCTTTAGCGTACTAAAGTGGTTGGAGGAACAGAGAAATGAAAGAAAAACCAATTTCAAAGTTTAAGAAAATTCTGAAACAGAACCGGCTTATGCTGCTCCTGGCACTTCTGGCGTTCATAATAGTAGTTGTCTGTATTGTAACGAGTTATTTCCTGTTCCGCACTGCAGAGGTAGATAACAGAAAAGAAATACTTGTCAAGGCAGGAAAGCTTGCGGCTACACAGATTGATGCAAATAATATAAATATATGGCTTGAAAACGGACCGGACGATGAGTATTTCACAACAGAACAGCGTTTAAAAAATATATTAAACAATACGCCTTATCTGGAATATCTTTATGTAGTACAAATACAACCTGACGGATGCCATGTAATATATGACCTTGAAACTAATGATGATGAGCTTGAGCAATATATAGAGGTATCGGACAGCGAGCTGCCACTTGGAGATATTTTCCCCTTTGAAGCCGCATTCGAGGACAGCATTCCTACGCTTCTTGCAGGTGGAAGAATAGACATTATCGAAAGCAGCGACCACTATGGCTGGCTTTTGACAGGTTATGAACCGCTCTATGATGACAGTGGGAAATGTACTGCTTATGTTGGTATCGACGTCTCTATGCTTGGCGTGGAAGCATATACCAGATACCTTTTGATATGGCTTGTCGCAGTAACTATGACATTTATGGTTATATTCGTTATTCTGGGAATTGTAGCCTCAAGACGTGTTCGTCAATCCGAGCGCTATGAAGAACTCGAAAAGCAGAATAGGCGCGATCAGAAGCTTCTTCTCCAGGTAATAACAGCATTTGCAAATTCCATAGACGCAAAGGATAAATATACCCACGGTCATTCATCAAGAGTTGCAGAGTACTCAAGAAAGCTTGCTGAAATGAATAATAAGAGCGAGCAGGAATGCGAAGAGATCTATTATGCCGGTTTATTACATGACATTGGTAAGATAGGTATTCCTGACAGCATCATTACTAAAGACGGTAAGCTCACCGATGAGGAATATGAAAAGATAAAGGAACATCCCGCCCTTGGTGCGCAGATACTTAAAAGCATAACCGAATTCCCGTATCTTAGTATAGGAGCGTGTGGTCACCACGAACGTTACGACGGAAAAGGATATCCATATCACCTCAAAGGTACTGATATTCCTGAAATAGCAAGAATTGTATCTGTTGCAGATGCTTATGATGCGATGTCGTCAAAAAGAAGCTACCGTGATCCGATACCGCAGCAAAAGGTGCGTGAGGAGATTGTCAAGGGAGCCGACACGCAGTTCGATCCCGAATATGCGAGACTGATGCTGCACCTGATAGATATAGATACCGAGTATGAAATGAGCGAGCGCGAAAATGTCAGTGAGCAGGATGGTATGGGCGAAATTATTGTCAATGAGCACAGAAGCACTCTGGCAGCCGGAATACTGATCACACCACTTATGACAACTGTTCATATGACCGTTGGTGAGAACGAAAAAACACCCGGCAAAGCTCCTGATCCTTCGATAATACTGTTTGATTCGCTTGATGGATGTGAGCATGATACTGAAAAAGAAATTAAGGATCTGAATTATTTTGAGTACGGTGAGATATGGTTCGACGGACGGACTGTTACTTCCGGAGCGAGAGTAATGCAGACAAATATCATAAGGAATGAAGTATCGGCTATTTTGAAGGACTGCGTATATAAGATTGAAGCGGTAAAGATAAGAGATCATGCTCTGGTTAGAATTATTGGAAAATCGCAGACCGCCGAGGTCATCATCGCTTTGCCTGACAGCACAAGATATCTGTATATAGGAATTACCGGAGAGAACTGCCGCATCAGCAATATAAGCACAGAGAAATCGGAAACACAAGTTCCTCAGGATTACATACCTAGAATAGCCGAAGAAATTAGTTATATCAAAGACGCTCCAATTGGTGACATTCCAAACCTACAGATAGACGGTTATCGAACTGCTTCTTCTGAAGGCATTGAAATAAAGGACGATCTGACTTTCACCTTTCATGTAAAATCCCTTCCAACAGCGCGGCTTGTATGGCATTGTCCTTTTATTGACATATTCTGCTCGGACGACGGGGTTGTGAACGGAAGCAGTTACCGCGATCTTGCGTTTATGCGCTTCGACGGCGAGTTCTGGGAATGCGACCCGGATTGTCACGCAGAATTAAACGTAGAAAAAACAGAAGCTTTTGAAGGTTGGGATGCATGGAAGAAATTCCATCAGAATGGGTATGATACGTCGGTAAGATTTAAAGTCGAAGACAATACTGTAACGATTATCACCGAAAATGCCGGTATAGCAGTCAGCAATACGGCTATACTTACCAATATTGACAAGACAATATATGCTGCTATTACCGGAGACCAGATTGCTGTAACAGACATAAAAATATATAAAAAGTGAAGAGAAGGTATCTGATGCTGTAAAATAAAAGTTGGCACTTTACTTATGAGTTAAATTGACGAGAAAAAGAGGAAAACATAAATGTCAGTAGAAAACGGCGAGTGGGTCATGAAAGGGCTCGAGTGGGATAACCCGTATCGGATCCGCACATGGCAGGAACTTGTAAACTGGATAAATGAGATAGGATTTCTCCCACTCTTCGGGAACGAGGTAACCGGTTTTTCGGCAGAAGAGCATACTTCATCCAAGTACTGGTGGACCGGTAACCGGCGCGAGGACCCATGGGAGTGGCGCGAGATCATAGCGGCGAGCGGGAAGGTAGCTTATGGAAAGTTCTTCGGCAATAAGGCCGGTTTCATCAGCTTGGAGTGGCTGCCATATTTTGCTAACTGCAGAAGAAACGGATATGATTTCGATTCCCGTTACCAGGACGGTCTCGCTACCCGTAGGGAGAAAAAGATCATGGATTTCTTTATCGGTGAAGATGAGGACGGGGATGCAGTATTCAAGGATGTAAGGATCCTGTCCACTGACCTCAAGAAAGCAGCTGAGTTTGGCAAGGGCGGGGATAAGAACTTCCCCGGAGTGATAACCGGACTCCAGATGCAGACATATCTCGTGATATCGGATTTCCAGAGACGCAGGAACAAGCGGGGCGAGGAGTACGGCATGCCCGTATCGATCATGCTCCCTCCTGAAAAGATTTGGGGGTATGACGCGGTTACCTCTGCATACTCAGAGAGTCCAAAGGCATCATGGGACAGGATATTTACACATGTAAGGGAGATGTATCCTGTAGCAGAAGAGAAGGACATTATCCGACTGATAGGCAAGGCACCGGAGGAGTAAGACAGGAAGAACAATGAGAAAACGGCTTGTTTATATTATACTGACTGTGGTGCTTTTTGGGATAGAGGTACTGATCGGGCTGTTTGCGGACGGATGGGTCAGGAGCTATCTGGGGGATGTCCTGGTCGTGATACTCCTGTACACGATCTGCAGGTCCGTGTCTCCGGACAGGCCGGTCAAGTGGTATGTCCTACCCACAGCGATCCTGATATTTTCGTTTATTGTAGAGTTGCTCCAGCTGTGGGGCTTCTGTGACAGGTTTGGGATAACAAACAATTTTTTGAGGATAATCATCGGTACGGGTTTTTCCGTAGTGGATCTTGTGTGCTACTGCATCGGTATCATCCCGTGTTATCTGGCAGAATTTATGATATGGAGCAGGAACAATATACTTGACAGGTGAGAGTGAAAGAATGAATATATACGTGGATTTTGATGACTGCCTGTGCGAGACCGCACGGTATTTCTCCGGGATGGCGGAAAGGATGTTTGGAAGGCATGTGCCGTATGACAGGATACAGTTCTTTGACCTAAAGAGCTCGTTTTCCCTTGATCAGGAACAGTATGAGGAGCTGATGAGGGAGGGACACAGACCTGAAGTGCTGCTCGCCTTTGAAGAGACTCCGGGAGCGTCAGAGGTACTGAACGGCTGGATCGATAAAGGTTACGAGGTTTCGGTTATTACCGGCCGTCCCAACAGTTCATATGAGCCGTCCAGAGAATGGCTTGACAGGCACGGACTTGAGCATATCCCTTTATACTGCCTAAACAAGTATGGCAGGGACGGTTTCATAGATAAAAATGATTTCAGCCTCGAGGTCGAGGACTATTACAAGATGCATTTTGATTACGCAGTTGAGGATTCGCCGAACGCATTTCGGTTTTTCAGCCATCTGCCGGAGCTGAAGGTGCTGGTGTATGACCGGCCATGGAACCGGGACTGCGAGTTCCCGGGGGATGGATACCGGAGGTGCATGGACTGGAAGATGGCGAAAGAATTGGTGGATAGAGGCTAAAGAAGTGTGATTTTGGAGTTTTTCAACGAAATTATTGCATTTTCCTGATATATTTTATATAATATCTGAATGCATGGGGCAGCTAAGGATTAAAAAAGGAGATACGTTCAGATATTTAGGATATTAATGCCCTATGTATAATATACAGACTCTAGGAGGATTAGGAATGAAAAAGAGATTATTTGTGTTGATGCTTGCTGTGGTTATGGTTTTATCTATGGCGGCATGCAGTTCGAAAAAGGAGGCTACCGACTCTGACTATATAAAGGAAAAGGGTAAGCTGGTAGTGGGAATCACTGATTTTGAGCCGATGGATTATAAGGACAGCGATGGAAAATGGATAGGTTTTGATGCAGATCTGGCTAATGCTTTTGCCAAGGATCTCGGTGTTGAAGTACAATTCTTGGAGATCGAATGGGGCAACAAGATTTTTGAGCTTGACGGAAAGACTGTAGACTGTATCTGGAACGGCATGACCCTTACGGATGAAGTTACTTCAGCTATGAGCTGCTCTAAGGCATATCTTAATAATGCCCAGGTGGTTGTTTTAAAGAAGTCAGAGGCAGATAAATATTCCGATGTTCAAAGTTTAAAGGATCTTACTTTTGCAGTAGAGGAAGGAAGCTCGGGTGCAAAAGCAGCAGATAATGGCTTAAAGACTACTAATGTTGACAGCCAGGCTTCTGCCCTGATGGAAGTAGCTGCAGGAACATCAGATGGCGCTATCATAGATTCGCTCATGGCTGCAGCTATGATAGGCGAAGGTACCAGTTATGAAGATTTAACCTATACCATAGGACTGAACAGCGAAGAGTATGGCGTAGGTTTCAGAAAAGGCTCGGATATGGCCGAGAAGCTTAATGCATACTTTGATAAAGTAAAGAGTGACGGCACACTGGCATCATTGGCAGAAAAGTACAAGGTTCAGGCTGCACTCATAAAATAAACATAAAGGTAAGGATGAGAGATGGATTCTTTCTTTGAGCAATTCCCGGTTGTTTTTAAAGCTTTGAATGTCGGATTCCTTCAGACATTGAAGCTCTTTGCGGTAACCCTTTTGGGAGCTTTGCCACTGGGGTTGCTTATAAGTTTTGGCACTATGTCAAAAAACAAGGTAGTCAGTTCAATAGTAAAGGTTTTTATCTGGATTATAAGGGGAACGCCCCTTATGATCCAGCTTCTTATAATTTACTATTTCCCCGGACTTGTGTTTAACAACCCTATATGGGGCGGAGACGAGGGCGGAAGATTCGTAGCATCAGCAGTTGCATTCATCATCAATTATGCCTGCTATTTTTCTGAGATTTACAGAGGCGGTATTCAGGCTATCCCAGTTGGTCAGGATGAGGCGGGTCTTGTCCTGGGCTTAAATAAGAGCGAGATATTCTTTAAGATCAAGCTGCTTCAGATGATAAAAAGGATAGTACCGCCAATGTCAAACGAGATACTAACGCTTGTTAAGGATACATCCCTGGCCAGGATCATAGCGCTGCAGGAGGTAATCTGGGCCGGGCAGTCATTCATGAAGGGCAGCCAGGGGATTTCAGGAGCTATATGGCCGCTGTTCTTTACAGGAGTTTATTATCTTGTATGCAACGGAGTTTTGACGTTGCTTCTCGGACGTGTTGAGAAGAAACTTGAGTTTTTTAAATAAGTGGTAGGTAAAATGAGTCTATTAAAAGTTGAGCATATTTGTAAATCGTTTGGGAAAACCGAGGTTTTGAAGGATATCAGCTTTGAGATGGAAAAAAGCAATGTCCTTTCAATCATCGGATCGTCCGGAAGCGGCAAAACCACCCTTTTAAGGTGTTTGAATTTCCTTGAAAGGGCAGATAAAGGAAGCATAAGCATAGAAGGGAAAAAAATATATGACGGTGAAGACAGCAGTTTCCTGAAGCCTGAAGTACTCCGAAAGAACCGGCTGTATTTCGGTATGGTATTCCAGTCATTCAATCTTTTCCCGCAGTATACCGCTCTTGGGAATGTTATGCTGGCCCGTCAGCTTGAGGCTAAAAAAGATCCTTTGTATAAAGAGAAAAAAAAGGAAATGCTTGAAGGCATTGAGGCTGAGGCGGTTGAGCTTTTAAAACAGATGGGTCTTGCAGACAGGATGAACAATTACCCCCATCAGCTGTCAGGCGGCCAGTGCCAGAGAGTGGCGATAGCGAGAGCTCTGGCGATGAAGCCGGATATTTTATGCTTTGATGAGCCTACTTCCGCACTTGACCCGGAACTTACCGGAGAGGTGTTGAAAGTCATAAGAGCTCTTGCAGAACAGAAAGCCACTATGATAATAGTGACGCATGAGATGGCATTTGCAAGGGATGTTTCAAGCGAGGTCATGTTTATGGATCAGGGATATGTCCTGGAAAAGGGGCCTTCAAAGGAACTGTTTGAGAATCCGAGAGAAGACAGGACAAAACAGTTTCTGTCAAGGTTCAGGGAAGGAAATGCATGATATACACCATGGACTTTTAAAAGGAATGAGGCGATTTAGATGATTGGTATGAAAAAGTGGCTGGGTTTTACAGCTGTTATGGTAATGGCCGTGTTATTATGCGGATGCAGAGGAAATACCAGGGAGGAAAGTATCGTGACGGAAGATAATAAAACAGAGATAACAGAAGGGATAACACCAACTGAAGAAATAACGCTGACGGAAGAAATAAAGCCAACGGACAAGGAAATGTTTGCGACTGGGATTACCTCAGAGGAAAACGAGGATGACGCGGTTCCAACATCTGAGGATGTGACACCTGTTACTGAGGCAGTAACTCCGGAGCCGGCAGAAGAGCTTAATAATGAAATTGAGGAGCGCTGTCCTGCAAAATATACTTTAACACGTGCTGATGTAAAATATGGTGAATTTTCACATGGGACTTATTTCTCGGAAACCTGCGGATTAGAAAGGGGATTCTGCATACTTCTCCCTTCGGATTACAGTGAAGAGAAGCAGTACCCCGTGCTTTATCTTTTACATGGTATTTTTGGAAATGAATATTCTTTTTCAAGTGATTCCGGCAACAAGATCAAGGAAATAATAGGAAACGCCGCAGCAGACGGGATGATAGAAGAGACTATCGTGGTATGTCCTAACATGTATGCAGCTTCGGATCCGAAACAGCAGCCCGGATTCGATGCTGAAAGCTGCCTGCCATACGATAATTTCATAAACGATCTGGTAAATGACCTTATGCCATATATAGAGAGCAATTATTCCGTCCTTAAGGGAAGGGAGAATACATATCTTGCCGGATTTTCCATGGGAGGCCGCGAGACTATTTTCATAACACTCCGCAGGCCTGAGTTGTTCGGATATGTGTGTGCCATCTCGGCCGCACCCGGCATCGTGCCTACCACGGACAAATTCATGACCCATCCCGGACAGATGGCTGAGAGCGAAGTGAAGTTTGCAGACGGTGCAGTTGAGCCTAACGTTTTCATCATATGCTGCGGCACTAAGGACTCCGTTGTCGGGACATATCCAAAGTCATACCACGAACTTCTCGAAAAGAACGGCTCAGATCATATCTGGTATGAGATAAACGGTGCAGACCACGATAATAAGGCGATTCAGAGCGGTCTCTACAATCTGATCAAGCAGATCGCTTTCGACAAGAAAAACGCAGCCGTTAAATAATCATTACAAGATAGTACGGTATTAGGCTATTGAATATACAAAACAAAGTATGATAGCATGAACTTACAAAACATAACTAATCGGAGGATCTGTTCATGAAAAAGGTTATTGTACTTTGGTCAAGCCCTAATACTGACGGGCTTACGGCATCAGCAAAGAATCAGTTTGTAAGTGGTCTTTCCCAGGAAGGGGCAGAAGTAGAGGAAATACATCTTAACAAGATGAAACTGGAGCACTGCCGTGCCTGCGGCAATGGATGGGGCAGCTGCAATAAGAACGGGAAATGCGCTATAAGCGATGACTTTGCAGGCATCTATGAGAAGCTGGCAAAAGCGGATGGAATCGTCTGGATCAGCGCGGTATACTGGTCGGATATGACAGAGTGTTTCAAGGCATTCTTTGACAGGCTTCGCCGCTGTGATGCCACACATAACCATTTCCTGGCTGAGAAACGATGCGTGCTTATAGCCTGTGCCGGCGGTACCGGAAGAGGAACCATTGAGTGCCTCACACAGCTTGAAAGAGGGCTTACCCATATGGGAATGCGTGCATATGACCGTATAGGAGTAGTAAGGTATAACAGGGATTACATTCTCCCGGCACTCTGTGAGGCCGGTAAGACCTATGCAGAACGCCTTGAAACAGGATTTGACATGTATTACTGATTATTTATAGGCATAAACCTCATCAGTAGAGTGGAGTAAACAAAGCAATTACATAAGAAAAATCCGCACTTTATTTGTACTACTGGATAGAGTGCGGATTTTTTATTATTTGAATCTTGTTAATCTTTTCCATAAAAGCCTGAACAGATATGTCGTCGGAACGGAGCAGGCGAACACCACAAGTATGAACAGGGGCACATTCTTTATGTAATAGATGCTCGGAGCCTCGTTCAAAAAGTTGAACCCAAAAAGCTCGACAAACATACCGTGCATCAGGTACAGCTCGAGGGTAACGCCTCCGGCAAGTTCAAGAAGACTGTTGCCCAGCCTTACCTTAAGCAGTATGAGAAAATTCACTGCTACATACGATATGCACAGGAGCCACTGGACAAAACAGCATCCCATCCTGTGCGGGATCAGAAGAGGATCGCCCCAGTTTTCACCATAGTAGCCCCAGACCCTCATGACATATTCTGAAAGGATGTAGAAACCTATTGTCAAAAGAACTGAAAGCGGAAGCAGGAACCAGTATGTCTTTTTGAAAAATGCAGTGATTTTTTGCTCGTACTTGGCGAACAGGAGACCAACGGGTAAAAGGATGATGCTGTTATACCACCATTCACCTCGCATCCACCAGTAACCCTGGTGTCCTACTATGGCACCGAGCAGCGCATACAGGATGCAGGCAATGAACATCCACAGGATTGCAGTGCCTTCCTTTTTGCAGAACCTGAATGCCAGGTAAAAGAAGAAATAAAAGAATATTATGGCAACCAGATACCAGGCATTCATATTCGCCATATGCAGACCGGTGATATAGCATATAACATCCTTGGCAGCCATTTTCTCTCCCATAAGGATGAGCACTATCAGATAAATATACTCAGATAGATAATACGCTATAACTAACGGCAGGATGCGTTTTTTAATGAAACCTTTGAGGTAATCCTGCTTGGTCTTAAAGCTCTTATACAGTCCAAGACCGCTGCAGAACAGAAATGTTGAAACCAGAAGGTGGCCTATAGGCACGAATACCTCCAGCCCCGGGATGATGTACTGGCTGTCCAGCCAGGAGGCACAGGTTTTCTGTGCCATATGGTGAATGGGTATAAGTATGGCATGTATCCCTAGAAGCATCTTTGTCTGCTTTAAGGATAAATATTCCTCATTCCATTCGTGCCGTTTGAAACCATGGGCTCCCCACAGGATCACGGCACCCAACAAAAAATAAAAAGCGTACATAATCTGTATTAACTCCAATTCTTTGCTGTTTCAGAGCAGAATTATTTACTGATTTGGGGATAAATCTTTACAATGTTAAGCGATATTATAAATATACAATATTTCCTGCTGATTTTCAACTCTGCATGACAGGTTTTATTATTAAATAAAATGCAAAATTCTATGAATAGGTGCAAGATAATACGGTTTCGAAGTCTTGAAAATACAAGGGAAATTATGATACAATTATGTAAGATAGATTCATTGACAAAATATTGAGTGCATCAGAAAAGGAAATAGTTTAATGAATGAAATATCTGTGCTGAAAAAGAGCATAAGTATTGTTTTGAAGATAATTGTGATAGTTTCTGTAGCTGTTGGGGTCCTTTTAAGTGCCGGAGCGGGAAAAAGATCTTTTATGGGTGGAACATTTCTATTTATGTATTTCACCATCCAGTCCAATATTGCCATCGCGGCGGTATGCATTGCCGGGCTTTGCATCCTGCTCAGAAAAAAGACTTATGGAGCTGTCTGGTATACTGTTAAACTTGTAATGACGGTATCTATTACGTTAACAGGTGTTGTATTCGGATTTGTATTAGCACCCACTTTGGGTAAGAATGCTTGGAGCTTACAGAATATACTAACACACGCAGTGGTTCCGGTTGTTGCCGTTATTGATTTCTTTGTTGTGGCAGGGCCCGTAAGACTCAGGATGAAAAGCGCACTGTTTGTGATAATCCCGCCATTGCTTTATGCAATCTATGCAGGTATAGGCTATATTCAGAACTGGGAGTTTTCTAGAGGAAAAAATTATCCATATTTTTTCCTCAACTGGGGAAGCCCGGCCGGAGCTTTCGGTTTTACGGATGGATTACCATATATGGGGAGCGCATGGTGGATACTGGCACTGCTGATATTCCTCATAGCGGTTGGATTTGGGTATATAGCTTTGGCTAACAAGATATGTAAGAAAAGTAATGTGAAGGAATAATAGAAGAAAAAATAACATTTGTAAAGGAGAATAAGGACTATGGAATTTAAGGAAGTAGTAAAAAACCGTTATTCATGTAAAAAGTATTCTGACAGACAGGTAGAGCCTGAAAAACTGAACGCAATCCTGGAAGCCGGAAGGGTAGCACCTACTGCAAAGAATCTTCAGGAGCAGCACATATATGTTGCCCAATCAAAAGAGGCACTTGCAAAGATTGACGCTGCTACGCCCTGCCGTTATGGAGCACCAACAGTTCTTATTGTAGCATATGATAAGGATAATGTGTTTACTTATCCAGGCGGGAAATATGATTCAGGTGCTGAGGACGCAACTATAGTAGCTACACAGATGATACTGGCGGCAGAAAATGAAGGAGTGGACAGCTGCTGGCTTAACTTCTTTGACCCTGACAAGCTGGCAAAAGAACTTGGCTTGCCTGAAAATGAAGTAATACTTATGCTGATGGATCTGGGGTATGCTGCAGAGGGAGCCGGACCGCTTCCTAACCACAGTAACAGAAAAGATCTGAGTGAGACAGTTAGTTATATCTGAAAACATAAATAACATAAAAGAAAGAGGATCACATATGAAGACAGTAGAAACAAAGAAAGCACCCGCTGCAATCGGACCATATTCACAGGCTATCATTATTGGAAATCTCGTATATACTTCAGGCCAGATACCTATAAATCCCGCATCAGGGAATATCGAGGCAGCTGATATAAAATCTCAGGCAGAACAGGTTATCATGAATCTTTCAGAAGTTCTTAAAGAGGCTGGAAGTTCCTTGGAGAATGCTGTAAAGACTACCTGTTTCTTAAAGAACATGAGTGATTTTGCCGCGTTTAATGAGGTCTATGCAAAGTATTTTACAGGAAAACCTGCCAGAAGCTGCGTAGAGGTTTCAGCGCTTCCGAAGGGAGCATTGGTTGAGATAGAAGTAATTGCCGCTATAAATAATTGAGAATTGAATTATAATCGGGAATGGACTGCTGATGAATTTGGCAGCTCATATTTTTTGTTCAACTCCGGTCGCACCGTTGTCATTAACCGTTAATAAAGAATAAAAGACCTCAAACGTTATGTAAGAGGTCTTGTGCCTGAAAAAGGTTCGCGAACATTTGGTTGCTTTTGAATCGTTAGCATGGCAATCAGAACTGAAAAATATTTGAGTCAGTAGGGTATGAGGTGCCTTAAAAACCTCCTTTTTTCAATGGCTTTCAAAAGCGTTGAATTGTTTTTTGAAAGTCTGAAAAATCTGTGAAAATGTTGAATTATTGAAAAGACCGTGCTATAATGCCCTTAGAAAAACAAGTAAGGAGGTGTTGTCATGCGGATAGGAAGTATAAATGGGAATTTGGCTGTTTCTGCGTATGGAACATCTCGTGAAGAGCCTGCTATAAGGAAGCAGATAATGTCTCTGAAAAAGGAATTGCAGCAATTAAGCAGTGAGGAAGATGAAGAGCAGGAACAGGAGACGGCTATCAAGCAGAGAGAGATTGAACAACAGATAGTCCAGCTTGAACAGAAGCTCCAGCAGATAAAAAGGGAAGATGCACCGAACAACAGAGCTCAGTCAGATACGTCCGAAGAAGATGAAAGAGTTAAAGAACCTGGTAAAGGAAAATATATAGATACATATATATAAGCAACAGAATCTATTTTGAGGGTATGAATGCCCTCTTTTTTTGCGCCCAAAAGCTCTCATTAGTTAGCACTTATTAGTGTGGTTGGTCTGCGGATAATTTTCAACTGAATTTGGCCGGCTTAGCTCAGCTTTGGCCGGCTTAGGCCGGCTTAGGCCGGCTTACTATTTACCCGGGAAACTCGCGATACAAAGATGAGTGATTGAAATACAAAAATAAATTATCGATAAACGATAAATTTATATTGACAATCGTTTCGAATTATGATAGAGTATGCATTAAGCTAAGGGAAACCCGGCCGGTGTCCTTATGGAACTTAGATGAAAGCTTTGTGGTAAAGGAGAAAGAAAAAATGAAACATAGCCTTTTTTCAAAATGCATGATGATAGTAATTGCAGGCTGAGTTGAAAATTTAAGTTCCTGTTCGGAAAAGTAAATTTCGACTTGGCTATGTGTTTGCAATAGTTAATTCCAGATATCAGAGAAGGAGGGCAAAAAGTAGATTTTACAATTCCAAACTGGAAGTTATGATTCCAAAC
>JAFYYN010000082.1 GCA_017557525.1 Lachnospiraceae bacterium
GAGAGTGATAAGTTTTTGTGTGGTAACTTAAACTATACACCATCTTGAATTCATTTACTACTGCCATTTATAAAAGTAAGCCGCTAGCTCAATGACCTTGGCAGGCCGTCGCGCAGCGACTTAGTTCAATCGGAATATAAATTGATAAGAAAAACCGCAATTCAATCTAAACAACTCATCATAAAAGAACCATTTGGAAACACAGGGAAATGGAATAACATTACAGCGTTAGGCGCAGGTTTGAGAGAAAATCTTATTCCTGCGCCTTTTTTGTTGCTCTTTAACTACAATCATAATCCGTGGTGTAAATTAGGCTACACTATCCATTCAAAGTGTTGCTTAAGCAACGTTTCAAGGCTATTCTGAATATTGAAAATCAAGGATTTGGGGCGTATTATAAAGTCACAACAGAGGACAGCAGATCCTCAAATACAAAAAAATCAAACAAAACGAAAAGGAGAAAAAAATTATGTTTAACGGATTGAAAATGGTTGTAGGTGGAATGATGGTAGCAGGTTTTGTAGCAGCAGCGAGTGCATTTGGTATCAAAGCAAGTGACAATACACTGATCGCAGACCTGGACGGAAACGGTACAGAAGAGATCGTCTCATACGATGAGAACATCGATCATCTTGAGAACGGAGATATCAATTACAGCTTCAAGTTCACTATTGAAGGCAAGACCGTATACAAAGAGGGAGGACTCATCGAGAGATATCCCGAGGTAACAGAAGAAGGTAGGCTCCACGACAAGCTTGACCACTTAAAGACTATCGCAGTTTCAGTAGCAGATATTAATCCCGGCAAGGAAGGCAAGGAACTGATCGCAAAGTATTATGCAGATGTTGATGATATTGTTCTCGGATACAAGGTATTTAGATACAATGACGGCAAGCTCAATGTAGTCAGCGAATTCTATCCTAATGCATCACATTCATACATCCCCACAGCTCAGGCTGACAACAAGTACATCAAGGTAAACGTAGAAGAGTACATCGACGCAATCGGCAAGGTATGGATCACAAGGACATACAAGCTTACAAAGAACGGTTTCGTGGAGAAGGAAAACAAGTCCGGCAAATACAATGTAGCTCCCGCACGTTACGAAGAGAACAAGCTTACAAAGTATGTTGCAGCAAACTGTATCGAAATGTTCTCAGACAGCAGCTGTCTTGTTGATTATTCAATCGGCATGCTTCAGGAGGGTGAGAAGTTCGTGATCAAGAAGATAATCTTCCCCACTGAGTACAACGGTAACTTCATTTCATTCGCATACATCAAGACAGCATCCGGTCTTAAGGGATGGATCATGGTAGACAACACAATTGATGAGATGGGACAGCCTGTAAATGCAGTAGCAGTAAAGTAATCAGACAACCATTTAATCCAAATTAATAAGTAAACGGAGCAGGCTGATCCAGACTGGACGGTCTGCTCTGCTTTTGTTAAAGGATTTTTTTTGATTTTAAAATATCTAAAAACACCTTTAAAGCTGATATTCTGTATTTTCAGTTGTACTTTTTTTGAGAATAGTGCTATTATTTAATAAAGTATTTTAGTATTGAAGAAGGGCAGGATGGAATTAAAATGAAGACTTTGGTTATAGGAATGGGTGCGGTCGGATGCGCGATAGCTATTGCCACGGCAAATGCCGGGATGGAAACAACTGTTGTTGCAAGAGGTGAAACCGCCAAGGCCATAAGGAATAATGGTTTAAAAAGGACCGGGATATTTGGTGAAATGACGGTTTCACCGGAATGCATCTCTGTATATGAGAACATTGCTCAAATAGAAGCTGAATATGATTATATTGCGGTTGCAGTAAAAACCATGGCTAACAAGACTGTTGCAGATGAATTGGCGGAGAACCGGAACATTATAGGCAAGAACGGTAAAATAGTACTATTTCAGAACGGATGGGGAAATGATGAGCCGTATCTGGTACATTTCCCGTCTTCGCAGGTATACAATGCAAGGGTAATAACAGGCTTTGAAAGGACTGACCCCTGGGTTACGAATGTTACTGTACATAATGCTCCGATTTTGCTTGGTTCATTGCATGGACAAGCTGTTAAAGGGCTTGAGGCATTGGCGAAGGCTATAAGCGATTCAGGTATACCGTCTGAGGTTTCGGATGAACTTATTCAGGCACTATGGGCAAAGATGCTTTATAATACAACTTTAAATCCGTTAGGTGCAATCATGAATATGAGCTATGGTGAACTGGCGGGTTCGGTGCATTTGGTCGGTATTATGAACAGGCTTATCGAAGAAACCTTTGCCGTGATGAATGCTGCCGGTTATAAGACGTTTTGGAATGATGCGAAGGAGTATCAGGATGTTTTTTACGATAAACTTGTACCGGATACATTTGCGCATCGTGCATCAACCTTGCAGGATATCGAGAAACATCAGAAAACGGAAATAGATACATTAAATGGTTGTATTCAAAGGATAGGGAAAAAATACGGTGTTAAGACGCCGACTCACGACATGATCGTTGAATTGATCCGGGGAATTGAAGATATTCGCTGTGAGTGATATATTTTCATATAGTATTTTCACACTTAATGTGTTATAGTTAATATACCCGCAGTTGGATAAAATTCATTTAAATATGGCAATTGGAGGATGTATTATGAAGACGTTGGTAGCATATTTTTCGGCAGAAACAGGTAGAACACGTAAAGCAGCGCAGGCTATAGCAAAACTTACGGGGGGCGAAATCTTTGAGATAAAACCTCAGGAAGAGTACACACAGGCGGATATAAACTGGAGAAACCCGATTTCAAGGTGCAATAAGGAAAAAATGGGAAAGAAGGATGTTCCTGTTGTAGGAAAAGTTGAAGATTTTGAGAGTTATGATACTGTATGTCTGGGCTTTCCTATCTGGTACTGGAGTGCTCCCAATGTTATTAATACGTTTTGTAAGGATTATGACTGGACCGGTAAGAAGATCTATGTATTTGCTACCTCTGGTGGCAGTAATATAGGAAAAACCGCAGAGAAACTGATGCCATATGTAGCAGGTGGTGAAATAGTCCATGCTGAAGTTTTAAAGAATACTGAAGAATTGAAAGAGTGGGTAAAAAAAATCGAAAAATGATGAATGGTGCCATTTGCGAAACAGGGAACAGAAAGATAGCGGCTATTTTTCCGGGAATGGGGTATCATAAGGATAAGCCATTGCTGTATCATTCCGGGAAACTGGTAAGGGAACTTGGATATGAAGTTGTATATGTCGAGTATCATGACCTGCCACAGAAAATACTCGGAAATTTGAAACTGATGCGCGAGGCTGCAGATATGGCTTATGTTCAGGCTGAAGAGCAGCTCATGGGCTTAAAACTGAGCAGTCAGGATGAAATCATATTTATCGGAAAAAGTATAGGCACATTTGTTGCGGCAAGATATGTGCGTGAGTACGGGCTGCCTGCCAGACAGATATGGTATACCCCGGTGGAAGCTACTTTTTCGTTTGAGTCAGAGAATGTAATTGCCTTTATCGGAGAAGCTGACCCATGGTCAGATCTGAAAGTGGTAAAGGACAAAGCCGGGAAAATGGCGGTTCCGCTATATACTTATCCAGACTGTAATCATTCATTAGAAAGTGGCAATGTTCTGGCAGACGTCGGGACGCTGCAGGATGTGGTGCAGAAAACGGCAGAATTTTTATCCGGGAAAACGAAAACCAGGTTATAATTTTTTAAGCAGGGGAAATTATGTTATTTGAAAAGAAGATTAAAAAACCGGAAATAGTATTTGACCCTGAAACCCAGTACGCCATAATACGCAGTTCAATCTGTACAGGCGAGAAGGTTGCCGGGTTTAAGAGCAAGGTAGACGGGCATTTTACAGAGGTCATGCTTATTCGTTCGCATGAGGATGAAATCAGGTTTAAAGAAACCTATGGCATAGAGATAATTAAGACAGAATATTGACGGTGAAACAAAACATAACCAAAAAGATGCAATCTGTGACGAAACAGTTGCATTTTTTTCTTTTTCCAATATAATCGAATTGTCAACGTTGAAAAAAGCAGAAAGGAAGTGAAACATGAAGGTCAGACTTTCAGTAAGTGACACGATATATGAACAAACCAAAAAGGAACTTCTTGAGCACGGGATAGAGATAGATGACGGATCAGAGTTGGAACTGATAGAACGCCAGGGGCAGACGGAATACCTGAACGTGAAGAATGAGGTAGGAGACAGACTCAAAATACGTGTGGATGAAATAGTATTCATTGAAAGTTTCGGACGAAACATGGATGTGCACACGGAAAAAGAGGTATACAGAGCCTCGGAAAGAATGTACATCCTGGAAAAGGAGCTGGCGGGCAGAGGCTTCATAAGAGTAAGCAACTCATGTATAGTGGCCCGCAAAAAAATAAAAAGAATAAAACCTTCAATCACCATGAAATATGTCTTGGAGATGACGGACAAATCACTGGTAGATGTAACGAGAGGATATTACTATTCATTTAAGGAAAAACTTGGAGTATAAAATCACAAAAGAAAGGAAAACAAAATGAGAACATACAGCATAGGAATCGTAATAGCAGTGATACTCCTGATCGCCGCAGCAATAGGCGGGATAGTGGTATTGCTGTACAGAAAAAGAATGAACAGAGCACTTATAGAAGAACAGAGTACGGCACACACAAGCCTGCCTGCACCTGCTGACACACTTGGTGGTATTTATAAGCTTGTCATACTTGGACTTATCATCTGGGTATGCATAAGCATGGGTAAACTAAGCAGCATCCAGCAGGAAATTGAAAACCTGAAATCCCTTTCAGCAGGTAACTCTAACTCGATCAGCTTTGAGCTTGAAAACTTCAAAAGCGAAATGCTGAAAGCTAACAGCAGGGTAGGCAGTTACACAAGCACATGTAATGACCTAAATACATCGGACAATACTTGTATGGTAAAGCATACAGTAAGATTAAAGAGCTTTTCTGACAACACAGAGGTTGTCTTTGTATCCGTCGACGGTCAGGAAGTAAAGATGGATAAAACCGGGGAAGGCAGATATGAAGCAATCATTAAGACAGATCTGTTTAAAACATATGATGGTGAGTTCGGCATAACCATAAAAGAGAACGGCGTAAATTACTATGAAGCGCTTGAAGATGAACGGTTTTACGGGACAGAACCTGCGTACTGGCAGCAATATATTCCATACATAAACGGAGAATTCGGAACAGACGTAACATACCTCAATAACGATGTTAACATAAGAAATATAGTCGTTTATTCAATGTACAAAAGCGAATACAATATATCATCTGCTAAGGTCGTAGTAGAGAAAAACGGCAGCGTTATCGATACTATTGATGCAAAGGACAGCTTCGCTATACCATATGGCCCGATAGAAATACCCGTGCAAAAGGACTATGAAGTGACTGAGAAAGATAACATGAATGCAACACTGATACTTACAACGGAAGAAGGATATACCCTCGAACAACTTCTGTATGAAAAAACCGGTACAATGAACAGGACCTATGGAAACAGCTTCATTATAACAGATAATAGTGGGAATGTGGTGCTTTCCAGATGACAGATATTTGAGGTTCTATTGGAAAAATATGGAATTTTCAAATGAAGTATGCTATAGTATATTAGGTATGGAATTACAGAATAAGATAGCGTTGTTTTTAAAATGAAAGTGATGGAACCGGGGGTGAGAGTGTGGAAAGAAATCATGAGGTTACGGAGAGGCATCTTCTTCTCGACGAGAATGGGGAACTTGTAGAGCCGGGGTGGTCCAGACACCTGTTGCAGGAATATGACAGGAAGATGATAAAGGCCCCTAAATTGAGGATTAAGGAGTGGGACTATTATCTGGTGATGGGACAGGGCTTTGCCGGGGCATTTACTATCTCGGATGACGGATATATCGGTCTGCAGTCGGTTTCGCTGCTGGAATTTGGTGAATTTTCCAAGGAACATACTGAAACGGTGCTCAATACCTTCCCTTTGGGAAGACTGAGGCTTCCTAACAGTTCTACAACCGGGCCCACCAGATATCATGACAAACGCCTGAAGATGAGGTTCGATGTCGGGAACGGCTATAGACGTATAAGGTGCAAATTTGAGAACTTTAAGGATGGAAAGCCGTTCAGATGCGACATATTTTTGGAGCAGCCTGATATGGAATCGATGGTCATTGCTACTCCATGGGACAAGAAGCACGCATTTTACTACAATCAGAAGATAAATACCATGCGTGCGAGCGGCTATATGGAGTTTGACGGAAAGAAATATGTCTTTAACCCTGCAACCGACTTCGGAACCCTTGACTGGGGCAGGGGTGTGTGGACATATGACAATACCTGGCTCTGGGGTTCAGGCAACATGGATATTGACGGCAAGAGGTTTGGGTTCAATATCGGATATGGTTTTGGGAATACAAGTGCCGCCACAGAGAATGTATTATTCTATGAAGGCAGGGTTCACAAACTGGACGATGTGGAATTCCATATCCCGGATAATTACATGGACAAATGGAGCTTTACTTCTTCAGACGGCAGGTTTGAAATGGAATTTGTTCCTGTTCTTGACAGGGCAGCATGTATAGATTTCAAGGTACTGGTATCCGACCAGCATCAGGTATTCGGCAAGATGACAGGGAAGGCTGTCCTTGATGACGGAACTGTCATAGATGTAAAGGATATGATGTGCTTTGCAGAAAAGGTACATAACAGATATTAGGATAAACAGAACAGGCTGATCCTAAAGGATGGTCTGTTCTGTTTTTATGGGGGGAATATGGAAATCGGGTTAAATATTGTATAGTATTTTTGCATATAATGTGGTATAGTGATATAGTGAAATAATGGTTATTGACCGATTGGAGATTTAAAAAATGAATATTGTCCAAAAAAATAAGAATGCGAGTAAGCTGTTTCTTGTTTTTCTTGCAGGGGCAGTTATTTTGCTGATGCTTCTTATAGTTTATATTACCATGGACAGGAGTAAAAGGGAGCAGGCCTATCAGGCATCCGACCTACTTATCGACCAGGTCCGAAATGTAATTGATGCAAATGAAAAAAAAGAGCAGTCCCTTACAGATTCACTTAAAGAAAATTATACTTCTAAAGCTAAGGCTGTTGCCTATGTCATAGACAATATTCCCGACACGGAGTATGATATCGCAGAGCAGATAAGGCTTGCCAAGCTTATGTCCATAGATGAGATACATCTTTTTACGGAACAGGGTGAGATATACAGCGGAACGGTACCGGCTTATTATGGCTATACCTTTGATTCCGGAGAACAGATGGCATATTTTAAGCCCATGCTTGAAAATAAAGCATTATCCATGTGTCAGGATGTCACACCCAATACCGCGGAAAACAAACCGATGATGTATGCGATATGCTGGAATGACAGGGGCACCCGTATGATACAGATCGGCATAGAGCCCAGGCGTCTGATTGAGGAAATGCAGAGCAATGCCATTTCTGAAGTAGTAAATAATATTCCCGCTTATGAGGGCGTAAACATTCTGGTCGCAGATACTGAAACCGGGGAGATACTTGGAGCTACCGTGAACCGTCATGTCGGGAAAAATCTGTCCTCTCTGGGTATAGATACAAATAATACGGTATCTGATGAAGTTACGCATTTTAAAGCGAGTGTAGATCATAAATCCTCCTACTGTGCTGTGCAGGGACTGGAAGACTATATCATTGTGGTTGTTCAGGAAAAGGAAGAGGTTAACAAAGAGCTTCCGCTTACAATGCTGCTTATTTTTGTATATCTGCTTATTGCGGCTATCTTTCTTGCTATCGTCGTAAAACGTATGTCTGACAGAAGAGAGAGAGCGATAGCGATTTCTGAAAGAGCGGTTGCGGCCAACGAAGCAAAATCTTCATTCCTTTCAAATATGTCACATGAAATCCGTACTCCGATCAATGCGATCCTTGGCATGAATGAAATGATACTTCGCGAGAGTACCGAATCGTCAACTCTTACATATTCACAGAATATCAAGACAGCCGGAAATACGCTGCTTGGCATCGTAAATGACATCCTCGATTTTTCCAAGATTGAAGAGGGTAAAATGAATATTGTCCCGGTCGACTATGATCTTTTCGCCACCCTGAAAGATCTTGTGAATATGATCAGGATTAAACTCGATGCCAAAAATATTAAGCTGATACTGGATTTCGACGATAATACTCCGAAGCTTTTACATGGAGATGAGATAAGGATAAAACAGATCATAACCAATATACTTACAAATTCAGCAAAGTATACGGAACGCGGGAGTGTTACTTTCAGGGTTTCGTACGAAAAGATACCTTCAGAGCCTGACAGCGTTATGCTGAATGTTTCTGTAAAAGATACCGGAATAGGCATTAAGCCTGCCGATATGGATAAGCTTTTCTCCAAGTTTGACCGTATCGAGGAGAACCGGAACAGGAATATCGAGGGGACTGGCCTTGGGATGAGTATTACCAAGGAACTTCTTGAGATGATGGGAAGTTCCCTTCATGTCTCAAGCGTATATGGTGCAGGCTCGGAATTTAGTTTTTCTATTAAGCAGACTGTTGTGTCCTGGGAACCGTTGGGTAATTTTGAGGAGGCACAGAAAAAATCCAAAGAGGAAGTGAAGGAATATAAGCAGAAATTCGAAGCACCGGACGCAGATATACTTGTGGTTGATGACAATAATATGAACCTGCTGGTGTTCACCAGACTTTTAAAGCAGACAAAAGTGAAGATAGATACGGCAAAAAGCGGAGATGAGGCTATAAGTATGATATTTAAGAAAAAATACGACGTCATCTTCCTTGACCATATGATGCCTGAAAAGGATGGTGTTCAGGTACTGAGGGAGTTGAAAGAAGGCCCAGTAAATCCAAACATGGAAACTCCATATATCTGTCTTACCGCGAATGCTATAACCGGGGCCAGGGACGAATACATAAAGGCCGGTTTCGACGATTATCTTGCTAAGCCTGTTAATCCTAAGGAACTTGAAGAAATGCTTTTTTGCCATTTGCCTAAAGAAAAGATAAATTCACAATAAGTGGAGAAGATACCATTAACAGGAGGTTTTCAGATATGATGTTAATGCGTCATACCTGTACGAAAACATATGCAAGCAGAAGGTGAAGTTAAAAAAACAGTCGGACTTACCGGTAATATGCTTAAGATCATTGCAATCGTTGCAATGACGATAGATCATCTTACGTGGATGGGGATAGAAACCTATGAACAGGCAGAAACGCCGATACAGATTATCCTTCATGTAATAGGGCGTCTGACAGCACCGATCATGATATTTTTTGTTGCAGAGGGGTATCATTATACTCATGATTTCCGTAAATATGTTCTGCGTATGGGGATATTGGCTATAGTAAGCCATTTTGCCTTCTGCTTTTTTAATCAATCGGGGTTTAATCCGTTTAATAATCTGATTTTCAATGCAACGAGTATTGCATGGCCGCTTCTGTGGGGATTGTTGTTGCTTAAAACCTGGGACAGTGAAAAAATAAAGATCTGGCTAAAGGTTATCATAACAATTGTGGCCTGTGTACTGACGTTTACATCTGACTGGAGCTGTGCAGCACCACTGGCTATATTAATGATTGGGAGGAATCATGGGAATTTCTATAAGCAGATGTTATGGCTTATGTCGATAGTTTCCCTGTATGCTGTTGCATTTTTCGTGATCAACAGTCAAATCTATGGAATAGTGCATCTGGCATGCTGGTTCACGGTTCCGTTGCTGCGTTTTTACAACGGGCAGCGTGGAAAATACCGATGGCTTGGAAAATTTTTTTACCTGTACTACCCTGTTCATCTGACATTGATTGGATTGTTATGCAGACTGATCTATCCCTGATTTCCCCAGAACATACGTGGTTACAACAGGTAACTTTACAGTAAAAAATGATTAAGATGGAGGCAGGTATATGTCAGAAAGATTTGTGTTTAAACAAGGAAAAGGAAACGCCAGCAATTCATCTAACTGGAAGGCCTGCTTCGATATGCAGGAAAACCGATATACCGCTGAAGTACGTTTTGGAGGTGCAGGTGGGGCATCATACAAGCTTTACGAAATTAACAAGGAAATCTTTGATCAGATAGGAACTTTCAAGGATGATGATTATAAATCAGAACGCCTGATCAGAGAGGGAGGAAGAAAGCTGTATGTATCAATGGTAGATAGAAACGTACCCGGATTTGACGAGGTAATTGACAGGGAATACAGAAAACTTTGTATTTGGGCGGAGATAGTCAGTTTTGTTGGCAAATAGTACAAATAAAAAAAGGATAAGGAGGGTTGCATTAAGAATTTCTCATGAAAGTCAGGAATTACACGGATAAGGATTTACCGGATATCATCAGAATTTGGAATGAGGTCGTAGAAGAAGGCATTGCTTTTCCTCAGGAAGAATTCTTAAATATGGAAAGCGGAGCGGAGTTTTTTGCAGCCCAGAGTTATACCGGGGTTGCCGAGGAAGATGGTAAGATCTACGGGCTTTATATCCTCCATCCAAACAACATCGGAAGATGCGGTCATATTTGCAATGCCAGTTATGCAGTTTCTTCCGAAGCGCGAGGCCGGCATATCGGTGAAAAGCTGGTGACAGACTGCCTTAAGAAAGGGAAAGAACTAGGTTTCGGTGTCCTTCAGTTCAATGCAGTCGTAGAAAGTAATGTTCATGCAAGGCATTTGTATGAAAGGCTGGGATTCATACAGCTTGGGACTATACCCAGGGGTTTCAGAACGAAGGATGGACATTATGAGAATATCTGTCCATACTACCACGAATTATGAGGAGGTTTAAAAAATGAAGCGCAGTATTATCTTTTTTATTTGTTGTGTATTGGTTTTTACTGTCAGTTCAATTGACATCAATGCATCTGCTAAAAGCAAAGAAAAATCAGAAGGTAAGAAAATTATAGTTCTGGCTACCGGTGGCACGATAGCAGGAGTAGGAGACGCTGGAAAGACGGCTGGATATAAACCGGGAACGCTTACAGCGGAAGAACTGCTTTCGGCTGTACCGGAGCTTGCTGATATTGCAGATATCGAAGCAATACAGGTCTGCAATGTAAACTCGGATGATATTACAGCTGAAATATGGATTACCCTTGCAAATATCATCAATGAAAAAGCTTCAGATCCTGAAATAAAGGGTTTTGTTATTACGCATGGCACGGATACGCTTGAGGAGACTGCTTATTTCCTCAATCTTACTGTTAAAACCGATAAACCTGTTGTAATAACCGGTTCAATGCGTCCATCGACATCGATTTCTGCGGATGGACCTATGAATCTGTATGAAGCGGTCAGCATAGCTGCATCTGATGAAGCTGTTGGACAGGGAGTCCTTGTGGTATTTTCCGACAGAATATATTCAGCACGTTCTGTTACGAAGACAAGTACCTATCATGTTACTGCCATAGCATCGGGTGAAACTGGCGCAATTGGTATAGTTCGTGACGGGGAAGTCCTTTTATATGAAAGTCCTGTTAAAAAACATACTACACAAACAGTTTTTGATGTAAGCAATTTGGAAAAACTGCCTACAGTGTCAATCCTGTATTTTTCAGTAGACGCAGATCCCAGACTTGTAAAATATGCCGCAAAGTATTCGGATGGCCTTGTAATAGCCGGTGCCGGAGCAGGTGAGTTTAGCAAAAAGTGGATCAAAGCTATTAAGAAACTTAAAATACCGGTAATCATCAGTTCAAGAATAGATGACGGTGTTATCACAAAAGACAACCTATTGTGTGGGAACACGATTGCTGCAGACAATCTGTCTCCACAGAAGGCTGCCATCCTTTTACGACTTGCCTTAACAGTGGATGCGGACAAAGAACAGATTGAAGAGATGTTCAAGGAATATTGACAGAATGAAGGCAGTACTTAAGGAAGATAGTAAAACTCTTTACGTATCGGATCTGGATGGTACGTTAATGAGAAATGACGAGACTCTTTCGCAGGATACAGTTCAAATCATCAATGAACTAGTAGAGAAGGGGCTTGCGTTTACATATGCAACAGCCAGGTCAATTGAGAGTGCCAGGACAATTACAGGCGGACTTCGCTTAAAGCTTCCGGTCATCACCAGGAACGGCGCGGTACTGGCAGACAATATGACAGGGAAGCATCTGGAAAGAGCATTGTTTACACAGGAGGAAGTCAGCCTGATAAAAGAACTGCTTCCGGAACTTCCGAGATATGGGTTTGTTTCCTGTTTCTTGGGGGAAGAAATGCATCGATTGTATGTTGACGGCGAGCATGTCCCTGAGCTACAGGGTTATATCGATTATTATGAAAAGAACCCGACAGTCAGACCGGTTGCAACTACAGAGGAACTTTTCTGCGGAGAACCGGGCTATGTAACACTGATTGGGCCAAAAGCCGATATCGCGGTACTATATGATCGGGTAAAAGGGTATCCCGGCTGGGAGAGCCTTTTCCAAAAGGACACATACCGTGATGAATATTGGCTGGAAATCTGTCCGAGAAATTGCACAAAGGCAAAAACGATCCAAAAAGTTAAAGAGAAATTCGGGTATGACCGGGTTGTGGTTTTTGGTGACGGGATTAATGACATTCCCATGTTCAAAATTGCGGACGAGGCATATGCCGTTAGCAATGCGCTCGATGAATTAAAACAGTTTGCCACAGGCATTATTGGAAGCAATGAAGAAAACGCAGTGGCAGAATATCTGAGACAGCAGATTGGGAAAGAATAAGTCGGAGGTAACAAATGAGCCTGAAGCTTGTAAAACTCACACCGGAGTATAAACAGCAGCTGATCGAAATGATAGAGGAGTGGTCTTCGGATATCCAGGTTAATCATACGGATCATTCTCCCTGGGCAATATTCAGAAATGATTGCCATGATTTTGACTATTATCTGGAGAATCTGGAATGCAAAGAAGAAACAGAGGATGGGAAAGTACCTGATTCGGTCTTCTTTTGTTTGGATACAGACAGGAATATATTTGTCGGGGCGGTAGACATACGGCATTATCTGAAGGGTGATCTCTGTTTTACCGGAGGGCACATAGGAGACGGCATAAGACCTAGTGAAAGACGCAAGGGTTACGGGACCAGGATGGTAGGGCTGGCTCTTGAGGAATGCAGAAAAATGGGCCTGAATAAGGTCCTGATGGTCTGTGATTCCGGTAATACAGCTTCTGAAAAGACAATCACCGCGAACGGCGGGGTATTTGAAATGGATCTTGAGGAGAACGGAAAGGTTGAAAAACGTTACTGGATCACTCTTAATGATGAGATCGTGGAAACGGAGAGACTGGTTTTAAGACGTCTTATGGCAGCTGATTATAAGGCTATGGCGGCATGGGATATGGATGAAAGAGTCTATAAATATCTTTTGGGTAACGTTTGTAAAACTCCTGAGGATCCGCTTTGCTGGCTGCCTAAAAAAGATCCCAATTCGAGCATAAATATCCTTATGATCGCCGAGGAAAAGTCTGACGGACATGCTGTAGGCATATATGCCTTAAATCATGATGTGGAAAACGACGTCTGGTCCGTTTCTTATACTAACAGATATGATGACTGGGGAAAAGGTTATACTACGGAAGGTATGCGCGGGCTTATAGATCATGCAGTTAAGGTATACGGAGCGCATTCTTTTGAGGGAGAGTGTGCAAAAGAAAACCCGGGAAGTGCCAGGGTGATGGAAAAACTCGGAATGGTATATGATCATGATTCTACATATGCAAAAAACGATGGCAGCCGTACTTTTGAATCGGTTGTTTATAAGATGCATATATGAAAGGGCTTAAGAGAAATGTATCCAACAAGAGAAGAAGCAGAAAATCTTTTGAAAGAAGCAGAGAAATGCAATCCTGGGCCATGGGGAAACCACAGCAGAACGGCAGCACATTGTGCTGAGGCGATTGCTGCTAAATCCGGCATGGACCCTGAGAAGGCATATGTACTCGGATTGCTCCATGATATAGGCAGAAAATTTGGGAAAAGGCATCTGGGACATGTTAGCGATGGCTATTCATATATGATGTCTCTTGGCTATGATGACGCCGCCAGGATCTGCCTGACGCATTCATTTAATGAAAATGATATATCAAAATACGTCGGTAATTTCGATACTACGGAAGAAGAAACCGCTTTGATCAAAGATCAGCTTAATGCTGCGTTGATTGATGATTATGACAGGCTGATCCAGCTCTGCGATTCTATAGCAGGAGCGGAGGGGGTCATGGATCAGATTGCACGAATGACGGATGTAAAGATTCGTTATGGGGGGTATGATCAAAAAAAGTGGGACACCAACATAAAACTCAGGAAATATTTCGAAGAAAAGATGGGAGAGGATCTTTATTTGGCGGTTGGAAAAGAATAACGGAATAGCTTATGAATTGAAATTTTAATGGAACCAACTATTATATAGATTTCGTCTAATCTATATAATAGGAGGGCATTTATGATGAAGAAAAATTCAATATTCCTGGTTGTGCTGATTATGGCGATTCTTGTTTCGGGCTGTACCAAGAAGGAAAGCGAAGCAAAAGCAGAGAAAAAAGAAGATATTTCAGTTGTGCATAGGGAAAACGATATTAAAAAGGACACTGGGGATGAAAATGAATCTCTTAAAGAGTATAGTTTCCCTACAGTAGATTCTATAAATAATCTTTCAGATGAAGATGTAATATATTTAGCGACTCACAAGTATAAAACCAGTGATTTTGTAGATGATTACAGGGGAGATTCGTATAGTGATTTTGGTACGCCCCTTGGTGATTCAGAAAGATTTGAACCGGTTCTGCTTAATCCGGGAGGAGAAAGACAGGATTACGATGTTAACAAGAAGATATCCGATCAGGATTTTAAAAAGTTAACAGAGGAATATATGAACAGCTTCAAGGAAAATATCGATGGCATGAAGACTGATTATTTGGGAGAAACGGATCATTATGTGGAGTATCGTTATTCTGCATCTCAGCAGTCTGGTTCAGGCAGGAGATGTTTTTATCGAAATACGTTTATGATATCGGAAAAGATTGATGGTAATTTTTTTGCAGGACCTGTTTATCTGGGTGAACTGACAGTTGACAGTGTCTTGTCAGATGGAGATTTCTATTTGTCGATTATGGATGATTCATGCATCTTATGGCGGGAGGTTAATGAAAATAAGCTTACAATAGTTTACTCATATTATTGTCCGGATTGGAAACAGATCGGAGATTACGATGAATATGGAGAAAACCAGAAGGCAGAGATATATAAAAATGAGATTATCTATGATAAGGAGACCCACCGAATAACAATGGAGGCAGCGGTTGTTCGCTCTGTTGACATTCCGGGTACTACATTATACATTCCCGAGGCTGTTTAATAAGACAGATAGAGTTAATTCACGGATGTAGCTCAATTGTCAGAGCAGTGCTGTGTTATTTACCACAGATGCCGGTATAAAAATAATAAATGAAAAACGGGGAAGCGAACCTTTCGCTTAGAAAAGTTGTGGCACTATGCGAGGTCTCACATGCTGCACCCTATGCACATTTTAAGGAGAAAGAATAATGAAGGCGGTATTATTTGATCTGGATGGAACACTGCTTCCGATGGATCAGGAGGTTTTTGTAAAGGCATATTTCAAGGAGTTGTGTAAAAAAGCGGCTCCATATGGATATGATCCCGATAAGCTGATAAAAGGTATTTGGACGGGGACCGGAGCAATGGTAAAAAACCAGGGGAATAAAACCAATGAAGACATGTTCTGGGATACGTTTTCCGGTATATTCGGTGAAAAGGCATATACGGATAAAGCCGTATTCAATGATTTCTATGCCAATGAGTTTGACATAGCAAAAGAAGTATGTGGTTTTAACCCTGATGCCGGTAAGCTGGTTAAGAGGCTTAAAAATGCCGGGATAAAGCTGGTGCTCGCTTCTAACCCTATATTTCCGATAGTTGCTCAGAAAAAACGTATGCAGTGGGCAGGTATTGATCCTGATGATTTTGAATATATCACATCCTATGAGAATTCCCACTATTCCAAGCCTAACACGATGTATTATACCGAATTGCTTAAGGTATTAGGATATGATGCAAATGACGTTATAATGGTGGGGAACGATGTGTCAGAAGATATGTGTGCTTCAGAAGTAGGAATAAAGACATTTCTGCTTACAGACTGTATGATAAATGCGGCAGATAAAGACATTTCCGTGTTTGACCGCGGGGGTTTTAGGGAACTGGAGAATTTCCTTTTTGGTAAATAATGAAAGAAGAAGCAGGGAGGAACGACATGAAGAAAAGGATTTTGGCAGTAATGTTAACTATCGTGACAATTCTGTGCGGCCTGACCGGGTCTGTTTCAGTTGAAGCAGCCGGGAAAATTCAGGCTCCGTCAGGGGTTTATGTTAAGACCAGCAAGAAAGGGAACCCTGTCATACGCTGGGGAAAAGTAGAAAAAGCATCAAAATACAGAGTGTACAGAAAAACCGAAAGTGACTCTTCGTGGGTGAAAGTCAAGACAACCTCCAAGCTTAAGATTACAGATACCAAGTGGAAAGCAGAAGAGGGAAGTAAGATACAGTATGCTGTCAAAGCTTGCGAGAAAAAAGATGGCAAAACGGTTTGGAGTAAAAAGTCAAAAACAATAACTTGGACGGTGCCGGTAAATAAATCCGGGGAGAACGCAAATATAGGACTTGAAAGAGTCAGCATCGATGAGGCACATTTCCCGGATGCCAATTTCAGAGCGTATATCCAAACAGCTTTTGACGATGATGGAGACGGATATCTGACCAGCCCGGAGATTGACCTCATCTGGAATGTTCACTGTGAAAACATGAATATCTATTCCGTAAAAGGTATCGAGTATTTCCGCGAACTAAAAGGGCTATGGTGTAAAGGAAATCACATAACCGAGCTCGACCTGTCGGGAAATCCCGGTATGAAGGGAATTTGGTGCTCATTTAATGATTTTGAATCATTGGATTTTTCGGATTGCCCTGAGCTTGAATGGGTATACTGCTTCAACTGTAATCTGAAAGAATTGAATATCAGGAATAATCCCGAGATGGCATATCTGGAATGCAATTCCAATCCAGATCTGAAAACACTCGACCTGTCACAGAACACCAAACTGGAGAACCTGTTCTGCAGCAGGTGCGGGCTGACATCTCTTGACCTTTCCAATAATCCGTTATTGTGCGAACTTGCGGCATTTTATAATGACCTGGAAGAAATAGATGTGTCCAATAATCCGAATCTTAAGCGCTTTGATATCTGGCACAATCCGAGGCTTGGAAATGTAGATGTGAGCGGCCTTTCAGGACTTCAGTATTACAACTGTGCATGGACTGCATTGACGGAAATAGATGTGAGCCATAATCCGGAGCTTGTGGAGCTGGTATGCGGTTATAATGACGGACTACGCACACTTGACCTTTCACATAACCCGAAGTTAGCGTATTTTGCATGTGAATGTGACGTAAACCTCGAATCCCTCGATCTCTCACATAATCCGAGGCTGTACTACCTGCTGGCATTTGGCTTATCCAGCATCGATACGATTGACATCAGTAAAAACAGCCGTCTGTGCAAGGCATATAATGAGGGAGAATATGTACATGAGACGGAAAACCTCGGCTATGTATACTCCATGACGATTGATTACGGTGGAAGCAGCGATCCATTTGACGAGTTACGTCATTGTGTCTGCTTTGATGACAGAACCAAGATCATCGCAAAATATAAGGGAAAGGATGACGTACCTGACAGTGTGGTAGATAAGAGTGACGGGCATGCCGATACGGAAACCTTTGTCACTAGAGCCGAAGCTGTTGCAGCACTATACGAGGCGGCAGGGAGCCCTAAGGTTATAGGAAATTCCTCGTTTAAGGATGTATCAGCAAATGCATCATATGCAAAAGCCGTAAAGTGGGGCGAAGATAACAAAATATGCTTCGGCTATCCTAATATAAGCTCGGATACATTCTGCCCTGATGAACTGATCAGCAGACAGGATTTTGCCCTTATGGCACACAGATATGCGGATTATATGGGATTTGGAACGGCCATGGACTATGGAAGAACAGACTGGTTCAGAGACTTTTTTGACATAGATTTTTATGCATGGTGTCCATTCACCTGGGCTATCCAGTGGCGTGTGCTTAAGGTTGATGAGGACAACAATCTCTGTTATCCCCACGGAAGGATCACGAGAGCAGAGCTCAAAGCAGGAGTAGCCGAGATCTTCGATCTTGATGAAGGTGCTGCATATTCCGGTATTGTCGGAGGAAATGAGGGCAATCCTAACGAGTAAAAGTTTCCCTTATACAAAGCCAGGGTTTTCTATTTCGTAGCAGAATGGCAATTATGAATTTCTTATTTGTAATTATAATGGTTTAAAGCAGGTATTTTTCATGCTAGAATAATTCCAAATAATACCATGAGGGGTGGGCAGCATATGAAGATACCGTTGATAATACTTTGCGGGATAGTACTTTTTATATTACTTGAAAAGGTGTTTAACCAGATTTCCATCAAATCGAAATGCAAGAGCAAAACTGAAGGCACCTTAATAGGAATGGATGACAGCTTTATGGGAATGGGAGCAGCTCCCGGGTCGTCCCATTATTATGCGGTTTATTATCCGATCTATGAGTATATAGTTGACGGGATCTCATATTGGGCACAGCTGAAAAAATACAGCCGAAATGCAGCTACTTTTGCAAAGACTGTAAGTGTTTTATATGATCCCGAGGATCCTGAGAAATGTTTTATAAATAATACACCGGGACATATCATCTCAAGATACAACAAGGAAGAGTATGACAAGAACAACGGAGGGAAGAACTTAACTCTGGATTACAAATGGAGACCGTAAAAGCGGTGGTGGAAAAACTTCGCATATGACGAAGTACGGCTATCAGGGTTTGGAGAAAAGCAATGAATAATGATAAAGGACAAATAATTATCAGAAAAGCAACAAGTACTGATGCAAGACAAATTGCAGAAATCATCGTAGAGGACTGGAAAAATGCTTACAAGGGCATTATAGACGATGATTTTCTCGATTCTATGGATGTAGAAGAAAGGCATCAAAGAGAATCACAAAGATATCAGTTATATACGGTTGCTGCAGTTGAGAATAATATTTTGGGGCTGACATGGAATGAGATGACCGAAACGGATGAATCAGACTGTGAGATCATTGCGCTGTATGTCAGATATAATCAAAGGAAAAGCGGGATTGGGAAAATCCTGTTTCAGAACTCAGTTGATGTTTTCAGAGCATCGGGAAAGAAAAAGATGATAATATGGTGTCTCAAAAATAATTATGAGGCTAGAAAGTTTTATGAGAAAATGGGTGGAAAAGAGTATACCACCGGAACTCACAAATGGGGTAATCGGGATTATGATATGATATCGTATATCTATCATTTGGATGATATTTCAAAATAAACTGGTAAATAATGTGCCAAGTTTAACAATGTATAATATATATGCCTCGGGAAGCAGTATTTACTGACTTGCTGAGGCTTTTTAATTTGTTTGGACTGTCATATGGATTCTGTTTTGGTTGACCGAAAGTTGGTAATTTGGTATAATTAAAAAGATTTTAATGTTTTAACATACACTTATTTGCGAAAAGGAAGAGTTATGACAATAAGAAAAGCACAGCATAAAGATTTATCACGTATAGCAGAAATACTGGTGTTTAACTACCGCCTGTACTTCTATCCAATATTTCAAAACGACGAGTACTACTTTTCCGAATTACAAGTCCCATCGCTTATGAAAAGCTATGAATCTGAGTTAGACAGCTTGTATGTATATGACGACGGAGTCGTTAAAGGTTTTATTAAAATCGAAGGCACATATATTGCAAGACTGTTTGTTGAACCTGTTCTTCAAAATGCCTCTATTGGTTCACGTTTGTTAGAGTATGCAGTGAATGAACATCATGCGGATCATCTCTGGGCATTGGAAAAAAATACAAGAGCTATACGTTTCTATGAAAGAAATGGTTTTGTTGCTACCGGAGAAAAGAAACTCGAGGAAGATACTACAGAATATCTTATTCTCCTAAGGAAGAGGGAAAAAACGAATAATGGTTGACAGGAGCTGAGACATATGGCAGACGAAAAAGCATGTGGCGCAATTGTATTTACTTATGAGAATGGTGTCAGGAAGTATGTTATTATCCGTGGGTACGGGATCTATCAGGGATACTGCGGCTTCCCCAAAGGGCATGTGGAAGCAGGGGAAACTGAATGCGAAACGGCTATTCGGGAAGTAAAGGAGGAGACCGGGCTGGATGTTGTCCCATTCGATGATTTCAGGACGGTGGATGAACATGCATTAGCACGGGAGGGGCGCCCGAATGACAAGAAGATGAACGTTTATTTTCTTGCAGAATACCATAATCAGGAGTTAGTTGCACAAAAATCCGAAGTTTCGGAGATTGCCCTTATGACATATGAAGAAGCGTTGGATAGCTTTCAATATGAAGAATCAAAAAGGGAGCTTATGGAGGCCGAGAGTTATTTAAGAAAATCATGGAAGATAGAAACTGAACGGCTGATCGTCAGATTGTTCCGTGAGGATGACGGTGAGGCTTTGTACAGGATTAAGACTGATCCACAGGTATTGGAATTTTGCCCGGACTTTTTGGATGTAGATGTAAAACAGGAAGATATTCTGAAATATATCCAAGCGTTCAGAAAATATGAGGAGGACGGAGACACGGACACATGGCGATGTTATGCCATTGAAAACAGGGAAACCGGAGAGGTTATGGGTGCCATTACTTTCAGCAAGCATAACATGCTCCATGAATACGAACTTGGCTGGATGATGATCGGCGAATATTACGGGAAAGGATATGCTTCCGAAGCTGCAGAAGCATTTTCCGAGTCTTTCTGCCGGAAACACGGAGTCGACTATCTGATTGCGGTCATGGATATTGATAATCCTGCATCCCGCAGGACTGCTGAGAAGAGCGGGTTCCGGCTTTTTGAAAAGAGGACGGTGTATGATTATCATTACAACAGGTATGCGGATGACTATTTCTATTTCCGCAGATACTGGACAGGATGTACACTGAAAGACCGGTTTTACGGAGATGCACCATATTACGGGCGTTCAACATCGGACAGGCAGGAGTAAAAGGAGGTCAGAAATGAAACTGTTATTATGTGGTGGTGGCTGCGGAGAACAGACCGTAGAGGCAAACAAGGTGTTTAATTCTGTCATAGATCATGAAAAACCACTACTATACATCCCTTTGGCTATGGATGAAGCAGATCATCCTTACGATGACTGCCTAGAGTGGATCAAAGGGGAACTTGCAGATGTAGAATTTCCCTATATTGAAATGGTCAGAGCATATGAAGAGCTGTCGGATAAGGATTTTATGGCATATTGCGGAATCTTTATAGGCGGGGGTAATACATTCTCGCTATTAAAAGGCTTAAAGGACAGTGGTGCTTTCAGTAAACTGGGTGAGTATATCAGGAACAATGGTATAGTATTCGGAGGCTCCGCAGGAGCCATCATATTTGGAAAGGATATCCTTACAGCTATGGCAATGGATCCCAATGATGTTGGACTGGAGGATACTGCGGGATTTGATGTGCTTGGCGGCAAGTCCATCTTTGCCCATTATGAAAGCGGGTGGAGTGCAGAGGAAAAAACGCGTTATACGCAGTTCATAAAAGAGTATTCAAAGACACATGAAGCGGTAATTGCCATACCGGAAGAAGACACTGTATTCATAGATGGTGACAAGGTACAGGTTATCGGTGACAGGCCTTACTATATCTATGAAAATGGCCAGGTAACAGAATTTTCCGGGCCTGTTAAAAGAACAAAGGCTGTAAAATATTTTGCCGATCATCTTCACTGCTCACAATCAGTTCTTGCAGCATATGCTGAGGAATGCGGGATCTCTGAAAAACAGGCATTCCGGCTGGGATCATGCTTTGGTAGCGGGATGCGCAAGGGCGATGTTTGTGGTGCATGCACGGGAGCACTTATGGTTTTGGGTCTGATGTTCGGAGAAGATCACGATGGCGATCCCGACGAACGCCTAAGGTCAAACAGGATCAATGATATGATGCTGGACCGCTTCAAACAGGTTAACGGGACATATATATGCAATGAATTGCTCGGATGCGATATTACTACACCTGAGGGGGTCCAGTATGCCAGGGAGAATGGTCTGTTCAGGGATTTCTGTCCAAAGATGGTTGCAAGCGCAGTTGACATTCTGGAGAGTATCATCAAGGAAATGAAATAGTAAAATGGCAGGTAATAAAATATGAAGAAGAAAATTAAAGTAATCATATATTTTATTCTTACAGTCGTCCTGTTATGCGGACTGGTTTTCCTGATACTGAATTCCAATTGGTTCAGGATGTGGAGGCTCGAGAGCCAGCTGGCAGAGAAATACGGTACGTCCTTTGACGTGACTGATACGGAGAAAGACAGGCCTTTCTTATCCGAGAGCCATACATATGATGCCTGTTCGGAGAAGGGCATCAGGTTTCTTGTCGAATGCAGCTGGTACGGGAAACTGATATCGGATTCATATGCACATTTTTATTATGCTGAAGATATGAATGGTATAATAGAAACATACATTAAGGAATACTTCGATGAATTTTATGTTGTAAGAGACTGCTGGGAATACGGTTCTAATAAGTCGATTACAGAGCTCGTAAAAGAAAGCGATTCTGCCTCTTTTGAGGATTATCTCAAAAGTGATCATGAGGTAACGGTAACATTCCGGGTTTACTTAAGGAAAAACATAAAAGCCGGTCAGTTAAATAGAGCTTTGGAGAAATTTAAGTTTGCAGGCATTGATTACAGCGTATATTTCCTTTCGGTAACGGATGAAATATATGAGATGGTTTCCGGATCAGGGCTGAAATGCTATTATCCACATTCAAAGGTGGGCGAAACCCTGCTTTCATCTTCAGATAAGGTTACGGATATGGATGTAGAAAATATTTTGATAAATCCATGGGATGTAACTGTCGCACAATATGTTCCAAAATATAATCGATCAGAAATGACGTTTTCAAAAAATATCACCAGAGACTATTTCAGGAATCTCGACAGGGATTACAACCTGAAAGATATTGTGGAAGAAATAGGACCATATGGGATAGAAGGATCGGGTATATGGCGTTTTGTATGGCCGATAAACGACGGCTCTAAGGGGAAAATTATGTTTGACAGCAGTGAACGCATTATTTCTATTCATATCGTTGATGAAAACGGAACCGAAACCGTTTTTGACAGATATGAGTAAGTCTGTCCAAAACAGGAGTCAGGGGTCAATAAAAAAGATGAGTAGAAAATATATAGCTATAGATCTCAAGTCATTCTATGCATCTGTGGAATGCGTGGAGCGTGGTTATGATCCGCTGAACACAAATCTTCTTGTGGCTGATGAATCAAGGACGGAGAAAACGATATGCCTTGCGGTATCACCTTCGTTAAAGAGTTACGGATTAGGAGGCAGATGCCGTCTTTTCGAGGCAATACAGAAGGTGAACGAGGCAAATGCACTTAGGAGGGTAAACGCCCCGGGACACTCGTTTACCGGTAAGTCACAGTTTTTTTCAGAGCTTTCAGCGGATCCCGCACTTGAGATAGATTTTATAATTGCGCCGCCTCATATGCGGAAATATATGGAGATAAGCCGGAAGATCTATGAGATATATCTCAAATATATTTCACCCGATGATATACATGTATACTCGGTTGACGAGGTATTCATGGATGTGACTGATTATCTGCGTATGTATGAAATGACTCCCAGGGAACTTGCTATAAAGATTATCAGGGATGTTCTTTCTCAGACGGGGATTACTGCAACAGCAGGCATAGGCACTAATATGTATCTGGCTAAGATTGCGATGGATATAGTTGCCAAACATATGCCTGCAGACAGCGACGGGGTAAGACTTGCAGAACTCGATGAAATGTCATACCGTGAACAGTTGTGGAATCATCTTCCTCTTACTGATTTCTGGCGGGTTGGAAGAGGCACAGTCAAAAGGCTTGAGAAAATTGGGATCAAGACAATGGAAGATATTGCAAGATGTTCCATTGGTGATTCCAATGAATATTTTAATGAAGACCTGTTATATAAGGTTTTTGGAAAAAATGCAGAACTTCTGATAGACCATGCATGGGGATGGGAACCGGTGGGAATGCCTGATATAAAAGGGTATGTTCCTCAGACTCACAGCATAAGCCAGGGGCAGGTATTACCGGGACCATATTCGTTTGATAAAGGACGTCTTATTATACGTGAGATGACAGACCTGCTATTGCTTGACCTTGTTGAGAAGCAGATGGTCACAAACCAGATGGTGATCACCGTGGGATATGACATAGAAAATCTCGCAGATGCACAAAAAGTCTCCGAGTACAAAGGGGAGACCGAAACAGATTATTACGGACGCACAGTACCGAAATCAGCTCATGGGTCAATAAACCTTGAAGAATATACCTCCTCAACAAGAATGATAATGGAGGCGGTAACAGAACTGTATGAACGTATTGTAGATCCCGAGCTTACTGTCAGAAGGATGTATGTCGTGGCAAATAACGTTATCCCGGAAGATAAAATACCGGTGAAAGAGTACGAACAGCTGGATTTATTTACCGACTATGAAGCAAGGGAAATTGCAGAGAAAGAGAAGAAAAAACAGCTTGAAAAGGAGCGCAATATCCAGAAAGCTGTACTTGAAATAAAGAACCGTTATGGTAAATGTGCCATGCTCCGTGGAATGAACCTTGAAGAAGGGGCTACCACCATTGAACGGCACGGACAGGTAGGAGGACATAAAGCATGACCAGAGAAGAACTGATAAAACTGCCTCATCCTGTATCAAAAAAACATAAACCCATGGCGATGAGCGACAGGGCAGCACAATTCTCGCCTTTTGCCGCACTCACCGGTTTCGAGGAAGAGATAGACGAAGCAGGCAGAAAAAGAGTAGAGGAAATGAAAAAGGAAAAGCTGATATAAGCATTACAATATAAACCAACAATTAATTGAAAGGAAAAACAAGATATGAAGGTTAAAAATCTGCTGGGAGAACGCTTTAAGGAAGCACCGAAGGATTGTGTGATAGAATCACATTCACTGATGATGCGTGGCGGCTACATGAAATACATGGCAAACGGTATATTTTCCCTGTATATGCCGGCAAAGAGGATCACACGCAAAATCGAGCAGATCATACGTGAGGAGATGGATGCCATTGATGGCCAGGAAGTAATGTTCCCGGTCGTTATGCCTGCATCTCTCTGGGAGGAATCGGGAAGATATACTTCCATAGGGAGTGAGATGGCCCGTTGGAAGGATCGCTCCGGGAATGCTATGGTCCTGGGAATGACTCATGAGGAAGCTGCGGTACATCTTGCGCGTGATACTGCACAGTCCTATGCAGATTTCCCTTTTATGATATACCAGATCCAGACGAAGTTCCGCGATGAGCCTCGGGCAAGAGGAGGACTTATCAGAGTTCGTGAATTCACAATGAAGGATGCCTATTCCTTCCACACTTCCCAGGCTGATCTTGAGGATTATTACAAAAGAGCATTTGATGCATATAATCGCATCTTTAAACGCTGTGGATGTAAAAATTTTATCTCGGTACAGTCAGATTCGGGTATGATGGGTGGCAGCATATCGCATGAATTCATGCTCCTGACCGAAGTCGGGGAAGATACGCTTGCCATATGTGACTGCGGTTACCGAGCAAACATGGAAGCAGCTGCGGTAGTAGTCGGGAATGAGCCGGGCGAGATAGCTCCCCTTACCGAAGTTAATACTCCGAATATCAAAACTATTGAAGATCTGACACAATTCCTGAAAATTGACGCCAAAAAGCTTGCAAAAGCTGTTGTATATCAGAGGAATGAAGATGATTCTTATGTTATAGCATTTATCAGGGGAGATCTTGAAGTCAATGAAACCAAACTCCGTAATTATCTCTGTGCCGAGATTCACCCTGCGGTCGAAATATCTGAAGATAGCGGAATAGTAGCAGGATTTATCGGACCGGTCGGCCTGTCGGACAAGATCACCGTTGTATATGACAGTTCGCTAAAGGGAATAGAAAACCTGGTATGTGGTGCTAACAAAGAAGACACGCATTTTACCGGGCTCAATATCAAACGGGACCTTGGCAGTGTGGAATATGTTGACGTGGCAAAAACGTTTGAAGGAGCTATCTGTCCTAAGTGCGGGAAACCGCATATCACAATAAGCAAAGGCATCGAGATTGGAAACATATTCCAGCTTGGTACTAAGTATACAAAGTCAATGAATATGACATATCTGGACGAGAACGGAGAGCGCCAGTATCCGATCATGGGGTGCTATGGTATAGGCGTTGGCAGATTGTGTGCATCGATCTGTCAGGAATCACATGATCAGTATGGCCCAATCTGGCCTATGGCAATTGCGCCCTGGCAGGTTGAGATCTGCTGTTTAAGGTCGGATGATTCCACAGTCAGGGAAGCTGCAGAAAAGCTGTACTCAGATCTTAGCTCACGCGGAGTTGAGGTACTTTATGATGACAGGGATATAAGACCGGGAGCTATGTTTGCAGATGCTGATCTTTTCGGTATACCTGTCAGGGCAATAGTAAGCCCTAAGTCCCTTGAAAATGGGACAGTGGAAATATCAGCCCGTGATAAGTCATTTAAGGAGAACGTACCCGTTCCCGATGCAGCCCAATGGCTTCAGGACAAGGTTTCTGAAATGTTAAAAGAAATTTAAAAGGCAAAAGCGATTATGAAAGAGATTGAAGTATACAAACACATAGTACAATATTATGAAACAGATATGATGGGCTTTGTTCATCATTCAAACTATATCAGATGGATGGAGGAGTCAAGGGTGGATTACCTGCGCCAGATAAATATAGATTATACAAGGCTTGAAAAGGATGGGATTGTCTCACCCACTGTTGAGGTAAATTGCAGATATAGGAAAAGTACCACATTTCAGGACGTAGTTTTCATAACAGTAACAATGTCAGAGTTCAAGGGAGTAAAGCTGAAGTTCGCTTATGTTATGAAAAATGCTGACGGAGATGTTGTCGCGGAGGCCAGTTCAGTACATTGCTTTATAGATAAAGTCGGGAGACCGATCCGTTTGGCTAAGGAATATCCCGAATATTACAGTATAATTATGGACAACATTGTCCAGGAAAGCGATTCAAAGTGATGGGCCATCGGGAAACGCCCTACAGATTCATGAAAAGCCTGTAGAAGGAAAAAGAAGGGTAAACGTAGTTGTATATAAAAGGTTCTTTTAAAGGAGGCACTCTTTATGAAGAAGATATTTCAGGGTTTTTGTAAGGCATTTGTACTGCTTTTAACAGCAGTTATGGTTATTTCACTTGCTGAACCGCTTACGGCTGAGGCGGCAGCTGAGAAAATAAACAAAAAGAAGCTCACTCTTACTGTTGGAAAAACATATAAGCTAAAGATAAAGAGTGCTAAATCCAAATATACATGGACAAGTGATAAGCCCTCGGTAGTTAAAGTTAAAACAGCAAAAGGAAAATCAACAAAAATAACAGCTGTTTCAGAAGGCAATGCAGTCATTACTGCTACGAATGCAAAAGGTAAGACCTTTACTTGCAAAATAACTGTCAAAAATAAAGAAAAATCAGGTATAGTAACTCCCACGCCTGAAGTGATAAAGGAGTACAGTGTTTCAAGCAACTCGACACCTGTAACAATAAAGGTGGGTGAAAAGGTACAGCTCGTACTTGGAGTAAATAAGACTGCAAAAAGGTTTTACGTTAATGATTCGGATAAAGGTAAGCTGAATGTTACCGAAGAGGGTCTGGTAACTGGAATTGGCGCCGGTTCCGGCTATGTCAAGGTTGAAACAACTGACTATAATTATTATACTATTAAAGTTACCGTGGAAGAGGAAAGCGTAGCTCCTACGGCTGGTCCTGTAGTTACTTCAACGCCCAAGCCTACAGCTACACCAAAGGTTACTGCAACGCCTACGGCCAAACCGGTAGTTACCTCCACACCTAAACCTACAGCAACACCCAAGCCTACGGCAACGCTGCAACCTACAGCTACCCCGAAGGTTACTGTAACTCCTACGGCCAAACCGGTAGTTACCTCAACGCCCAAGCCCACGGCAACGCCCAAGCCCACAGCAACACCGAAACCCACAGCAACACCCAAGCCCACAGCTACGCAGGCTCCTACGCCTACACCGAAGCTGGATAATCCATATCTGTCTCCTTCATCAGCGACAATAAAGATAAACGAGACATATCAGATTAACCTCATAGGAACATACATCATATTCTGTTATGAAAATGACTGGGGCGATCAATACGCTTATATAGACCCTACCGGCAAGCTTACAGGAAAGGCCGAGTGTAAGAATGCTGTAGTAAACGTAATGGGTGATAACGGACAAACTTATAAGTTCTACCTTACCGTTTCCGGTTATATGGATCCTGTTGAAGAAAAGAAGGAGGAACTTACAGAGGATGATAAGAGGATAAATGAAATCCTGACCCAGAATACATACGGAATCATAAATAAGAAAACCAAAAAGTCATATACGGCCGCGCTGTATTACGATGTAACCGACAAGAACAGTATGATAATAGCCGCACATGACGGTCTCGAAAGAGGAGCAAAGGAAATACATTTCCGCTTTACTTCTCATGATGCCGATTATTGGCTGGACGTATTCAGCGATATAAGACAGCACAGAAGTGAATGCGCCAACTATACTTCATATTATGGTTATGAGAAGAAGTCTGGGGAACTCGTTATAAACCCGACTTACAAGGACGGCTGGAAGGTCGTGCTTGCGATGAGATTCAGTGGTTATGAAATAGATGAGAAGGCTCAGAAGCTTTGGAGGGAGTCATACAGACTTGCCAAAGAGGCATATGACATGTATCCGGGTAACATAAGGGATATGTTGTTGTACATTAACAATACCTTCTGCGACTGGGTTGAATATACCTACAGCAATAACGATCATGATGATGCCAGCGGAGTTTTCCTTGACCATAAGGCTGTCTGTGCAGGATATACCTCAGCTTTAAATCTTGTATGCAATATTCTTGGAATTGAGAACAGGGATGTCGTTAGCACAAGCGGAGATCATACATGGAATAATGTAAAGCTTGATGGCATATGGTATCATATTGATGTAACTTTTAATGACCAGAAGGGGAATGACGGAAATTATCTGAATGATTTCTTTATGCTTACCGATGAAGAGCTTGAAGTAGAAAAATATAATTATAAAAATCCGCAGAGTCATGATTATCCTGAGTTCGTTGTAGAATAACTTTGAGGAGTAGACATGATAATCTTTATGTGTTGAAAAGTTACGCGATTAAATATTTCAATCTGCAACAATGTAAAGGAGAATAATATGTTTGCAACAGGAGTAATGGATCCAAACTGGTGGAAATATGACAGGTTAAATCACAGATGGTATAGAGATGATGACACTTACGCGGATTACTGTGAAGCTGCCTTGATAATGGGTTTTGAAAAATCGAAATTTATCGGTGTTCATTTTGACGGAGCGGAAGGGTATTCTGCAGTGCTTATTCCGATGACATCTTATATGTCTACAGATGAACCGTTTGAGCTGCAGATTTCAGGTACGATGGAACTTAAAAGTCCTGATGGCACGAATAAATATAGAGTGATCAAGATCGTTTGTGAGAGTAAGATGCTTACGTTTACCGTTCTGAAGTTAAGCTCAAATGAAGAGATTGCCGTAACAATGGTTATAGCGCCTGATGGTTTTACTACGAATATCTTTGATGACCTCATGGCTCGGCAAGTAACTAATCCACCGTCATCCGGGGTTCCCAAAGTCGACACTGCTCAACCGTTATCTGAATGGATCTGTCCATGCGGTACCAGGAACAACGGAAATTTTTGCTCGCAATGCGGACATCCTCGGGGGCAATAAACTGGTGGCGTCCGGGACTGACCTTAGACAAGCAATGTTTGTGCATTAAGTAATACAAAAGATTTAATAAGGATTAATTTCAGAGGTAATATGATCATGCAGAATGAAATTTTAAAGAATATAAGCAGAACTGAAAAAGCTGAATTTACTGTGCTGTGCCTTATACAGGATGGGGATAGGCTACTTCTTCAGAATCGAGTAAAGGAAGATTGGAAAGGTTATACTCTTCCCGGAGGACATGTCGAACCCGGAGAGTCCTTTGTTAATGCGGTTATACGTGAGATGAAGGAAGAAACAGGGCTTGAAATTATTAATCCGAAACTTGCCGGGATCAAACAGTTTCCAATAGAGGGTGGCAGGTATATCGTGATTTTGTTCAAGGCGGAGCAGTTCAAGGGTAAAGTAGTATCCTCTGATGAAGGCGAGATGGAATGGGTTGAATACGACAAGCTTTCTGAAGTCAATACCGTAGATGACTTAGAGGATCTCTTAAAAGTTATAAACTCCCCATATCTTACAGAATTCCAGTATGTGGTAAATGGAGATGAGTGGACGGCTTATTTAAAGTAAGCACTTTCAAGGTGAATCATAAAAGCGGGAGGTAAAAGTGGAATGCGGAAAAATACAGGTTTTTCATTCATAATTATTCTCTGCATCATCCTTTTCACAGGGTGCAATGACAGGAGTAACAGTCCTGAAGAAACTATAACTGTTCCTGCCAATGATAATACAGATTCAGAAAATATAATTAAACATAAACTGTTGGAAAATGCGTCTGTCTCAAACTCTGCAATTTGGCTATTTAAATTTGATGGGCAGAATACAACGTGGCGTATAGTAATAGATAAAGAGTGGGAACAGAGAGTAGTGGATGAAATCAATTCGCTTAATCTTTCTACTGCAGACGAGAACGAATTATCAAAGTGGAGTGAGCCCTGTTATGGCGTTAATATTGGCAATGCTGAAGGCTGGGAAATATGGCTGGCATATTCGGATGGACTGTGGCTAGAAAAGGATGGTTCGCTTTATAGGGCGGATTTTGATATAGCTAAGTATTTTGATAAAGCTTCTGAAAGAGAAAACACCCAGGAATTTACTTGTGACTCAGGGATACAGATACCGAACGCTGCAATACTTAGCAAATACAATATAAAATACTGTAGAAAATCAACAGATAAATTGACGAACGAAAAAGACGGAGTAACACTGAAGTTTATTTCATTGGATAGGGATATTGCAACTCTTGAATATCAGAACAACTCCGGGAATGGATTCAGCTTTGGAGAACATTACTATCTTCAGAAAATTATTGACGGAGACTGGTATGATATTCCTGTAGCAAAGTCTAACTATGGTTTTAAGGATATCCTTAATCTTGTAAATCCCGGAGAGTCCAGGCAGATCAAATGCGATTTATCATTGTACGGAGAACTGGAAAACGGCTGGTATCGCATTGTTAAAGATGGTTTCTGTGCAGATTTCAGTATTCCATTTTTAAATGACGATGAGAAAGGAAAACTGTATGAAGAGGCTCGCGAAGCACGTAAGCAGGAGATATGGGCAAAAGCTTCATTTGACATAGACGGCGACGGTATTATAGAAGACTGTACCATTACCCCGGGACCAACTGTGGGAGTTTGCACTGCATTTATCACAGCTTATGTTGACAATGATGAAAAATATAGCAATTTGTACTATCTTAAGCATGGCAGCTTCTCATTCAGCGAAGAAAACGGTGAGGCATATATTGTTATTGACAGTTCCATAGATGGGGAAAACCTGCAGACTGAACGCCATAGGATATATGCTGAAGAAGGCACTATTATTATCGATGACATGAAACTTGCTTGTTAAAACTGGAAAAGGCAAGACTACAAACTTCCAGTTAATTGAAGTATATATGAAGGAGAACATGATGAGAGTCGCTTATAAGATGGAATACAAATACCCGGTAGATGAGAGATCCTCTATAGAACTGGTTCCGTATTCTACAGAATATAAGAATAAGTATAAACAGGTTTACAATGACTGTTATCATGTAATGCGAGTAAAATTAGATAAAAAGCCTTATGATTTCATTCAGGATGATACTTTCTTTCACACGGGAATGGAGTCCGTATATCTTCTTCTTGACAATGGTGAGATTATTGGAAGTGTCGCACTGAGAGGCGAGGAAATCGACGATCTGATAGTTAACCCCAGGTTTCAAGGAAAAGGATACGGAAAACAGTTGTTACTTTGGGCACTCGAACATATAAATACAGAAAGAATTATATTGCATGTGGCTGAATGGAATAAAAGAGCTTTAAATCTATATACAAAAAATGGATTTGAAATTGTTGAGACTATACCTATATGATTTTTGAAAGGCTGAAAAAAGGGACAAAATGTAAATGAGAACGCTTTTCTTGAGTTCAAACGCGGAGCCTGGAAATGTAGTTGCGGTACCGAAAATACCGGAAAGTTCTGTGTAAACTGTGGAAATCCAAGAGAAAATTTGTATATTCTTATTGCAGAAGTGAATATAGATGGCCTAAGAAAGGTGGCCGAGGCTCTGAAATGGCATTGCTGGGTAAAGAAAGAAAATCGGAGGGGTTGACAGCGTTAGGCGCAGGTTTAGGAGAAAATCTTATTCCTGCGTTTTTTTTGTTGCTCTTTAACTACAATTATAATCCGTGGTGTAAATTAAGCTACACTATCCATTTGAAGTGTAGCTTAAGCAACGTTTTCGGGCCATTTTGAATATTGAAAACCAAGGATTTCGGGCGTATTATAAAACCAAACAAAGGGAACAAACCTGAAAAACTAAAATAAAAAAGGCAAACAAAAGAAAAGGAGAAAAAAATATGTTTAACGGATTAAAAATGGTTGTAGGCGGAATGATGATGGTGGGTTTTATAGCAGCAGCAAGTGCATTTGGTATCAAGGCAGATGACAATACCCTGATCGCAGACTTGGACGGAAACGGTACAGAAGAGATCGTCTCATACGATGAGAACATCGAGCATCTTGAGAACGGAGATATCAATTACAGCTTCAAGTTCACTATCGAAGGCAAGACAGTATACGAGGAGTCAGCACTCATTGAAAGATATCCCGAGGCAACAGAAGAGGGAAGTCTTCATGACAAGCTTGACCACTTAAAGACTATCGCAGTTTCAGTAGCAGATGTAAATCCCGGGAAGGCAGGCAAGGAACTGATCGCAAAGTATTACGCAGACGTAGATGACATCGTTCTCGGATACAAGGTATTCAGATACAATGACGGGAAGCTCAGCGTAGTCAGCGAATTCTATCCTAATGCATCACACTCATATATACCCGATGCACAGGAAGATAACGAGTTCATAAAGGTAAATGTAGAAGAATACATCGACGCTATCGGCAAGGTATGGATCACCAGGACATACAAGCTTACAAAAAACGGTTTTGTTGAGATGGAAAACAAGTCGGGCAAATACACGGTAGCTCCTGCATATCACGAAAAGAACAGGCTTCCGGAATACGTTGCAGCAAATCCTATTGAAATGTTCGTATACGACAGATGTGATGTTAAGGATTCAATCGACATGATGGTAGAAGGTGAAAAGTTCGTGATCAGGGAAGTAATCTTCCCCAATAAAAACAATGGATACATCATTATGAGAGCACGCATCAAGAATGAATTAGGTCATCAGGGATGGATCATGGTAGACAACACAATCGATAAGATGGGACAGCCTGTAAACGCAGTAGCAGTACAGTAATTTAAGATAAATGCATAACAAACTCAACGAAGGGAGAAAAACAAAAATAAGCTCGGGATTAAGAAAATTAATTCCCGGGCTTATTTTTGTTTTCCGTCTACCCCTTCCATAATTTTTCAGCATTAGACGCAGGTTTAAGAGAAAATCTTATCCCTGTGCTTTTTTGTTTCTCGGAGAAGATTATCCCTTCTACGTTTTCATTATCTGTGACATTTTTTATCTTGGGTATTTAGTTAAGTTTTAGGCTAAATTTACCGATATAATAATAGTAAGGGGTTAATTTTTTGTAAAATAGGAATCCATTAACAATTCGGAGAGATGAAAAAAACAAAAAAATTATAAAGGAGACCAGATATGAAGAGAACTAACAAGGAAAACCTTAAGAGCTTATCAGTACTTTACATGATTTTTTTTGTCATTGGTATCGCTTTGATCCCAGTATTGGAATTTGTACCTGACCTAATGAGCAAAGTCCAAGAATATGTTAAGCCTGGAGATCTGGATATTGATCCTAAATACTATGTTTATGGTACTATTGGGATTCATGCATTATTGGATTTATGGTACTTTTATCTGTGCAGGAGATTTTGTTCCGGAAAGAGTAAGGGTGCCTTATTGGCTATTTTATTAATTCTAAGTGTTGCCGGCTATATTGCTGGATACTTCTTCTCTGGAGAGTCACTTACTTCGATACCTGCGATATTAGATATTCTTGCGTTAGTTTTCTTTTTACTTGCCAAAAAAAATAGAGAATAAATAAGACAGACTGGAAGAAAACAGACACAAAGGGATGAATATGGTTGAATATAAGCATTATGACAGTTCGTATGAGGCTGACGCATTAAAGGTTCTTATAGAGGCATTTGTTAACTATCCTCTTTTTTGGGGGGTTTTTGAAGGACGGTTCAAGTCGGATATAAAGCTACGCAGTTTCTATGAGAGACTGATGAAGGGGATATTCAGAGCTACTATTCGCAAGGATGACTGTTATATAGCTGTTGTGGACGGAGAGGTCGCAGCTATCGTAATTGTTGAGAAACCATCAGACAAAACGATTGGTTTTTGGGATTACGCTGTAAACGGAATGCCAGGTGTTATAGCGAAAATTGGACTTGCAGACACTCTTAAGTATATGGAACTTACAGATAAAACGGAAATTATTGTAAAAAGCATTACTGAACCCCACTGGCACTTGTATTTTCTGGCAGTTGATCCGAAATATCAGGGTCAGAGCATCGGTACGGGTGTGATACAAAATTTCGTTATTCCTTTGGTAAGAGCCAATGGCGGAAATTTAATTACTGTAACTACAAATTCTGAGAAAAACGTGAATTTTTATAAAAATAACGGTTTCTCTCTTATTAAAGAAGAAACGCTTGAATACAAAGCAAAATCTATCAGGAACTGGTCTTTCAGAATGGATCTGTAAATTGCCGCCTAACTTGTGACTTCAGTTGTAAGTTAGGCAGTTTTACTTGTTTTTTAGCTAGTAAATCTGCAAAATACTTTTAACTGACAACGAAAGGACGTCATTCTTATGAAGGGATTTTGTGAAAAAAAATTTAGTTCCTTACTGATTTCCGGAACCTTCACTAAGGCAGTAATGTATCTGATGTTGCTTAGTGACAGTATCATCGCCGGTTTCTTCATCGGTAAAGCGGGTGTCGCCGGGATCAATGCGATCACACCGGCGACGGCAGTGGTTACTTTTTTTGGGGATCTTGTCTCGACCGGCGTTGGAATTGTTTTCGCGCGCGAGGTCGGTGCGATGCAAAAAAATAGAGCCAACGAGATCTATGGACAGGGCCTCATCATCAGCATCGGCATTGGACTGATATCCGCGCTTTTTCTTTTCCTTTTCAGGGATACTTATTTCAGCTTGTGCGGCGTTTCGGGAGATATCCTAGACAAAGCACTCCAGTACTACCGTTTTGTCCCGATCAACTCATTTTTAACTATCGTTATCTTTTATCTTGAACAAATGGTCTACAGCGACGGAGACGAACTCGTTAATAACATCTGCTATGGTTTTCAGATCGGCGGAAATGTCATCTGCTCAATCATACTGACCAAGTTCTACGGGATGATGGGTATCATTCTCGGATCCGTGATTGGAAACACGCTCGGCATCCTGACCTGCCTTTTGCACTATTTCCGGAAGGGAAACACATTACACTTCGTCTGGCATCTGTCCCTAAAGGACTTCCTGCTGACATCGCGGTACAGTATCGTAGATTCTTCCGTATATATCTGCTGGGGACTGATGGACTATGTTATGATAGGTTTTGTTTCTCGAGGCTATGGTGAGACCGGGCAGATCACGCTCGCCGTGGTTGTCAGCTTGATTGAGTTCGGCGTCGTAATGGATGGCGTGGGCATGGCAATGCAGCCCTTGATCGGTACCTATTTTGGAGAAAAAAATCACAATCTCATCAAACGGGTTATGAAATCCGGAATCAAGGCCGCGATCGTGGAAGGCGCAGTAGCGACGGTACTTATCTGGGTGTTTACAAAGCAGTTCTGCGGCCTTTTCGACGTTACCGATTCTACCTCGCTTTCTTCAGCGATACCGGCCCTGCGTATCGTATCGCTTGGCTTTGTATTCTGCAGTGTCGTGTCGCTAACGACATCTTACTATATGCTGATCGACCACATCGGAATGGCAACCTGCACCGCATGCTTTCAGAACGGTCTTCTTTACATCATCCTTCCAATATTAGGTTCCATCCTTTTCGGAATCAACGGGCTATGGGCAGGCTTTGTCATCGCTCCAATCCTAACGATTATCATTGCCATGCTCTTTGTACGTCTGCGACACGGCAAAGATAACTTTCCGTTTTTGCTGAAGGGCATGACCTCAGATATAGTTGTTATTGACAGTACACTCACGCCGGAAACCGCCGCCTCGCTCTCCGAGCAGGTCGGAGACATCCTGCGTTTACATCAGTACACGAGCGAAACTGCGAATCGTGCGGCTCTTTTTATCGAGGAGATAGGGTTGACAATTCTCGAATGCAATAAGCAGGCAAAGAAACCGATCCTGATCGAGCTTTCTCTTTTCTTTGAAGATGATCATGTCCTTATGATAGAGCGTGATTCCGGGATACTTTTTGACCTGACAGATCCGGATGCCGAAACCAAGGGACTGAGCGGATTTGTACTGAGCGGACTGATGGAAGCACATGACGAAAAAGCATATCTCGTGACCACGGGATATAATCGGAATATGATACGGTTTTCACGTGCGTAATATAGATGATCGTTGATAGTTTCTTTGTATTCGGCAAGACAATTGACACAAACAAAAAACACCTGAGGAGCATATCTGGGGTAAAATTGTAATGAAGTTGTCGGTATGCACAGAATATAAAAGAGCAACAGGAGGCGACACATGAATGTATATGATTTTGATGGAACGATTTTCTCGACGGACTGTTCGATCGGGTTTTGCTTTTACTGTATGAGGCGCCAACCGAAGATGTGGTTCACATTTTTCCCGAAGGCACTCAAAAACCTGGTTCAGAGAAAACGGGGAAAGATACCTGAGCATCTGCTGGCACGACGGTTCTTCAGTTATCTGACTCTGGTCAAGGATTTCGATGTGAAAATTGAGCGTTACTGGGATAAAAATGAGAAGAAGATCGCCTCCTGGTATCTGGCACAGAAAAAACCGGACGATCTGATCATCAGCGCTTCACCCGACTGTATCATCGAGCCTATAGCAAAACGGCTCGGCGTAAACTATATGGCTACGGAATTCGACCGTGAATACGGCGTATTCTTGAACAACCTCATGTACGCAAGAGAAAAGGCCAAGTATATCATCGATAAAGGCTTTCCGATGATCGATAATTTTTACTCTGACTCTCTGGCGGATACGCCACTTGCTTTGTGCGCGGAAAAAGCTCATCTGGTAACCAAGAAGGCCAGTACCGTGATCGATTGGCCGGAGTTGGATGTCGAAACCATAAAAAAGGTTAAAGAGAAGATCGACACCGGTTGGAGCGTCCATCTGGATGAGTGAGTATAATACAACTTGTGTGACAGCAGCATATGCTATCTAGTATAAGGTGAAGCAGGGAAGGACAGAGCATATGTATATCATCATCTATGATTTCGGAACTAGCAGCGTAAAATCCTGCCTCTTCGAGATAGATACAGAGATTAATCTTGTGACCGCTTCCGCAGCCGGGTACGGTCTCTATATATCCGATGATGGTGGTGCAGAGCAAGACACAGAGGAGTGGTGGGCCGCTCTGTGTACCACCACGCGTGATGTGCTTGATAAATCGGATATCAGAGCGGAAAAGATCGAGGGGATGGCATTCTGTTCACAGATGCAGGGATCGGTTTTTGTTGACAGGGATGGAAAAGCGGTCAGATCTCCGATGAACTACCTGGATCAAAAGGGATACAAAGAATACAAAAACTGCATGGGACGCGGCATCATCAAGGTCTCAGGCTGCAGTCTATACAAACTTGTACGAAATCTGATCGTCAATTATGCCGGTTCGACCAGCGCCAAGGATCCGGTCTGGAAGTATAAGTGGGTGGAAAACAACGAGCAGAAAGTTTACAATAAGATATACAAGTGGCTGGATATCGGAGACTATCTTAACGCCAGGTGTACGGGCAGGATTGTTAGAACCGCCGATACCGCTTTTGCCACCTTTCTCTATGACACGCGAAAGGGAAAGGAAGGCTGGAACAAGGGCCTTTTGAAGATGTATAAAGTGAATCCCGACCACATGCCGGAAATTATCGACTGTACAGATCTTGTTGGCGGGCTCACGGAAAAAGCGGCAGCGGATCTCGGTCTCGTTGCCGGCATACCGGTCTTCGGTGGAGGCGGTGATACAACCTTTGTCAATATCGGTGCCGGTTGCACGAAGCCTGGGGATACACATATCTATGTCGGGACATCCGGATGGGTTTCTACATTTTTGGATCATCAAACTGTCGATATCGTCTCCATGATAACCGGGGTTCTGTCTGCCAAACACGGCTATTTTAATTACTATGCGGAACTGGAAACGGCAGGCAAGTGCTTCGAATGGGTTATTAATCATCTTGCATTAGATGAAGTCGGCATTTATCTGAATCATGCCAAAATCATGGATGACATAGAGAGCAAATATACAAGTATCTACGATTTCCTTTCCGGTGAGGTAAGCCAAGTTCCGCCTGGAGCAAACGGTGTGATCTTCACTCCGTGGCTACACGGAAACCGATGTCCGTTCGAGGATTCCAATGCAGCGGGGATGTTCTTCAACATCAAAGTCGAAACCAGCAAGAGAGATATGATCCGGGCCGTGCTCGAAGGAATCTGTTATCACCTGCGATGGCTCCTGGAAGCTTCAGAGAGAAAGGTAAACTCCTCGAAAACGATACGGTTTGTCGGAGGCGGTGCTCTGTCACCCGTAACCTGCCAGATGCTTGCAGATATCACGGGAAGAACGATTGAGACCGTAAGCAATACCCAGGAGGTCGGGGCCATCGGCGCGGCACTTGTTGTCGCTGCAGGAATTATGGGTGTGGATGTATTGGAGTTATCGAAGCAACTCGTAAAGCCGGTGAACAATTATATCTCCAATTCCGATAATAAGAAAACATATGATCATAATTATAACGTGGTCAAAAAATTATACAAATCCAACGCCTCGAGCTTTAAGGAGTTGAATGGTTGAGAAAATGTTAGAAAATGGGGCTGTGAAAAAAGTTCCATATTAATACTGATAATCGATGACTTTAACATTAATAGCGGAAAGGTTTAAATAGGATGAACAAGAAAAACATAATGGCAGTACCCAAAATATACTTTTGCATTGTGATAGCAGTATGTGCGCTAGGCATAATTATTGGATCCTTTTTTGACTTTGATATAAATGTCGCTTTGGCAAATAAGACGGATATCGGAGCTTTTTTTGCCACATATGGATCGTATTTTTCATATTGCCTATATCCTGCGGCAGGTATGTGTATTTTCAAGGGGCTTATGAAAAAGGGAAGCAGATACAGAATGCTTGCGTGGGTGGTCCTGGTAATTTCATATTTCATGGCAGTTTATTACAGTAACAACTATAACGGTTCGAAGGTGAGAGAACTGTTTGGCTATACAGCAGGTGAATCGTCTATGGCATTATCTTTCTTAAGCTGGGCATTCTGGGTGGTCCTATATGCATGGGTACCTTTTGTCTGCTACCGAATTTTTGACGATGCGGATACCGGTAAACTGATCATGACAGGAGCAGCCATACTCATTGCCGGTATTCTTGCTGACAATACCAACTTATGGCTGAAACAGGTGGCGTCAAGACCTCGGTATAAGTACCTGATCACACTTGAAGATCCTGCAGCAGGATTTCGTAACTGGTGGGATATGGTTCCTTACCTGGCCGGATCAAATGATAATTTCAAAAGTTGGCCAAGCGGTAATATGACCATAGCAAGTATGATGTTTTCTCTGCCAATGTTGGCAGATGTGTTGAAGAAGCGCTCAAATGCCAAAAACATGATCTGTTTTGTGGTTGCCGTAGTTTTCGTTATGATTTACGGCTATAACAGGATACATATGACAAACCATTTCCTTTCGGATGTGTGCTTTGGAACGCTTATTACCTATCTGATTTTTTCCGTGATAAGCACTGCTTTCTTAAAATCAAGAGAATAAAGATTCATATAGTTGCAGCTCATATGAAACTGAGGCATTAAAGGTTCTCATAGAGTCTTTTGTTAATAAAGAAGAAAAGATGGAATACAATGCAAAATCTTTCAGAAACTGGACTTTCAGAATGGATTTATGAGGAAGGTTGTGCCTGCATGTAAAAGCTAAAATCTATTTGACAGAACAGGGAGGTAAGGTAATGGGAGACAATACAAAAGAAACTCAAAAATTTTCAAGGCGTAAAGAGATATATGAATACACACTTAAAAATGATATAAAATACCGGGGCCCGCTATCTTACAGGATGCTGAAGATAGTAGGATGGATTGCTCTGGCTTTTTCGCAGTATTTATTACTGGCAAAATTACAGAATAGCGTCTTAAAAATTGATGAGCCGATAGCTTTTGGCAATACCATAAATGGGATTATAGTAGACCTGGCACTTCCGTTACTGCTTTTTGGTAATTTTGCCTTATTGTTGAACGGACAAAATAAATTCAGAACTCATTTCCTGATAAACGGAGGTGCTTCGCTAGCCTTTATCATTGTATATTTTATAGTATATCAGCGCTATGTTATTGGTTTTGCTTCTGTGTTCACTGATACAAGGGCGGGGGCAATCACGAGTGTTGATAAATTCTTTTATCTCCTTAACGCTACATACGAGAACTTTTATGGATTTGTAGCATTTAATATTTTTATTGACATGTTCCTCTGTACACTTGGATGGTTTTTTATAGTATATACGCCAAAGAAATGGTTTAAGGGGAAGAAGATATATATATTCCGTTCTTTTGTACTTATACCGCTGATATATGAAATAGTTTGCATAGTATTGAAAATAAGAATTGCAAGTTTCCCAACAGAATTGTTGCCTGTTGCTTCGTTCCCTTTCCTTACCACGAAGCCACCGCTGGTTTTTATACTTTTTATGGCATTAGGTATTTATATAAAGCTCAGGGAAAGAAAGTTCCTTAAAACCGGGAAAACCAAAGAAGATTATCAGGCATTTTTAAAAACCAATAAGAACTCGCTTGATATAATGTTATTTGCGATCGTGGTGATGTTGGTCATCATAGTAATTGATGAATTCTTACTTAAAGACCTTATTGTTCCAAGGATTGTGGCATCCAATAGGGGAATAATCCCTGAGGAATATGATTCAGCTTATGAATTTCTTATTGCACCTGCAGTAAGTGCATGCGGAATCGGTGATATGAAAAACATGCTGCTTTTTACCCCACTTTTATTACTTTTTTCGTACACCAGAACCCACAAGCATACGATAATCGATGCGGGAATAACAGTTCTGGGGATAGCCGGTATTGCATTGATCTACCTGGACGGAATAATGGGTATTATCAAAAACCTGTTAATTGTTATTAGAAATTCACCAGTTTATGATATTGTAGCTAATAGCTTTTTCCCGTTAGAATGACCGATAAGTTAAAACGGCCTGTGTTGCAGACGCATAGGCTTTGGTGTCTTAAGTCTGCAAAACACTTTTGAATTATGGATAATAAAAAGAAAATCGATATCACCTTACGAATTATTGAGAGCCTTACATTTATAGTCTCACTGTTTTTTTCGATGAAAATGCTGAGTCTTATTTCCGCTTGTTATGAAGACACATATCTGATAGTATTCTGCATTAATATATTTGCATTTGGACTGAGCGCTCTGAATGCAAAGGGGAAGAATAAAATCAGCTTTTTTAAATTTGTATCAGCATCGGTCTATTATCTGATAATGACATTGCCAAGAAAAATGGCAATAAAAACTAACAGGACGATTATACGAGGAGAGATTGACTATGAAGAAAAATGGAGAATTTAACAAATTAATTATCTTAAATTTTCTCATGCTGATATTTTTCATAAGTATGCTTCTGTTGGGAACATTCAACGATGAAGCCATTTCAAAGACCCTGTATTCGCCGGATAATCTGTCTTTGAAATTAATCACGGCAATAGGAGCATACCCGTTCTTTGCTTTTTGTGTTGTTTTTTCAGGAAGTTTGTTTGAACGCACTCTGCATTCAAATACAGGTAAAGGCCTAAAAATATTCTTAAGTATTTTGCTTGTAATTTTTATAATATTCATCGGATTTATAGGTTCGGGAACACTGGCAGAACGTGACAGTCTCGGCAGTATATTTCCGAATATGGACAGGAATATCCCTGTAATAGTTGTAATAAGTCTTGTAACTGTTTTCCCGCTGTGTTATCTTGGATACAGACTGGCTAAAAAGAGTGATGATCCAAAGCTTGTTAAACGTATATTATGTTTGTTCATTTTATTAGCGATAGCATATGCTTCGCTACAAGTTTTAAAAGGGGTATTTAACCGCCCAAGATACAGACTGGTCGTTACCGGGCAGGATGGTATAGGATTCATCCCTTGGTATGAGCGTTTTACAGGAGCTTCGGAATATATAGAGAGTTATGGTATCAACAAAGGAGAGTTCCGATCCTTTCCCAGTGGCCATAGTATTTTGAGTGCTTCTATGATCCTATGTTTTCAGACTCTGTCTTGGCTCTGTCCGAAGTTAAAAAACAAAAGGTTTCTTTTGGCTTTTCTTGGCTTTTTATTTTCGGTGATCATCATGCTTACTAGGATCATACTCGGAGCCCATTATCTGTCTGATGTATCTTTCGGTGCTATCATAGTTGTAATATTGTCATTCTGTTACAGCATAAAATAAATACTTTTTTAAGGAGAAAATGCTTATGGGTGATATCAATGAAAAAAGGCAAAATAATGATAAGCCTTTAAAAGAAATATCGATAGAAGGCTGCGAGCTGCTCGGGAAGGGTGGAAACGGTGCTGTTTACAGATTGGACGATGAAAGAATAGTAAAAATATATTTCAGTAATCGTGCTGATTTTGAAAAGATTAAAAGAAACAGGGAGATTACTAAAACTGCATTTGTGCATGGTATACCTTCGATGATCGCCTTTGAGATGGTAAAGGTAGGACGGGATTATGGTGTAATCTATGAAATGATCAACGCAAAGTCCTTCGGAGAGGAAATGTATCAAAATCCTGATAAGATTGATTTCTTCGCGCATATGATTGCAAGTACTCTTAAAAAACTGCACAGTACCGAATTTGAAGACGGTGTTTTGCCGGACTCGAGAGACCGGCTCCGTAATGAAGTAAAGATGACTTTAGATGCAGGCTTCTATAAACCGGCTGAGGCTGAACGTGTATATAAGCTGATAGATACAATCCCCAAAAGAAACACATTCATACATCAGGATTTTCATCCGGGTAATCTTATGTATCAAAATGGGGAGATCATGCTGATAGATGTTGATGATTCTGGTGTGGGACATCCGATTATGGATCTGGCGGCCATGCATCTGGTATATGTTACTGCCGCAAAATCTAAGTATAAAGTAACAGCCAACGGATTGACAAAGGATCAGTATGCAAGAGTATGGCATATCATACTTGAGGATTATTTTGAAACAAAGGATCCAAAGGTATTAGCAGAGTATGAGCGAAACATAGAAGGTTTTGCCATGATAAGTCTGATAAAGGGTGTGGCAACCTCGCCCAATGTTAAAAATTTTATTCGAAAACCGGTATGTTATTTTATGAAAAAGAAATTCTTTAAGATTATCGATACGATACATCCTGTACCATGATCTTTAATTAATGTTTGTGATAATTTTATGATGGAGTAAAAATTTTATGTTAAAAAATGAGATTTCCCTTCCGGGTATAAATAATGCAAGGGAGCTGGGAGGTTATAAAGCAGGAGACAAGGTTATAAAGCATGGATTGCTTATAAGGACCGGAGCATTAAAAGATGCTGCGCCTGAAGCTGTAGAACTGCTAAAGAATAAATATAATCTAAAGGCTATAGTTGATTTCCGCATGCAGAGTGAGAGAATAAATATTCCCGATCCTGAGGTGGAAGGCGCAAAATATTACGGTTTCTCGGTAGTTGAAATGGAGGATTATTTTGCCAGGGCAAAGGATGTAAGAGAGGTTGACAAGCAGTTGCTGTGGAAGACAAATGACAGGATGGCTTTGTTTGAACAGGCTTATGAGTATGGTATGCTCGGACCTGAGACCTATGTTTCGTTCCTTATGGAAGACAGAGGCAAAAAGGCATACAGGGAGTTTTTTAAAGTCCTTTTGGATGTTGAGGAAAATGCTGCAGTCCTATGGCATTGTACTGACGGAAAGGACCGTACAGGCCTGGCTGCTATGCTGATTCTTATCGCACTCGGAGCGGATAAAGATACCGTTATGGAAGATTATATGCTGACAAATGTATATAATTCTCAGACTTTAGAATATGTTAAAAGCAGACTCGCCGGTTCCGATATGCCTCAGAGAAAACGTGATGCATTGATGTTTATGCTGGGTGGTGTTGTGGAAAGGTATATGACCGGTGCCATTGAGGCTCTTATAAATAGCTATGGGAGCGTCAAGGAGTATATGTTTGAAGAACTCAGTGTAGGAGATCCGGAACTGAAAGTTTTACGCAGAAAGTTTTTGGTATAGTAAAACTGAATTTGAAAATACGATCATTATAAATGAGGGATTATGGCAGAGACTTAACCTTGTCTTCATGTACTTGCCAATGATTATCATATCTATAAACGGAATGATAACAGCGTAACCATTAAGAAGCTTAAAGCGGCTACAGGCTATGACTATAAGGTGCGTGCGGTAGCAGACAAAGTTTTTGTCGGCCCGTTCAGTGATACATTATCCTGTGCAACGCTTCCTAAGAAGACCAAGGTATCAAATGTAGCTCTTTCGGGCGACAGTTTCTCATTAACCTACAAAAAGGTTGCAGGAAGCGGTTATGAGATCCAGGTAGCTACCGACAAGAAGTTCAAGAGTATCGTAGCTGACGAGTCTGTAGCTGACATCAAGACTGTTAAGATTGCTAAAGATATTCCCGGAGCATCAGCTTTAAAGGGTTCCACACTCTATGTAAGAGTAAGGGCATACTTCACATATAATGATGTGACAGTATATGGATCATGGAGCAGGTAAAGAGTTTTAATGCCAAGTAATTAATAACTGAATAATATGTATTTCAGGGCACAATTATCTTAACCGGTGATTGTGCCCGATTTATTATTGAAATCTGATAGGATGTTTAGAAAAATCTCAATTCATTCTATGGGAATACAGAGGATGGAGTAAAATTCATATAGTATTTTTATATACAATGTGGTATAGTGATATATGGAATGTGTTCAATTATTTGACAAAGGGTTGCCGAAAAAGAAAATAGTGTGGTATTATAGTATGAAAACAGCTCTGAGATACACCGGACTGAATCAGGCTGGAGAGGAGTAACGAAATGATAAAGAATATGGTTTTTGATATAAGCAATGTACTTGCTCCGTTCAGATTTAAGGAGTTTCTTGCAGAAAAAGGTTTTGACGGAGCGATGATAAAAAGGATTATCAAGGCTTCTGCTATGACACCATATTGGGTCGAATACGAAAAAGGAAAACTCACATACGAGGAGGCGATGGAAGCGTTTGTTAGTGCAGACCCTGATATAGCGGACGAACTACATAAGGCCTATGATTCATGTTCGGGTATTATGGGCAGATATGATTATACCGAAGGCTGGATAGATTCACTGAAAAAAGCTGGTTACAAGCTTTATTGCATTACCAATTTTACACCTGCCGGATATGAACAGTGTTACGATTGCATTTCATTTATAGAAAAATTTGATGGTTGTATTTTTTCATTTAGAGAAGGCCTAGCGAAACCGGATCCGGAGATATACAAGACATTGCTGGGAAGGTATAACCTGAGAGCTGAAGAATGTGTGTTTATAGATGATACGGAAGAAAATGTACTTAGTGCTGAAAAGCTTGGATTTAAAGGAATAGTATTTTCGGGATATGAAGATGCGGTTTCCAGGCTTAATGATATTTGTAATAGTTCTGATTTAGACTACCTTAAGAGGCGTATATGAAAATCGCAATTATACAGGCAACATCACAAATAAATAAGAACAAGTTAATATGTTCAGCGGTAAAAAAGGAAGGGAGAAGGTTGAAATGACTGATAAGAATTCTTTTGAAACCGTCGAGTTGCTAAAGCCGATATCTCTGATACAGATAGACGGCAGCGAGCCGTTGTATGTTAAAGATGAAGCAGAGACTGTGCAAAGTTCTGTGAAAACGAACGACGTAACTGCAGATAATGCCATGACGGTAAGTGGTACTACCGATGTAACCCCCAAAACAGATATAAAAGCTAAAACGGAAATAACCCCCAAAACAGATGTGGAAGCTTCAGCAGAGCACGATACTCAAAAGGTGCTTGTGGACCCTAAAAAGCTTCTTGGTAATGACGAGGATTCCGGTGAAAGGCAGGATTATCAGAAGCATAATTATGCCGCAAGATTCATTGTCTTCTGCGTTATAGTAATCGGTATCATTTTTACGCTGGTAATGGTAAGAAATTTTAAGGCTACGGACAAGCATACCGTTGCCGAGAGCAATTATAACCCGATACTAGTGTCGCAAGGGGAGGATACCAGCAGGTTTATCTATACCGGTGGGGCAGGTCTGAACATTGTCCCTGTTTATAAGGAGATGGGTTTTGACGCGGATGAAATCGACGCCGATCTGCCTGTCATTATAAACCACAAGTGTGTGGAATATACGAATTCGTCCAATAGGATATTATATTTTATGGCTACTCCGACTGAGGAAGATGTAGGTCTGATGATGAATGTGGAGATGTTTGACAGGTTTGGCCATTCATTTGGTGCTTCGGCAAACAGCAATTGTGATGTGTCAGCAGGTGAAGAGTTCATGATCCCGATATTTTTCAGTTTGTCTCCTGGCGTGGATTTAAGCGGTGTAACCTACAAGATAAAGGCGGAGACATTTAAAGACAGGGAAGAAGCCTTGCTCAGAACAATCACGGATGTTACGGAGGCCGAAAAAGGACGCTTCCTTATCACATGTGAGGGTGCCACATATTCCAGTGTGAATATATATGTCGCCATGTATAAGAACGGAAACGTGGTTTGCATTCTTTCGGGCTACAGTGATTTTGACGATAACGGAAAAGCGGTAGTTGAAGTTTACAAAGGCGATGTTGATTATGATACATATAAGGTGTTTTACTAACGGAGAGAAATAATAAATAGTAAGTAGTAAATAGATAAAGCTGCCACACATGGCGGAAAAATGTGAAAACCATACAGAAAGGAATTGCGGCTATATGAAGACAAGGACCAGAAAAAACATAAACACCATTGCCCAAACGATAAGGAACAGCCTGGCTATGGTCGTTCCAATACTGTTCATAGGCAGCATGACGGTCTTCCTTAATGGAATGCCCGTCGACGCATATCAGAAATTCCTTGATTCATTTCTGGGAGGGGTCCTTCGCAGCATAATTCAGGCCATACAGTATTCGACGGCAGGAATACTCGCAATATATCTGACCATTTCCATCAACCTGTGCTATATGAGCCGCACGGAAGAAGGGCAGCGCATGGTATTCAACTTCGGCAGCCTCTTGGGGTGTCTTACCGGGTATTGCATACTGGTGGGTTTTTTTTCGGGCGAGCCCGACCTGTCGCTGCTATCCGGACAGGGCGTATTCAGTGCGCTCATTGCCGGCGTGGTAGGGTCGATGCTGTATCAGAAATTTGACAAGCTGTTCAATACCAGGAAAATGTTTTTCGTGGACGGTGCGGATTCGATATTCAACGCATCCCTGCATGTCATACTTCCGTTCATTGCCGTCACAATATGCTTCGCCGTAGCCAACCACCTCATCACGGTGCTCTTCCAGGTGAACAGCGTGCAGCACCTCTTTATGAAGGTTCTGGAGACACTATTTATGAGGATGCAGCGTTCGTACTTAAGCGGACTGCTCTTTCTTCTGTTCATCAGCATAATGTGGTGGTTTGGCATACATGGGAACAACGTGCTGAATCAGGTGGCGGAGGACATGTTCGTCCCCATCATAGCCGGACATATAGTCTCAAAGAGCTTTATTGACACCTTTGTAAATATGGGCGGTACCGGCTGCACCCTCGGCCTGTTGCTGGCAATGATAATATTTGGAAAACGCAGCTCCACGAAAAAATTGTCAGGGATGGCACTGCTACCGGGAGTCTTCAACATCGGGGAACTGATGGTGTTCGGATTCCCAGTAATCTATAACCCGTTGATGGCCATACCGTTCGTCCTGACACCGCTGTTGTGCTACACAAACGCATACCTGTTTACGGTTCTGGGCATAATGCCGCAGGTAGAAACCGAGGTAGTATGGACAACGCCCGCAATCATGAGCGGATACCTCGCGACCGGATCGGTAATGGGCATAGTGGTGCAGGTCCTGAACATTGTAATCGCGGTGGCATGCTATGCGCCATTTGTGATAATGTATGAAAAGAAGTCTCTTAAGGAATCCTCTTCGGCAATGAATGAACTGGTCGGCATACTTAAGAAATGTGAAGAGACAACGGAAGAGATAGTGCTTACGGAATGTGAAGGAAATGCAGGAAGATTGGCTAAACTTTTGGCTACAGATCTGGAGGTTTCTCTTTCTTCTGCAGACATAAAAGGTGACACGGGGAATACAGTCAGTCCGCTTTTGATAAAATACCAGCCGCAGTTTGACAATAAGGGCAACTGTATCGGAGCGGAATCATTGCTTAGATGGAACCATGAGAGGTACGGGATAATCTATCCTCCTCTGGTCATACATCTGGCGAAAGAAAGCGGTAATCTGTATAAGCTTGAAACATATATCATAGAATGTTCGGTAAAGGATTCGGAAAGCTTCAGAAAATGCTTTGGTGAAAAATTTAAACTCAGTGTAAATGTAACTGTAACTACTTTGTATGATAAGAGATTTATGGACTTTATAGAGGAACTTGCCCATCGCTATGAAATAAAGCCGGGGAATATCTGTATCGAGATTACGGAAGAAACGGAACTTGTCACTTCCGAGGAGACCGGCGAGCTGATCAAGAAAATCCGCTCCTTTGGCTATACTTTTGCTTTAGACGATTTCAGTATGGGTCATACTTCTCTTCAGTATCTGCAGCACAACCAGTTCGATTTGGTGAAGCTGGATGGAAATCTTGTAAGATCCATATTGACCAATGCCCGTACAAAAGAGATAATCAACTCTATCGTATATCTGTCTAAATCATTGGATTTTAAGGTTCTGGCGGAATTTGTGGAGACGCAGGAACAAAAGGAAGCATTGGAGGGGATAGGCTGTCTATTGTACCAGGGGTATCTTTATAGTCCGGCAGTGGACAGGGATTCTCTTATTGCGATGGGTAATGTAAAATAGTCTTAAATGACTTTCCATATTCTCGCGAGGATTATCGGATCATTGCCGGCTGGGCTATGGTTTTATATGGGATAAAAGATCAGACACCTGATATTGACTTGGGTTATAATAGTAGAATGGCTGACCAGCTCGAAGAGGAATTTAATAAAATATACTAAGAGGAATGATACATGAATTTGAAACGACTATCGATATGTGATAAAGAAGCCATAAAAGTACTGTTCACGAGTGTTTTCACAGGAGAGCCATGGAACGACGATTGGTCTGATGGTAAGCAGCTTGACTTGTACATAGAAGACCTCTGCGGTCAGAGCTATTCACTGACATACGGACTTTACGATGGTGATGAGTTAATCGGACTATCTATGGGATATATAAAACACTGGTACACGGGAACAGAATACATAATCAACGAACTGTGTATCAAGACCGACCGTCAGGGTTGCGGTGCCGGAACATTTTTCCTGGTACAGATTGAAAAAGCCATAAAGGAAATGGGCCTTAAGCAGATATTCCTCCTCACGGACCGAGATGTGCCGGCTTATAATTTCTATAAAAAGAACAATTACGTTGAAGTTAGTAACCTAGTGCCGTTTGCTAAACAAATCTGACTTGGCATACGTACACATAATCTAAGGAGACACAACAAATGGAACTAAAGAAGCTTACTAAACATATATGGTATATGCCTTTTGAGGAAGAACGTGATCGTCCGAATCTCGGATATATAAAGGGTGATAAGTGGAGTCTTGCCATCGATGCGGGTCATTCTGAAGCGCATATCAGGGAATTTTACGATTTACTACGTAAGGAAGGTCTGTCTCTTCCAACACTTACGGTACTTACACACTGGCACTGGGATCATACTTTTGCTATGCACGCAGTAAACGGTCTCACCATAGCAAACAAGACAACAAACGGGCATCTTCTGGAATGCATAGAAAAGATAGAGAAGAACGGGCCTGACGCGTTCCTGAACATTTACGAAAGTATCCGAAAAGAATATATAGGCAATAAAGAAATGATCGTTGTTCCGGCCGATATTGTTTTCGAGGGATGCATGACGATCGATCTTGGCGGATGCACGGTTAACATCCTTCAGACTGAGGCTCCTCATACTGACGATTCAACACTTGTTTATGTGTGCGAGGATAAAACTCTCTTTGTCGGCGATGCTACCTGTGCGCAATTTCCTAATGGTGCCAAGGATAAAAAACTTGCGAATGAATTGGCTGACAAAATCCGTTCGACGGGTGCTGTCACCTGTGTTGAGGGACATTGGCAGCCTGTAGAGACTGAAGATACCCTGAGGGATCTTCTTGGCTGATGTATCGGGAAAGTTTGCGTAAGGATACGTGATAATCGCAATATAACTTGGTAAGAAAAATTGCAAAATTCCGGTTTTTCTAACTAAATTATCTTTGAATTAAAAACGACTACGAGGTTGATATGGAATTAAAGAGATTATCACATAACTTAACAGTGTGTAAAGTCAATAGTATAAAAGACATTTGCTTTGATACAGAGTTTTTCTTTATAGGAAAGACTGATGAAGAAATCTCACTTGTTTGCAAAACAGAAGATACACCTACAGGTACTATCGAGCGCGAGGATGGATGGAACGGATTTCGGATTCAGGGAATACTTGATTTTTCACTGATCGGGATACTGTCTAAACTGTCAACTATCCTTGCAGAAAATGAAATAGGTATTTTTGCTGTCTCGACATACAATACGGACTATATACTTGTTAAGTCAGAGAATTTTGAAAAAGCAATGAGTGTTTTGGAAGAACAAGGATATAGGGTGGTTTGATTTTATCTTTTAATATAAATGAGTATGACAAATCGGAATTTTGGAGGTAAAACGTGGAACAGAGACTTTTTACGGGGATTCGCCCCTTATATTCATCGAGTAAAATGAATCCAAATGAAATCAGGATCAGGATCCGGATGCGTGACCTGATCGAACCTGTCGTTCTGCGTCATGCAGTGGATACCACCATGCAGCGGTACCCCTACTTCTGTGTCGAGCTTCAGAAGAAGGACGGGCAGTACGTTTTTGTAGATAACAACCGACCTGTTGTAATAAGCAATTCTTTTCACGGCGTGGAATTGAATGCAGAAGCGTCGAACTATCACATGGTAGCTTTTGCGTATCAAGACAACTGGATCATCTTTGATGTGTTTCACGGACTGACAGATGGAACCGGTGCGTATGAAGTGATTCGTACCCTTCTATACTATTACTGTTCCGAAAGATATGGGGTAAAGCTCAAGGAAGAAGGAATTCGCCTTGCTGGAGATGAGATCAGTGACGAGGAATGGACAGATCCGGTCGAAACTGCAACTGACCTGCCAACTCCTGTTCGTTCTGAAATACCAAAGGCTCTCAGTATCATCGAAAACGCGCAACTGCAGGATGACACAGTAAAGACGGTCTACAGCGTAGCAATCGATGAATCAGAGTTTATGAATTTCAGCATGGACAATGATGGCAGTCCCGGAACGATAACCGCATTGTTCTTAAGCCGCGCAGTTGCAAAGCTGTTCCCAAATGCTGATGATCCGATCAGGGTCACTCTTTGTGTGAACCAGAGGAAAGCTCTTCATAAACCGAAGGCTCATCATAGCCTCGTCGGTGGTGCCATGCTTGAATACAAAGAAAAGATGCGTAAATGGCCTCTGGACAGACAGGCGACAGCATACCGGGGTATGGTATTCGCTCAGACGATGGATGAGACTGTTCTGGCAGGAGTCAACAGTCTAAAGGGTCTCACACAGATGCTGCTGTCCAAGGAAACCGATCAGGAGCGGCTTGGCATTTCGGCATTCATTGCAAAAACTACAGATGAAATATTGACAGCTACGGTCAGTTATGTGGGCAAGGCAAACTACAAAGAAGCTGAAAAGTACATCCGGGATTTCCGGACCTGGACAGGTGCAACAGGACATTATCCTTGTATTGAGATTGCCGCTGTGAACGGTCGTTTCACACTTGATTTTATTCAGCCATTTTCAAGCCCATTGATTGTGAATGCTTTTTTGAAAGAACTTGACGATAGCGGTATTACCTATGATCTGCAGGATGTGGCAGTACTGGATGTGCCAAATATCAGGCTTCCATGGAGTGTATGAAGGGAAGTCATCAATGAACTTGTAAATTCCAGTTTGTCGGGATGAGGGCATAGCCTTTTATCTCGGAAGATAACTTTCTAATACAAATCGGAACTTGAGGATATGTTTGTATGGATTTAGCAACTCATTATGATTTATTGATAGACGAAAATAATGACCCTTTTCGTGACCCGCCTATATTGCAAGAATATATGTGCAAATGGGATGGTGAAGAATTTTGTGAAGCGTTAGAA
>JAFYYN010000083.1 GCA_017557525.1 Lachnospiraceae bacterium
CAGGCCGAACGCGATTTTAGAATGGTCAAAACTAAAACCAAGGTATCCGGATGTTTCAGGACGGACGAAGGAGCAAGTGCCTACCTTACGATCATGTCATATATCGGTACTGCTAAAAAACATGGAATCAACGCATTTAAGGCAATTTTGAATGCGCTTACTGGCAACCCTATGGCAATTTTAGCTTAGGGGTGCTGAATAGTTACAAATATTTGTAATATTTTAAATTATTATATGTCATATTATGATTTTTTATGTTTTATAAAGTCATATTATGTCACATTTGGGACAAGAATTTAAAGGGCGAGTCACCTCGCCCTTTCATACGTCTTACATTGCATATTCCGGATATTTGTCCGGGAAATACTCGAAGAGGAGTTTCTTCTGGAACTCCGGATCCGTAAATGATCTTTTCAGATCTTCGGTACGGTTTTCCTCTACCAACTTGGCGTTGAGGCTGTTTAGGCAGTCTCTTTCCTCGGCTTTTCCTCTTTCTTCACCAATCTCAATTCCATTTTCCAACGCTATATCTAATTCTGTCTTTAAAACAAATCCACCCATAGACTTTTCTACCTCCTTTTTGGCGTTACTATAATTTTTCAACAGTTTGAAAAGGATTTTCCTTATGTATGTTACTATATTGCCTTTTTGAACCCGATTTATTTCTCCCGTTTGTACCATGCCATCTAGTATTTCACTTACTCTTTTCAGCCTCTGCTTAAGCCCCGCCATCTTCTCGATGTTCCCGTTCATCTCGGCATATTCCTTGTTACTATACCTAAACACAAAGAATGGTACCAGAAGGAGTAATTTCTTCTCGAAGAGTTCTTCAATATCATAGTTTTTAATCTTAAGTACCGGGACTTTGTATGACACCTGACCGCTATGTTAAAAAGCACAACCCCATCCACGGAATTGTGCTTTAAGCTCATTTCTTCAACAATGTATCGAGTGTCTTCTCGATGGTTTCTCTGTCCGCTTTCTGCTCGGCGGCTTTCTTGTTTTCTTCCTCTATCTGGACATAGATTTCTTTTCTAAAGATTGACACGGTTTTCGGAGCTTTGATACCGATTTTTACCTGGTCTCCTTTAATTTCCAATACTGTCACTTCTATGTCATTACCGAGCATTATGGACTCATTTACTTTCCTTGATAATGCCAGCATCAGTTTTCTCCTTTCTCCCTGGCTGCTTCAAGTAATTCATAGATCTGATGCTTAACCTCATACTCAGGATTCTCTGCTACTACCTGGCAGCCCTTCATGGTTGCTGTGTTGATAACGATAGGAGCTTTGAGGTTGATGGACATCCTCTTGATATCCTCAGGTACGGTAACCGTAACGAGCATTGAAAGATCGTCTTCCTTCCACTCACCTAATGCACCAAGTGTCTCATCCTCAACTGTAGGATTGTAATTAGGTACTATAGTGGTAGGGATCATTACCGGCAGAGCCAGGAGCTCTTCGTCTAAGCTCTGAAGCCACTGGATATTAGGAATCTCATCTGAGCTTGAATCATACAGAAGTACGTACTTCTTGTAATTCTCAAAACCGAACAGACCGTTGTCCATGGTTATAACCTTACTGTCATCGATCTCAACATCCCCAAAGTGTCTTGTTTTTACATTCATAGTTTTACATCCTCCTATTGTATTTTGTTACCCCTGTTGTTTTTCATGCCATAATATCTTGACACTATATGTTTATTATATGGCATTTCCCCCAAAAAATCAACTATTTTCTGAAAATTCCGTCATTTATTCTACAGGAAATCCAGCAGCGTCGTCTTCACTACCTTCCCTGCTGCCTGCAGCGATGCATTGTACACAGTATTAGCTGAGTTGTAGTTTACTATGGTATCAACCAGATCGGCATCCTCATTCTGTGAAAGGAGGTCTGTAAACTCTACCTGCTGCATAGCCAGTCTGTCTTCGGTGAGCTCCAAGCGGTTGTACCTGGTACCGATATCACTGGTTGCCGCATTGACTGCATCTTCTTCCGAATCCATAGCTGTAAGGCCTCTGCCATACGCCTGTCTCATCATGCTGTCCTTGAGCTCCAGCTCGGACTTAAGTATCTTGTTGATATCCTGCAATTTGGCCTTCTGAGCTTCCGTAAGCGAGGTATCGTTAAGCATCTTGTCAACTTTGGCAATCTTTTCCTTTACCGCATTTACATCAGAAATTGATTTAACAATATCGTCTATCGATCTGCCGAGCGAATGTCTGAAAGCATCCCTTCCCTGAACATTGATGGCTATCGTCTGGTTAAAGTTAACCTCGTATTTTATCTCCTGATCCTCAACAGTATAGGTAACTGCCTTTGCTGCTCTTTCAGCCGGGTCGGTAATTGTCAGATCCTGTGCAGTACAGTTAAAGTAATGCTCGGGTCTCAGCTCATTTTTCTCAAAACTGTTTTTATCATAGGTTACTTCAAATTTGTAATTACGCCAGGCATCATAATTATCCTTGCCAAGTATTATCTCACCGGTATCCTGAAGGAAAATAATTTCATTATCATTGGGCTTATACGCATCCGGATCATTTGAATTTTTGATGGTCATACCTGATTTCGGGATTGTTGTTACATCATCATAAAGCTTTTTACCGTCAGAATCCGTCAACTGGATTCCCGATATGGGGTCAAGTCTCGGCTTTTTAACTGACAGGCTGCCGATATCGCTGATATTGTCATAGGAAAGCCTTATCCTGAATATCGTATTTGAGCTCGGTCTGCTAAGCGTATTTGTATCTGTAAGTGCATCGAGCTCAGCGGCAGTATCATAATCCTCAATCTTTAACGAATCAACTATCCTGTCGGATATGTCTATCTCAGAGGCCTCAATCTCCTCTGTTATTGTATATTGCAGATTTCTCTCCTGTTTATCAAATATCAGACCTGTATTTGTCTTAAATCCGGTAAAGAGATATCTGCCGGCATAATTGGCATTTCCTTCCTGATATATCTGGTTTTTCAGCTCCAGGAGGTTCTGTACGATGCTGTCTCGCTCGGATACGGTTAATGTATCGTTTGCTCCCTGGTCACAGTAGGTATGTATCTGTGTGATAATCTCTGAAGTGTTTTTTAGTGAATTTTCCGTAACCTCCATCCAGGACATAGCGTCGGGGATATTTTTCTGGTAATACTGGTTAAGCTCTGAAAGATTTGAACGGAGCTTTAATGCTCGCACTGCAACAATAGGGTCATCCGAGGGCTTCTGTATCTCCATACCTGAAGCATACTTGTTCTCGAGATTGCTCATGTTGTTTTTGTTGGTGTTTATGTTGTGGAGCATGTTGTTGGTCATCATTTTATTAGTGATTCGCATATGTGACCTCCTTTTTGTTAGTTTCTATTTTTATCCTTGCTTGGACATCCCGACCGCCCAAGCCGCAGACCGTCCGCTTCGCGTCCGTCGTGCCTAAAGGCACTTTTGTCTGTGGCTGTCCGTTCGGTCGCTGCTTCGCAGCTAAAGCCGGTTACCTAACCGCTCCTTACAAACAAGCTTGACGGAGCCGGTTTGTTACCCGTCTTTTTGCTGTCCAAGCAGTCTCCCTTTAAGCGCCCATATAATTGATTAGCCTATCATACATCTCGTTCATGGTGCTGATTACTTTGGCTGCAAGGTTGTATGAGTTCTGGTATCTGATGAGGTTCATGGCTTCTTCGTCCATGTCGACACCCGATACGGATAGTCTCTGGTTTTCGATAGCCTGCACGATGTTCTGCTGGCTCTTGTTGAAGTTCTGGGACTTATGGGTATCTACTCCAAGTTCTGCAACAAGGGTCTGCAGGAATCCGGAAGGAGTGCCCTGCATGAACATGTTTTTGTCATCCGAAAGGTTCAGGTATTCAAGTACCAGATCATTCTTTGCTGTACCGTCTGTTACTTCGGAAGCTGTAACCACCTTTTTAGGATCATCATATACTTCCTTTGTTACGGAGAAATTCTTTGCCGTCATCTGATAGTAGCTGGCATAATTTTTTTCTCCGGCTGCAGGTGCATATTTACCGGTTTTACTGGATACTGCTATGCCCGATGCCTGCTCGCTTGCCGAATACTGGAATATATAATTTTCTCCGGTAACCTTTGTTTTTCCGTTGAAATAATCAAGCCCCGCATCCCTGTTCATATCCTGACCGGTGGTTGTAAGGTCATTGAATTTCTTGGCATAGGTTCTGGAAAACTCATCCATCTGTGCCATGTAGTAAGGTATACCCTTATAGGAAATGCTTTCCCCTATCCTTACCTCGCAGTTTGTATAATTTCTTACCAATGGCTCATTAAGATCAAATTCGTAATCGGTGATCTCCATTTTGCCTGTAGTGGGATTCACGCTTCCATTTGCCTTAAAGCCTTTATAGGTATATTCCTTGTCGCCTATGACGATAGTACCGCTTTCAGGGATATGGAGCTTGTCTATCTCTGTTATATTGGCACCGGTAACGGTAAGTGTCGTTGAATCCTTGGCACCGTTCCCGCCCTTCTCGGTCTTGAAATTTTCCTCGCTGTTTCCGTCACGCATTTCGTAGAGTGCCTGCATCCTACCGCCACAGTGAAGTCCTTCAAAACGCTGTCCGTCATTCCACTCAATCTCATAAAGGCCGTCGATGTCGGACTGGTTTATCTTTTCACTCCTTGGTACTACCTTGATGGAATTCCAGTCATATGTATCTACCAGTACCTTATCCCCGATCCTTACGGTGTACTCGGTTGCTCCTACATCATCCACTCCTACGATTTTTTCGTTTACTGTGATCTTGCAGATGTTTGAAAGTCCGTCTATCAGGAGATTTCTCTGGTCCCTTAAGTCATTAGCGGTACCGCCGTTAACTTCGAGCGTATTTATCTGCTTTGTAAGTCCTGCGATCTGGATTGCATATGAATTGATCTGATCGCACATGGTCTTAATCTCAAAATTTGTATTATCCTGCAACTGCTCAAGGCTTGTATTTGTAGAATTGATGTAATCACAGAAATTCTGGGCGTAGCTGTTTGCCTGTGTCCTTACAGCCAGGCTTGAGGGATCCTTTGCAAGCTCCTGAAGTGCGTCATTGAATTTTCCGAAATTGCTTGTGAAACCCTCGAGCTGTATTTCGTTAAAATAGCTCTCCAGGGAATCCATGTAGTACTGCTGAGCCTCATAATAACCTGCTATGGAATTATTGCTGCGGAATTTCTCATCGTAATACTGGTCTCTCACCTGGGTAACACTGTAAACGGACACACCGGTACCGATCATTCCGTGAGTACCGTTTGCCTTTAATGCAGAATCGGCCTTCTGGTTTAATACCTGGCGGCTGTAACCGTCCGTCTCGGCGTTTGATATATTATGTGCTGTTGTGTTTATACCGAGGTTTGCACCGTAAAGTCCGGTGGTACCTATAGTAAGTCCAAAAAATGTATTAGGCATCTAAACGCCCCCTTCCTACTATCCCAATCTTTCTATCACATGCTCCAGCATCTGATCAATTACATTTATATATCTAGCTGAAGCATTGTATGCGTGCTGGAATTTTATGAGGTTTGTAAGCTCTTCATCAGAGGATACGCCGTGAAGTCCTGTCCTCTTATCTGATATTGATTCAACCATGGCTCTCTGGTTATCCGCCAGGGTCTTGTATTCGTCACCCTTTGTTGCGATAGCTCCGGTGAACTGGGTGTAATAGTTCATGTAGCTGTTCTGTGTCAAAGTATTCGGTGAAAGTGTTGCAAACGGCTCCTGCCATTTTTTCATAAGCTCCTGAACCATCTTTATATCGAAATCTCCGGTGTTGTCCGGTGTCATTATCGGGAGCTTTGATTTATTTGAAAGCAGTGCTGGATTTACCTCAGTTTCACCTATTGTATATAATGAATAATTATCGTTCTCATCTTCCCAGTTATATAACTGCACATCATTTAATGTTATAGATGTGCCATCCTCAAAGGTAACTGTTATATCCTGCTTAGCCTCATATCTGTCGACTGTTTTTCTCTTGAAAACCTCTGTCCCGGCTGTTGCGTCCTTGTCCTGACCTATGGGAGCATTTTCAGCATCAAAAATCTGAACCTTAACTCCCTTGGGGACATTTCTGACTGTACCGTCGGCCATCGTAACTGTTGCCGCCTGCTTGCCTGATGTATCCACATCCTTATTGGGGCAAAGCGTATCGTTGATCATAGTAACTATGCCATGTACTAACTGGTCAAACTGGGACTGTGTACGTCTTACTATCGAAGCCTCAGTGGTCAGGTTGTACTCCTCAGCATCTTTATTATATTCTGCAACTGCGTCATTATACTCTTGATCTGTTGCGAAATTCTCTCTTATGGGCTCGATCGGGATATCGGTATATTTTCCTATCCTGTCGCCTCTCGCCTGGATAGCGCCCTTTAGGCCGCCTATATCCGAATTGGCTGTCGCCGAAGGTACTGAAGACCAGTCAAATACATCAGCTCCGCCTAAATGCGGCCAAACTGCCATAAGCAAATCTGCGCCTTCATCCAGAGGATCCGAGATGCCGTGAACATCCCTGTACTCAGCTACCGTCATGTAATCCATCTTAAAGCACTGGTTTTCATTTACAAATACGGTATCCTCAACACTTACGGTTACCATGCCATTTTCAAGTTCCATGTAATCAGTCTTTACTATTGAAGAAAGCTCATCTAAGAGATTATTTCTTTCGTCCCTTAAGTCGTTTGCATTTTCACGACCGTCTGCTTCATAATTGGAAATCTTTATATTTAAGTCATGTATCTGGTCGCCGATCTCATTTACACGGTTTATCTGATCCTTTATCTTATGGTTAAGATCATGCTGGTAGCTGTTTAATTCCTTATATATATCGGTTGCTCTCTCGAGAAAGCTGACGCCGCTCTCGATAAAAGTGGCCTGAGTTACACGGTTGTCAGGATCCTTTGCCAGCTCCTGCATGGAAACCCAGAGATCGGACATTGTGCTCTGGAATGCTACGCCCTGAAGCTCACCGAAAAGCTGCTCTATTTCGTCAACCGCTGCTGACTGGGAATCATAATAGCTTTCCCTTCCAATCTCATTTCTGTATGCTTTATCAAGAAAAAAGTCGCGCACCTGTCTGACCGTCTGTGGATCAACTCCCAGTCCCACCTGGAAGCTCGAAATGGCATTCCCCCCAATTTTCTGCACGCCCGCAGTGTCAAGTACAGTCTGCTGACGTACATAGCCTTCCGTTTCCACATTTGCCAGATTGTGCGCAACTACATTTAATCCGTATTGACTTACTCTTAATCCTGATGTTCCAACTGATAAACTACCAAACAAAGACATGCGGCTACCTCCTGTAAAACTCTCCGCTATTGCTTGGCATCGAACATCCCTGTTCCTGCCTGCCGTATACTGCTCTCGCCGGCCAAGCGGGTATAGTTATTAACCCCGGGCGCCATCCTTGTGCTTTGAATCAGGTTCATGTTAAACTCTATCATTTCCAGGGATTGATTGATCAGTTCTTTATTCCTGTCATTTATTGTCACCAGTCTCCTAAGCGTCTCTCCCAGCTCGTCATGTATGCGGCTTAACGCTTTCTGTTCCTCGGGCTGCTTCCCCATTATCTTTATGAGGGCTTTCATATTCAGCTCCTTAGGATCCCGTGACAGAACTGTCCCGATATTGATAACGACCTCTTCGCGCTTTTTCTCAAGAGCATTGATCTTTTCGATGGTCAGTTGCTCCTGTTCGGTAATCTTCTGCAGCGCATCGAGGTCATTTTTGATGATCACGCGGGTCTTTTCCTCGGCGATCGGTATCAGTTCTTTGTATATGTCGTTTTCCTGTGACATGGTGTTAACCAGTTCGTCTATCAGTCCGGCCATATATCCTCCAGTCAATGTCACCTCGAAAACGCCTTCAGCATTTCTTCAGTAACAAAATGATGCTTCGCATTTTATTATATTGCGAAACTCTCTACAAGCTTGTCTGCGAGGTCATTGTCACTCACGGAATAGCCGTTTGCAAAAGCTGCCTTCATAGCTGCTACCTTGTCTTCTCTGATGTCAGGTGTTGCTCCTATGGCCTTTTTTGCTATCTGGATGTCCTTCCCAAGCTGGGAAATCTCTACGCTGTCATTAAATGATGCCTGGTATGCGGTATTGATCTTTTTCGGTCTGTTCATCCTGTATACCTGGCTTACCTGGTTCATCGAATCTATACGCATAATATTCACCTCCCTGCGTACATAAATGTCTATATTTATGTATATTATTATCTCATTTAATTGACTGCCCGGATTTCTAAGCAGTCAGCATATATGATAATTGCCGTATTTTCAAGGTCTCAAGTTTAGCATTTTTACAACTATCATATCCTTCAATTAGATTATCGGAAAGTAAATCGATAAACTTAACACCCTTTTATAAACTTTTTTAATTATTTTTATTTTTCAGCAATTTAGACAATTCTTCAGGGGTGAATTTGTAGCTTGTATTACAAAAGTGACAATTAACCTCAATGTCCTTGCCATCATTTATCATTTCTTCGATGTCCTTGGCCTCTATGCTCATGATTGCCTTTGAAACCTTTTCCTTACTGCAGTCGCATTTAAACTCCGCATCAAGCCTGTCGTTTATCTCCAGGCCCATGTCATCAAAAAGGAGATGCAGGATATCCTCAGGGGAGTTTCCTTTCTTTAAAAGGTCGGTAATTGGTTCCATGGTTCTTATCTTGTTTTCAAGCGCAGAGATTACATCTTCGGTGGCGAATGGAAGCAGCTGGACTATAAAACCGCCGGCGCAAAGTACTGTCCCGCCCTCCGGTGCCATGAGTACTCCGAGTGCAACTGCTGACGGGGTCTGCTCTGAAGTCGCGAAATAATAGGTGAGGTCCTCCGCTATCTCGCCGGATATTAGTTCCGTCTGTCCGGAAAATGGCTCCTTTAAGCCCATATCCTTTATGATCGTGAGCATACCTGCTCCTATTGCTCCGCCTACGTCAAGCTTACCGTTTTCTTTTAACGGGATCTCAACGGATGGATTCTTGCAGTAACCTTTTACATGTACTAAGCCTGCGACCGGGATTGATGGATTTTCTGTATTGCCTCTATTATTCCCTTCTTTATTTATTATGTTTAGATTGTTATTTTCTTCATTGCTGGTTTCTGTGGACAGGTTATTTTCTTTGATACCCTCGACTCCCACGGTAACAGTAATTCCCTTTATAGGTCCGGCTCCGTCTATCTGAAGAGTCATGACATCTGTTTCATTCTTCAGCATGCTGCCCATTATTGCTCCACCGGTGAGTAGTCTGCCAAGGGCCGCTGTTGCCACATTTGATGTATTGTGGGCATCATGTGCCTTCTGTACTAAATCTCTTGTGGTTGCTGCAAATATACGGATGCAGTCTTCTGCTGCCGTGGCTCTTATGATATAATCACTCATTTTGTGTTTCTTTGTCCTTTCCTTGTTTTTAGCCTCTATGATTATGTGACTTATTACATATTTCTATTTCGACACGATGTATATTTCTCATCACATCATGATGGAAATAAATTGCTATGTACTTCTATGGCAAACTAAAAAAACAGAAATATTTATAGAAAGAATTAATTTACTTTATGCGAAACAAAATACACTCTCTCCGATTTCGAATTGGGTGTTTCCCTCGTCATAACCTCATATGTCTTTATATCGGTTAGCCCTGCTTTTTTCAACAGTGCCTTTATTTCAGAAACGGTGTAGGCCCGCTGATAATGGGTTTCTTCAAGCCTTAAATAGCTCTCATTGCCACTTGTCGAAGTCTTGTCAGTAGCCTGATTTTTCTTTTTAGGCTTTGAGTTTTGATTTCCGTTTCTACTTATATATATAGTAATATCAAATTCATTGATCTTTGTTTCATTGTCATAATAATTTTCCCAGATCAGACTGCCGTTTTCCCTATTGTCGCAGATGGTCTGTTCACCGAGTATTTTCCTATAATAATATGGCGTATTCATATCAAAGATAAAAACTCCGCCCGGATCAAGATAATTGTTTACGAGTTTAAACACCCGCAGCAGATCTTCCTTTTCGGTGATATAGTTCATGCTGTCACAGACGCTAACGATAGCTGCCACGCTGCCATACAGTTCAAATTCACGCATATCCTGATTTAAGTATAAAATTTCGCCTTTTTCTTTACTTCTCTTTTTGGTGCTTTGGGTATCTTTTGCGCATTTACCATAACGTTTCGAATTAATGCTTTCTAATTCATTTTCCTGCTCCGTAGCTATCTGCAGCATTTCCTGGGACAGATCTATGCCGATCATATCATAACCAAAATCTCGCAGCTTCCTGGTCATTTTGCCGGTACCGCAGCCAAGCTCGCAGACTATTCCGTCCTTAACACCATTCTCTATCAAGAGTCCATGCAGATAATCCGCCCACTCTTCATAAGGGACGTTATCCATGAACATATCATATACAGTTGCAAATCCTGAGTATTCTTTCATTCCTTGTATCCAGCCGCAGGCATGCTTACACATCGGTGACAGCCTGCTTCCCCTTTTCATTCACAAAATATTTACCTATACATCAGGATGGCTGCTGCTACCGCAGCATTTAACGACTCTATCTCTCCTGCCATCGGTATGAAAATACGTTTATCCGCTAATGCTACTGATTCATCAGTTAATCCGTTTCCTTCATTGCCTATAAGTATAGCGTACTTATCATCATATTCTGTTTCCTTATATGAAATGCCTCCATGCAGATATGCGGCATAAACAGTAACTCCGCAACGCCTTATCTGATTTAAAGCTTTGCCAAAATTCTCACAGTATACAAATGGCATCCTGAATATTGAGCCCATAGATGAACGTACTACCTTGGGACTATATATATCGGTACAGTCAGGGCTCATGATTATACCATCCATACCGGCTGCTTCTGCAGTCCTTAGCATCGTACCGAGGTTCCCGGGGTCCTGTATATTTTCAAGCACAAGAAATTTCTTTCCAAAAGAAAGCACTTCTTCAAGACTGTGATCCGGTTTCCTTACAATAGCCATAACGCCTTGTGAGGTTACAGTACCGCTAACAGAATCCAGGACGCTATCCTTTACTACAAAAACCTTGCTCTCATATAAGCTGCTTTTCCCAGCTTCAAATTGCAATCTTTTATTATCCAACGCAACTTTTTTAGATAAATTGCTCATTTTCTGATCAGCATTTTGGGGGTTGTTTATAGTTTCAAGCAAGGATTTAGGATTCTTTGCAAAATCGCATGACTCACTCACAAATACGCTCTCTATGTACTGGGGTGCAGTCTTCAAAGTGTCTCTAAAAAGACGCATTCCCTCAATCACAAAAAAGCCTTGAGCATCACGTTCTTTTTTGGATTTCAGGAGTGCTGCAATATTCTTTATTTTTTCGTTCTTTGTGCTGGTGATAATCTCCATCTTACAAGCCTTCCTTGTGACAGTGTGACAGGGGGACGGTTCTTCTGTCACGTAAAAAAAGTGACAGGAGAACCGTCCCCCTGTCACGCCTTTGACAAACAATTACAGTCTCTTCTTTAATTCTGCTGAAAGCTCCTCGTATCCGGGCTTTCCTAAAAGAGCGAACATGTTCTTCTTGTAGCTCTCAACACCGGGCTGGTTGAAAGGATTAACTCCCAAAATGTAACCGCTTACGCCGCATGCGAACTCGAAGAAGTAGAACAGCTGGCCAAGTGAATACTCAGTTCTGTCAGGAATGTAAACCTTAAGCTGGGGTACACCGCCATCGGTATGAGCGAGCTGGGTTCCCTTCATAGCGCTCTTGTTTACAAAATCAACTGTCTTTCCTGCAAGATAGTTAAGGCCGTCAAGATCAACATCTTCCTTTTCAATAATGATATCGGTATCAGCTCCGTCGAGCTCCATAACAGTCTCGTAAAGAGTTCTCTGACCGTCCTGGATGAACTGACCCATTGAATGGAGGTCTGTTGTAAGGTCAACTGATGCAGGGAAAATACCCTTCTGATCCTTACCCTCGCTCTCGCCGTAAAGCTGCTTCCACCACTCTGCCACATAGTGAAGTGCCGGCTCATAATTTGCGAGTACCTCGATTGACTTACCCTTGCGAAGAAGGATATTACGTGTTGCTGCATACTGGAGCGCAGGATTCTTTGAGTATTCTGCCTCGAGACAGATCTTTCTCATTTCCTTAGCACCCTTCATAAGTGCGTCAAGGTCTGCACCGCTGACAGCTATGGGAAGAAGTCCTACTGCAGTGAGTACTGAAAATCTTCCGCCGATGTCATCCGGTACTACAAACTCCTCGTAGCCCTCTTCGTCAGCAACCTTCTTTAAAGCTCCCTTTGCCTTATCTGTGGTAGCGTAAATTCTCTTATTTGCTTCCTCTTTGCCATACTTATCGATAAGCATCTTCTTAAAGATTCTGAATGCGATAGCAGGCTCTGTGGTGGTACCGGACTTGCTGATCATGTTGATGGAGAAGTCCCTGTTTCCGATCACATCCTTAAGATGTGCCATATACTGAGTGCTGATGCTGTTTCCAACATAGTAGATTTCAGGTGTCTTGCGCTGTTTCTTTGAAATATTATTGTAAAAGCTGTGACGAAGGAAATCAATTGCCGCACGCGCTCCGAGATATGATCCGCCGATACCGATAACAAGCAGTACGTCTGAATCTGACTGGATCTTTGCTGCTGCTTCCTTGATGCGAGCAAATTCTTTCTTGTTGTACTTAACGGGAAGATCGATCCATCCTAAGAAATCATTTCCTGCTCCTGTTTTTGAAACAAGCTCTTCCTTAGCTGAAAGCGCGATCCTTTCCATGTTCGCAAGCTCTGCATCGCTCACAAATACTTTTGCTGCTGAATTGTCAAATGCTACCTTTTTCATTTGTTTCACTGCCTCCGGGTAAATTTATATAATACTTATGCAAGCATCTCCAGGATCTTAGCCTTGGGGATTACGCCCACGTTCTTATTAACCTGCTCTCCCTTTTTAAGTACCACAAGGGTGGGAATACTCATTACACCAAACTGTGCAGCAAGGTCTTCTTCATCATCCACGTTAATCTTGCCAACAACATACTCAGGATGTTCCTCTGCTATCTGGTCAACAATCGGGGATACCATCTTGCATGGCCCGCACCAGTCTGCATAAAAGTCCAGAAGAACGGGCTTATCACTATTCTTGATCTCTTCAAAATTATCTGCAGTTACATTAATTACGCTCATTTTTCACTCCTTGTTACAGGCATGGTGCTCTTCGATAATGTGCCTGTGTCATCATCGTGGTGACAGGAGAACCGTCCCCTTATCACAAACCTATGGTTTACGCAAACTATAATATCATTTTACTTTAATATATGTCAATATTATTTATTTGCAACACATCCTTTACTTCTTATAAGGAAATTGTCAAGAAACGAAATCTCATTTTGGGAATAGTCCCTTATCAAGTTTCACTCATTTTTAGAAGTTTAGCGGCCTGATCAGCAGCTATAAGGCTGTCGATCAGCTGGTCCAGGTTGCCGTTCATTACATCCTCTAAGGTGTATAATGTAAGCTTTATCCTGTGATCGGTACAGCGGCTCTGAGGGAAGTTATAGGTCCTTATCTTCTCCGAACGGTCACCGGTTCCGACCTGGCTTCTCTTTAATTCTGCCTCTGCATCGTGAGCCTTTTCAAGCTCTAACTCGTAAAGTTTAGCTCTAAGGACCCTCAATGCCTTGTCCCTGTTTTTAAGCTGGGATTTTTCATCCTGACAGGAAATAACAATGCCTGTCGGAATATGTGTAAGTCTTACTGCCGAGTCTGTTGTATTTACACATTGTCCGCCGTTTCCGGAGGCTCTGAAAACATCAAATTTGCAGTCATTTAAGTCAAGATTTACTTCGACTTCCTCTGCCTCGGGCATTATGGCTACGGTTGCGGTTGATGTATGGATCCTTCCGCCGGACTCAGTCACCGGGATTCGCTGTACGCGGTGAACTCCGCTTTCGTACTTAAGTCTGGAATAAGCACCTTTGCCGTTCACCATAAAGATTACTTCTTTGAATCCGCCTATACCGCTTTCGTTAACACTTACCAGCTCTATTTTCCAGCGCTGCGAATCAGCATATTTGCTGTACATTCTGTAAAGATCTGCCGCAAATAACGCAGCCTCGTCTCCACCCGCACCACCGCGGATCTCGACTACTACGTTTTTCTCGTCATTCGGATCCTTGGGAAGAAGCAGGATTTTCAGCCTGTTCTCTATTTCGGGTACCTGCTGACGAGCCTCTGAAAGCTCCTCCTTTATCATTTCCCTCATGTCAGGATCGTTTTCTGAATCGAGAAGTTCTATGCTTTCATCTATCGTCTGTTTTGTTTTCTTATAATTTCTGTATTCATCAACTATCGCGCCCATGTCGGTCTGTTCCTTCATGAGCTTTTTGAATCTTGCCTGATCGTTCACTACTTCAGGTTCGGATAACTCCGCCTGGATTTCTTCGTAGCGACGCTCAAGGTCTTCTAATTTATTGAACATGTTTTTTCCCTTCAATAACTCTGCGTAAACCTGCAAGGTCCTTGTGGATACGGATATCTGTAAAGCCAGCTATTTCCATCATTTCTGCCACGGATTCCGCCTCTGCGTCATCAAATTCCATCATAAGTCTTCCACCCGGCAGGAGAAAATTAGGGGCTTCACTGACTATTTTTCTGTAAAAGTCCATCCCGTCTTCGCCGCCGTCAAGTGCAAGATGCGGTTCATGCTCCGTAATCTCCGGCATTAGTGTCTCTATTTCATCACGAACTATATAGGGCGGGTTTGCGGTTATGAGATGGAATCTGCCCTCTATATTCCTAAACAAATCACTTTCCAAAAATGTAGCTTCTATCTGCTGTTTACCTATACCTGTCTTTTCTTCCAAAGAATTACTCTGTGGAGTATTAACTGCAGAAGCAAAAACGGTATGATCAATCGCTGTCGTAACATTTTCATGTTGAGCTACTATATTAGTTAAGTTAAGCTCCCAGTTTTTCTTTGCCAGCTCAACTGCAGCTCTTGAGATATCTGCCCCGGTTACACATATCTGTATTTCCGTATTATTGATTTTATTTTCATTCGCAACTAATTCTTTGCCATCCCCATTTGAAATTGTATGGGATGCAAATCTATTATTGAGGATTGACGAATTTACAAGTTTCTCTAATAGACTTAGACCAACTGATGTGGCGACACAACCGCTTCCGGTACATAGATCGAGTATTCTGTATTTCCCATCCGATATGGTATTGACACAAGAACTAACCATTTTATCGGATATAGCATTTTGAGGAATACTTTGTATCCATTGATCGTTAGTCAGAGAGTTTACAGCAATATTACGTACTGCTGAAATATCTTCCCATGCACGCCTTATTGCCAGCTCTGCTAAGATTTCAGTATCAAATCTGGGAATAAGAACATCAGGAGTCACCATAAAGGTATATCCCATAAAATCCTGATTACCAATGATGTACTGCAGGGGTTCGTGGGATTTTCTCCTGTCTATGAGATGCCTGTATTTTTCTTCAATATCATGAGGCACCTTTTCATTCCACCGGATAAACAGTTCGTTTCTTTCCAGTCCTGAGGCATATTGAAGAAGATACTCCGCATCCACCTCGTATTCTTCTATACCTGCTGACTGCAACTCTGCTGCCGCCAGCTTTTTGATCTCAGCATATGACACAATACACCTCATCCGCCCTTCGGGCACTGTCCCCTTGTCACTTGCGCTTTTTGTGGTTGTTTACAGCCTTAAGGATCTCGTCGTCCTCTTCGTCATCATCAGGGACACTGTTCTTTAAGCGGCTTTCATATTCCTCGGTTCTTTTTCTTGAAAGCTCGTCCTGTCTCTTTTCCTCAGCTGCAAGCTCTTTTTCGAAGGCTTTTGCTTTTCTGGCAGCTTCGTTCTTAAGTTTTACCTGTTTCTTTTCGTCTTCTATTTCTTTTTCAGCAAGCCTGTCAGCTGCTGCATCGATTTCTTTTATCTTGTCATCGGATATATCCTCTTCGACGATGCCCTTTGCTTCCATCCTCTTGCGGATCTCGGCCTCACGCTCCTTGCGCCTGTTCTCGCGGCTCTTATTCTTTGCCTCAAGCTCAGCCTCTTCCATGCGTCTTACATCCGCCTGATAAGCTCTCCAGTCAAATACTGCTTCTACAGATGCGATGGCACATTCTATCATTGAGTCGTCAGGCTCTCTTGTAGTAAGCTTCTGAAGTGCAAGTCCGGGCTTGCTAAGGATAGCGATCACCTTGTTGTCACTGTTCCCGGCAACCCTTAAAAACTCGTATGAAAGGCCGGCAATAACAGGGATAAGCAGGAGTCTAGCCACTATCATAAGTATGGTTGAGTCAAACCTTATAAATAAGAAGAAAATAATACTCATTACCATAACGATAAGCAGGAAGCTTGTACCACATCTCTTGTGCTCTTTAGAGCAGGTCCTTACATTCTCTACTGTCAATTCCTTGCCACTTTCAACACAGTTGATCGACTTGTGCTCTGCTCCGTGATACATGAATACTCGTTTGATGTCCTTCATGCAGGAAATAAGCGCCACATAACCGATAAACAGGCTCACTCTGATGAGTCCCTCTATAAGTGCAAGAAGGAATGTTGATGTGATAACCTTCTTAAGGAATGTTGATATAAAATAAGGAAGGATCATAAACAGGCCAACTGCGAAAACTACCGCAAGTACTATAAGCAGACCCATAAGAAGACTTTCCTTTGTCTTTTCGGATGCTGATTTTTCCTTTGCTACAGACTTTGTTACTTTTACAGATCTGAGACTTTCATCGGTGCCATCAAATGCAGGTCTCTTACCGGTCGAACCTGTATTATCTATTTCTATGCTCGATTCGTCTAAGCCATTTAAATCTGATGACTCCAAATTTGTACCATCTATGTTTGAATTATCTTTCTTACTCTCTACATAGTCGCCGGCAAAATTAGCTTCAATTCCATTTTCATCTGAGTTTTCAAGTTTTGAACTTTCTGCAAATCCCTCTGTATAATTCAAATCTTCATTGCTTTCAGCAAATGAGTTATTTGAATCTACCTCATCTATACCATCAAAATTTTCACCCAGATTAGATCTGTTTTCTGCTGCATTTCCTACAGCAGAAACATTCTCTGTCTTCTTTGCTCCCTTATCGTCCCCAGCCTCTTCATCCTCGAAAAAGCTTGCTGACCAGGTAAGAGTTTTGATACCTATCTTAAGAGACTCCACGAAAATAACAACTCCTCTTATGATGGGCAGTTTAAAAAATTTATATTTATCTCCAAGCGAAGTGGTTCGCTGATCGTCAACTTCAATTGTTCCGTCAGGTTTTCTGACTGCGCAGGCATAATGAGCGCCGTTTTTCATCATGACGCCTTCCATCAAAGCCTGTCCGCCTATTCCCGAGGGTTTCTTCTTCATAATGCACCTCTTCAATCACCATTGCAGGCAGTAACACTCCATTTTGCTTCGCAGAACGGGCCCCTTGTAGTGTCGTACTGCGACGTATAATAACAAGAAAGGTTGAGGCTATTATATAACCTCAACCTTTGTCATCAATGATAAATTCTAGTTATTTGCAAGACCATACTTACGGTTGAACTTATCAATAGCACCACGAGCCTGAACTGACTTCTGCTGTCCTGTATAGAACGGATGGCACTTTGAACAAATTTCAACGTGGATCTCCTTCTTTGTCGAACCGGTCACGAACTCATTGCCGCAGTTACATGTAACCTTTGCCTGATAATATGTAGGCTGTACATTCTCTCTCATTTTTTTCACCTCATCCTTTACTGATTTTCTTATGTTCAGATACACAGTAAAAAGCATTATAGCACGGATTCAAGGAAAAATCAATATATTTTTTCAAATTCATCGAATGATAATTTGCACAAATTCTTTGAATTTTCAGACAAGTTTTGTCTTCTTTACAATCTCACAGAATTCCTTATTATTCTTTGTCCTTGAGAACAGGCTTATTATCTTCTCTACGGCATTTTCAGCCCTGCTGGAATTAAATGCATGCCTTATGATCTCATTTACTTCCATCTCCTCCGGATAAAGGAGCAGGTCATCACGACGGGTTGATGACTTCGGAAGGTCGATAGCAGGGAATATTCTCTTTTCTGAAAGATTTCTGTCAAGAACAAGCTCCATGTTACCGGTGCCCTTAAATTCCTCGAATACAACGTCATCCATACGGCTGCCCGTCTCAACGAGCGCTGTTGCAAGGATGGTAAGACTGCCGCCCTCTCTCATGCATCTTGCTGCACCAAAGAACTTCTTAGGCATATGAAGCGCTGCAGGATCAAGACCGCCTGAAAGGGTCCTGCCGCTTGCGGTACAGGTAAGGTTGTAGGCACGTGCAAGCCTTGTGATGCTGTCAAGCAGGATCACTACGTCCCTCTTCTGCTCGACAAGCCTCTTTGCTCGCTCGATAACCATCTCGGAAACCCTCTTATGATTCTCCGGAAGCTCGTCGAATGTTGAGTAGATGACCTCAACATTCTCACCCTGGATGGACTCCTTCATATCGGTAACTTCCTCAGGTCTTTCATCGATCAGGAGGATGATCATGTGCATCTCAGGGTTATTTATCAGTATTGAATTTGCAATCTGTTTAAGTAACGTGGTCTTTCCTGCCTTAGGCTGGGAAACGATCATACCACGCTGGCCTTTTCCTATAGGGGAAAGTATATCCATTATCCTCATCGAAGGCTTGCAGCCTGGTGTTTCAAGACGTAGCCTCTCATGAGGGAATATAGGTGTCAGTTTTTCAAACCAGGGCCTGTTCCATGCGTTATTTACATGCTGTCCGTTGATTTCCTTTGCATAGAGCATGCCGTTAAATTTATCGCCAGGCATACGGTCTTTGGTTACCGCTGCAACGATATCACCGGTACGAAGTGCCAGACGTCTTATCTGCTGGGGCGATACATATACGTCCCTGTCGCCGGGAAGGAAGTTTTCACTTCTGATGAAACCATAGCCGTCAGGCATTATTTCGAGAACACCTTCCTTAATGTCACCCTTTACGAATGCGGCATCATTTAACTTTCTGAAGGGAGGAACTGATTTATTATCTTCGCCTTCTTCACCCTCGGCGCCTTCCACATTTTCAGAGCCTTCTGCCGTCTCATCGGATGCTTCACCTTCGCCCTCGTCAAATGAAGCTTCACCTACTACTGCAACCTCTGAGCCCTCTGCTTCATCCAGGGACTCTTCTGCTTTATTTTCTTCGGACACAGCCTCAAGAACAGCTGCAGCCGCTTCCTTCTCCAAAGCCTCCAGTGCCTCCAAAAGCTCCTGTTTCTTCATTGAAGAAGTTTTCTTAACGCCTTTTTCCTTGGCAATATTTCGTAATTCAGCTGCTGTCATGTGACTGTAATCCATAAATATATCTCCATTCGTACAAAATCTGCTATTCTACAATACTTTAGCACATTTCCATTCTTTATGCAAGGGAAAAATAAAAGCGCCCTTGTTAAAAAGAGCGCCAAAACTCATTTGTTTCGATGGTGAGGATTTTTCTTTACGATTTCGACTGCCGAGGCTATTTCCGTCATAATGGCTGCCTCATAGGTAATGCTTATGGAGTCAACTCGCGAAAGCAGCTCGCCCTGCTCGCTCGATACGTACTTGGGCTTAAGACGGTTTAATGCATAACAGAGGATATCCGTCCTACAGACATCACAAGTACAGCAACCAAGGCTCGGAAGCATCTGATCAAGCTTATCTTCAACCATTCTCTCCATTATGTTTTTAACTAATTTTGACATTTTCCCTCTCCTCGTGTAATCCGGACGGAATCTTAAAAAACAGCGCATTTTTAAGGCCATCGGATGCATATCATAGTGTAAAATCAAACCGCTAAGATAAATAATACAATAAAATATTAGCACTTATCGGGATCAGTTTCAACTATTTTTGAGAAAATGTGCAAACTTTTTATAATTTCTGTGACAAAGCATACTGAATCCATATAGCTATTATAAATATTTCTGTACTAACAAAGCATTGCTACAGCCCTGTCGAGTATCCCCTGAAGGTAAGCTATGAGTATCCCGTAATTTACCACCGGTACGCCCTGATCCTCCGCACACTTGATGCGGTAGGTTATCTCGCGTTCATTGAGCATACAGCCGCCGCAATGGATCACCGCCTTGTATGCACTTAAGTCCTCAGGGAATTCCGTACCGGAACTCGTATCATATTCCACCTCAAAGCCAAGCTTTTCCTTAAGCCACTTCGGGATCTTCACAGTTCCGATGTCATTGCACTGCCTGTGATGGGTACAGCCCTCGGATATAAGAACCTTGTCACCCTTTTTAAGCTCTTTTATGGCCTTTACGCCTTTAAGGGCACTGTCAAGATAACCCTTATATCGTGCTAAAAGTATTGAAAATGATGTAAGCGGTATATCTTCCGGTACTGCTTCCGCCACTTTTTTAAATACCTGACTGTCAGTAATGACAAGCTTTGGCTTTTCCTTAAGACTTGCTATAGCCCTTGCTGTTTCCTCTGTCTGAACGCATAGGCTCATGCCATGTTCGTCAAGGATATCACGTATCATCTGTACCTGCGGAAGTATTAGCCTTCCCTTAGGCGCGGCCTCGTCCTGAGGCATGACAAGGATGATCATGTCGGATGGCTCTATAAGGTCTCCTATAAGCCTTCTTTCAGAGTTTTCGGGTTTTACCGATGCTATCAGCTCACGAAGCTCATGGATATTGGTTTTATTAAGGGCTGATACATATATACATGGCACATCCTTACCGGTGATATTCTTATAAATAACCTCTTTATCAGTGAAAGCTTTCTGTGCCTCATCCTCTGTAGTGCTTTTTACATTGTCAGCGGATAAAGTTGTATTTGACACCATATCACTCTTATTAAATACAATAACGAAAGGGATATTCTTTTTGGTCAGTCTTTCAGCCAGCTGTATGTCCTCATCAGATAATCCCGTTGTTGCGTCAGCCACAAGCACACCGATATCGGTCTTGTTCATGACCTGGCCTGCTTTCCTTACACGCAGCTTTCCAAGCTCTCCTTCGTCATCGTAGCCGGGTGTGTCTATCATGACCACAGGCCCCAAAGGGAGCAGCTCCATTGCCTTATATACCGGATCTGTGGTAGTCCCCTTTACATCGGACACTATTGCAAGCTCCTGGTTTGTTACTGCATTTACGAGGCTCGATTTGCCTGCATTTCTTTTGCCAAAAAATGCGATATGTATTCTGTCGGCACGTACTGTATCATTTAAGCTCATATTTTTCCTTTCTTATCTTTGGAACATCGGCTATCAAAATGTTTCTGAAGCTTATTTCCCATTACCTACAAATCCTGTACCTGCTGCGGTTACGGGTGAGAATATCTTATTTGCCTGCTCGTCCGTAAGGGTGATGCCGAATACTTCGCTGTAATATTTCTTGGTTTCTGCTGTTATGTCTATATCCTCAAAAAGTGAAGGATATGCGGTCTTTGCAAGCCAGAGAAGTGTTACGGGGGTATCTACACCACAGGTATAGCTCCTGTACATTCCGAGGGGCATCTTGTAAACTTCTTTGTTCTTGATGGCGTCTATCTCGCTCCAGTCGTAGTTGCCGATGGTATTATTATAGAGGTCATCGGGTGTTGCGGTATTAAAGTTTGTGATGAAGATCAGTTCCGGGTTCCATGCGTATATCTGCTCCATGTTTACTGCTACGGAATTGTCGTTTTCAAGCTCTTCGCCTGCGTTTACGGCTCCGATAGCATCACACCACCACTGGCCGAAGAATTTCTTGCCGCTGGTCATGATATTTGAGTCTGAATACTGGAACAGGAAGAATGCTTTTACCTTGTCTTCTGCCTTTATACCGGATACTCTTTCCTGCACCAGTTTGTAGGTTTTTTCCGAGTATTCCCTAACTATCTGGGATTTATTGTTTTCGGGGAATATCTGTACTAATGTGTCTATCCACTGATTGAGGGTTTCTATTGCGTTATAGCCCCATTTCCCGGGTGAGATTGCGATGGCAGGAATGCCAGCGTTTCTTAAGAGTTCGCCTTCTTCTTTACTGCCGGCACTATAGAATACTACGTCGGGGTTAAGCTTTAAGAGTTCTTCCAGGTTGATGTTTGTGCCGTCGATGAAATCGGTTTTGGCGTTAAGTATTTCTGGATAAAGCTCGCCGAGCAGTCCGTTTTTTGCGGCACTCATGCAGGGCGGTGCCATTCCGACGATTTTTTCTGCGGAGTCAAAGAATACTGTGAGTACGGATGCCATAGGGTAAATGTCGGCTATTACTATTCTGTTTACGGTGTTGGGTACTGCTACTTCGTTTCCGGCATGATCGGTTACGATGTGGGTACCGTTAGGGTCAAGGGTTTCCGGTGCTGTGGATGTTTCAGTCTGGGTAGGAGGCTGGACATCGTTTTTGTCGTGGCTGCTGTTGCAGGCGGTAAGTGCCAAGGTGAATACCAGCAGGAGTGCTAATAGTTTCTTCATTTTTGTATACCTCGTTTTCTTGTATTCTTATATGGACGGTCAAAGTACCGATACAGTCTAAAACCGATAATCGCACTTGCAGGGATATGCTAATGGCTGCAAACCTATCTCCGCTTCAGACGCTTGCAATCGTGCCCCCGCTTGATAGCGGGTGCACTTGGGCTACGCTCAAAAATCGGTTTGGTTAACCGATTTTTGCCTCGCTCCGATAAGTCTGCAACCAAAGCATATCCTCTGCGTGCTTATGGTTTTATCCTGTATCGGCACTCCGACCGTCCTTAAAATCTCTAATATAATTGTAGATTCCAATACATCCATACAAATTTATATTGTAGCTACTGTTCAGCTGGATAATATGTGTTTTCAAACGAATCTTTTAAAAGGAACATCTTCTACTATATTGGGAATATCCTTCCTATATATTCTTCCTGAAAATGCTTCGTGCGGATAATCTACAAATTTGATCTTTTCTGTATTTACTTTGCCATTTTGTTTAGCTGCAAGCTTTATTACTGGTTTAAATAACGGATCTGCTATTATCATTTGAAGCTCATCCAAAGATGAAATTACTTTTATTATTTCATCCTCATCCGAATCGGTCGTTGCGTATCCAAGACATGTTTTTCCTGTTTTTTCATGAAGATATTTGGCTAATGAAAGAACATTTACCCGTTCTCCCAATATAAGAATTTTCGTAGTTTGTTCTGTGTTGTTTCTCTGCTCTTCTAACAAATTATTAGGAGAGAATTTCTCATCATTATTGTTATTTTTATTGTTATTTTTTTCACCTTTTGTTTCATATTCTTCGGTTACATCAATATCTATGCCGCCTACAGGGATTCCGATCTTGTAAGGTATCCCATATTTTTCTTTTAGCTTCTTTGCTGCTTTAATTCCTGTTTCCGACACTACGATATTCAGGTCTGCTTCGGCAGCCTTTTTGATATCTTCCAACGTTGAACCCATTGCCCAAGAGGATAATATTTCGTACCCTTTAGATTCGTAATATTCCTTTATCGATCTGTCACTTCCGTTTACTGAAAAATCAAGTGGCGTAAGTCCAAGTATGTTAATTTTTTGTTTCGTTACTGAAACTGTACTTCTATCAATATTTCTATTGGTATTTTCATCTGAATTTGCGCCTGTATTTGTACATGTTTTTTTGTTTTGATTTTCAGCATAGACGTCAAAATTGACTTTTTCCTGTAATGACTTATTATCAGGTTCTTTTACAAATCTGTCTGCAAGCATCTCAAATGCAAGGGATGCGCCATGCACATATGATTTCATTCCAGTGGTTGAAAACCCAAATGCAGGTATTCCCGTTCTTTCTTCTATTACTTTTGCTGCTGCATCTGCATCGAAGCCTGTCATGGCAGGGATTGTTGTACCGACTATAGCTATGAATTTGGGGTTCAGTTCTTCTGCTGCCGTTACCACGTCATTTATCAGTTTTGAGTCGTCCCCCATTATTGCTTCAACTTCTGTGAGACCTGATATGTACACCATGCTGTCCATGTCATACCAGCGTGGTTCGTCATGTGTTGTATATGTTGAATTGCATCCTGATGCATCGTGCATTACTATCATGCCGCCCAGCTCATAAAGTGCTGAGCATACTCCAAATGCGTCTGCTGAATATGTTGATATAAATCCTGATGTCTGTTTCATTTCTCGTTCCTTTTTACCCGTTACAACAGTTTCCGCAACCGAGTCCTTTTATCTGTACAAGGCTTCTCATGTCTTTGATATTTACGAAGGCATCCCGCATCAATTCAAGCGTGTCGATTATGGCTTCAAATCCGAACATTCCTCCACCTTCAACGATATTTACAAAATAATTGGTGTTAAGGAAATATGCCGCTTTCTGCCCTATGGCAAGCCATTTTGACCTAAAATCTTTGTTTTCTCCCAATTCTCCAGTATTATTCTGTATCTGATCGTCTGAATCTCTGCTCATCGATGAGTTGCAGGATGCCATGAATCTTGATTTTACATTTACGGTTGCATACAGTTCCAAATCCGGATAATAATCTTTTAGGAATTCGTAGTCTGCTTTTTCTTCTCCGGTGAAACTGTCCAGATAAATCCGCTTAACGTTAAAGCCATGTGTTAACAGCATTTTCGCTACAGATATTGGTCTTGGGCAGAATGTATAATCTATGGCAATCGGTGTATCACCTATCATTGCAAGTGCTTTCTCGAACGCTTTTTCACATAGTGCTATTTCGTTTTTATATAATTCTGCTGTTGTTGTTTCTTTTGTTTTCTCAGTATTTTCTTTTATTTTGTCAGCTGAGTTGTTATCTTCTTTGTTATTTATTTTTTCCCCGTTTTCATTATCTGTTATTGTATTTTCAGAAATATTATTGGAGTTTAATCTGTTGCATAGTACATCATTTGTTCTGTTTTTTATAATTTCATTTTTAACATGTTCCAAACTATGTATTATCTCATCATAATCCCAGCTGTAGGGAAGATAAATATGTTTTCCCCCAAGTCTTTTCGCTAGTGTATCCCCTCCTGCTTTTGCTGCGGGGTAATAAGTGAAATACAGAGCACTTTCTGCCATCTCCTGATATTCAGCGTAAGTTTTACAGGATGTTATTTCGTGTATTTTTAATCCGGATGATTTTAATATTTTATAGAGATCTGAGTTTTCCTTTGTAGGCAGGTCGTTTCCGATGATGGCTACTGCATTGCTGTTGATTTTTCTTGGTTTCAGCAATGCGTACAGCTGTCTTCTCATTATCTGGTCAGGAGTTAGTCCGCTTTTTCTAAGTGTCGGATTCATATAGCAGTCAACTATATCAATATCCGGGAATCGTTCTCTTAATGTCCCAAACATTACTCCCCAGTCACAGCCTGTAAAATGATGGACACAGCTTGTATATACGAGCACTGCGGGTGGTCTTTTCTCAAGTTTGTTTATTATATCGCTCACGCCGTCTATCAGCAGTTCTTCCAGATTTCCATCCAGAAGGTTGTTTTCTTTTACTTCTACTGTTGAAAATCTGTCGAGCGCGTTCATTTCCGCAGCTGTAAGTACGACGCCTCTTAGACAGCTTGCGGCACATACAAATATTTCATGTACTTCGGGAATAAGCATCCCGGTATGTACTATGTTCCATGTCCCTCTCGCGGGTGATGAATATTCAAGCCCGCCAGAAAAAGGTACCGGAAATGAAGCGTCACCCATCCGGACTACTGCACCGTTTTCTGTTATTTCATGTTCTCCAATTTTTCTTAACATATCAATCTCTCCGCGAGTTTTCTGTACTCTTCAGCCATGGAGCTTTCAGGGAATGCCTCTACCACGGTTTTACCAAGTTCCTCGGCCTCCCAGACGGTTTCGCTCCTCGATAATTCACCGACTATCTCGGTTTCAAAGTCTTTGGCAAGCTCCATTACTTTTTCATTTTCCAGTTTTACATCCCTATGGTTAAGTATAAGGCCTCCGAGTGTTGCGTAGCCTTTTTCCTTAAAGCCCTGAACAGCCATGGCTATGTTCGCTGCGGCATGTATTGCCATGTTTTCTCCGGACGTAATGATATACACTTTATCAGCATACCCGGTGCGCATGGGCATCGAAAAGCCTCCGCAGACTACATCGCCCAATACGTCATAAAGCACGATATCCGGCTTGTATATTTCATAGGCGCCCTTTTCTTTAAGTTTGTCAAGCGCAGCAATTATTCCTCGGCCTGCACATCCTACTCCCGGAGCCGGTCCGCCTGCTTCAACGCATATTACTCCAAAGGCGCCTTCTATTGCCATATCTTCCAAGGTAAAATCGTTGCCTCGTTCCCTGATAAGCTCAAGAACCGTTTTTATTTTGGGTCTATATTTGTCCCTGGGGTCTTCAGAGTTTACTTCTAAATTCTGTTTTCCTCTCAGACTGAGAGTCGAATCTGCTTTCGGATCGCAACCTATCTGCATTACCTTATATCCGTCCAAAGCAAGTGCTGCTGCTACATTTGATACTGTTGTGGATTTTCCTATTCCACCTTTTCCGTAAATCGCTATCTTTTTCATATCGTTCCTATTCCCATAACCAACTAATGCCACTATCTCACCAACGATGCCACCTTCCTATCGCCAGTGAGGGTATCATAAATTGAAATTTTTAACTTTTGACCACAATGCTACATATATCAATATATCTTCTCAACAAGAGGTCTTTGTAAAATACAACATAGTTAAGATGATATATACAACGGTACTATGTTTTTGATCACTTCACCGTTTACTTTCATCTCATTTATTACCGCTTTTACACCAAATACATCTTCAATTGTTTTCTCGTTTACTATTTCCGAGGTTTTTCCGAAATACGCCTGTTTTCCGCCGAGTATCAATGAACAGTCCGCTTTCTGGAGCGCATGTTTCGGATAATGTGTATTGAAAATACAGCTAATCCCTTTGTTTTTGAGTGAATCCATGGTATTCAGGACTACCAGCTGATTTCGGAAATCAAGACCCGATTCCGGTTCATCGAGAATAAGCAGTTCCGGGTCTGATACTAAAGCTTTTGCAATCAGCACCATTTGGAATTCACCACCGCTCAAGGTGTTACAGTCCCTGTTTTTATAAGCTATGATCCCCAGTTCTTCCATGATCTTTTCTGCTGCTTCGATATCACTTTTCTTTGGCGTACTTAAGAATCCAATCTGGCCTGATCTGCCAAGCAGTACGCTTTCAAACGCGGTAAATGAGGATGTTGCCATCCGTTGTTGTGGCACATAGCTTACCTTGTTCCAGAATTCCTTTGAGCTTAATGTGTTTGTATCCTTGTCGTCGAAATAACTTTTTCCTGATGTCCATTTGCGCATACCCATCAGGCATCGTAAGAACGTGGTTTTTCCGCTTCCGTTAGGTCCGAGAATTGCCATTATGCCTCCGCCTTCAAGGTCTATATTTACATCACGGAAGAGATATCTTTTTTCTTCGTCGGTTTTCCCAGGGTATGCAAATGATGCGTTTTCTGTTCGTAATCTCATAAATATATTGTCCAAATTTTCTTTGCAGATTAAAAAATATTAACTCATAAGCAAGCGTGGGGGCGGCAGATTGTTTCGCCACATCAGTTATTCAATCAGAGAACCGTCCCTGTGATTGATTTTCTACGATATGTCAAAATGAAGATAAAGAACGGTGCTCCGATTATCGCAGTCAGTATTGAAACCGGTATTTCTGCGGCACTTATCGAACGTGCTACTGTATCAACTATCACCATAAATGCTGCGCCAATACTTATGGAGGCCGGAATGAGCTTTTTATTGTCCTGACCCCAGATCATCCTGCACATATGAGGTACTATAAGCCCTACCCAGCCAACCTGTCCGCACATTGAAATTACGGATGAAGTCATGGCTGCAGCACATATAACTACAAGTGTCCTTAGGAGTTTTACATTTGTACCCGATGCGATCAGCTCGTCCTCAGAAAGACTTAAGAGGTTCATTCTCCAACGCAATAGAAATATTATTATGATGCTTATGATAATTATGGGGGCACCCATCGCCAGGTTTTTATAGCCTGCACTGCCCAGACTTCCCATAAGCCAGTAGGTAATGGCCGGGAGCTGTGTTTCTGCATCTGCTACAAATTTCACCAGAGAAACCAATGCCGAAAACAGTGAACCCACCATTATTCCTGAAATTATAAGGACTGCTGGTCCATGATTTCTGCCTGAGGCTGCAAGTTTTGTAACCAGCACTGCTCCTGCTCCGAATAAGAACGAAAGCACCTGAACTCCTATCATATCAAAGCCGAGAAGAAGACCCAATGCGGCTCCAAAGCTTGCACCACCTGCCACTCCCATTGTATCGGGCGTTGCCAGCGGATTGGAGAAAAAACTCTGGAAGCTGCATCCTGCTACGGCTAACCCGGCACCGCAAAGGAGCCCTAAAAGGATTCGCGGCAGTCTCACATTTATTATAGTTATCCTGACTGTGCCTTTTATTTCTTCAGAGCCTGTAAGAGCTTTTATTACCTCTCCGGGGCTTATCCCGATCCTGCCGATACAGAGGCATACCAGCGCTATTACAATCGGCAGCATTATTAAAATTATTATTGTTGTTTTTTTCATGCTTCCTATCAACCCTGTCTTATGCTCATCATCAAAAAATGCAACAAGGAAAAAATTATACCGGATTCTAAATAATTACTTTACATTAGAGTAGTTGGTCTTCGCCGAAATACCATGAAGTCTTCCAATTTTTCCGGTCATGGCATTTATATCATTTTCCGGGGCATCAATTGCTACACAGATAATGTTTACGTTTTTCTCTTTGTACGGTAAACCCATCCTGCCTATTATACCTTCACGGTACTGGGTAAGAATTGCGTTTAACGCCTCAACCGAGGCTATGTCTTCCACTATTATAGATACTACTGCTACTCGTTTTTCCATTTTTCTCTGATCCTTCGCTATATTTATTATTTCAATTTCCTGTCACCAATTAAAAATGTTCTCGCTGTGACAATAATGTGCGTAATAACAATATTATACTTTATATTTTACTTTTATATTTTCTTTTATATTATATTCCCACTTTTAACACAGATAATACAACTTAATGCTTATTCTATAATCTGCAAAATAAAAAACCGTACCTTAAAAAGATACGGCTTTCAACATAATCATCATTGTTATAATTATTTTGTAAAGTTTGGAAGCGTTTATCAACTGTTAAGGAAATATCCTACACATTTGGGTTTTCTTCCCTTGCCATATCTTTCACCTCAAAACTTGTTTTCGGTGTCAGGTTTTAAGCAATTATATTATGCTAATCCACTTTTGTCAAGCAGATTTTGCTATGTTATCCAACTATGATTTTATGTCGAAATTACGCGATCATGCCATATTCAGAACCAGTTTTTCAACAGCTTCCTCTATAACACTGTTAAGACTTTTCTGATGAGTAATTGCGTAAATGGCAGCCTTACGATGTGTCTCCGGGTTTTTAAATCTGACATTCAAGCTCCCCTTATATGCTGTTTCAGGGACAGTACCTTCTTCTTTACAAAGAGCCAGATAATCATCTACCGCCCCATGGAAATCAGAGACAAGTTCTTTTGCATTAGTGCCCTCATATGAAATGAGAGAGCGTATTCCTTGTACTTTACCAAAAAACAACCCATCATTTTCTGAAAACTCGACACTGCCAACATAACCTTTGTATTCCATGATGTTATTCATATCAGACCCTCCTGTTCTAGCATCTCAATTAGCTGGTCTATTTGATAATCACGTAATTCTTTTCTGGGATGAGGCTTATGGAGAGTTATTTTCGCACTGTAAGCATCACTTGTGAACATAACGCGTGAACCACTGGTTTTTCCTTTATTGCTTCTACGAAACGTAAGATACCCAAGCAAAGTTTCCGCTTCATCAAATGTGAAATCCTTAGGATTGGATTTGAGTTTGGAGATCAATTTCTCTTTTTGACTCATTATTTACCTCCTTATTCATCATAACACAAAAATGAGATATTTGCAACTAAAATTAGTTGCAAACTAAAAATATGTTCTTATCTTATACATATTATAGCAAACATATGTTCCTTTTGTCAAGAACATTTGTTCTTGACATGGGTATTAAACCATGATATCATATACTGTGATGAATGGAAGCATCAAACATATTTAAATTTTTAATCCGGAGGATAAGTATGAGCGTTACAGATATTTTAACTATCATTAATCTACTGCTGCTGGTAGTGGTTTTGATAAAACTGTTTGTTGGGGAAAGTGCTGCAGAAATACAGAAAACCATGGGGGCGGCTCAGTCTGAGCAGTTATCCCAGTTTGAAAATCGCTTGCATAATTTTGACCTGTCGGTCAATAACACCATGAAAAATATGTCTGACACCATGGCTGCAAATTTCTCGACTATGGGGCAGTCCATCTCTGACAACCAGATACAGATGGGCAAGAAGGTAAATGATCAGCTGATAACTCTTGAAAACCGCCTAAAGACTCTTGAATCATCCAACAATGAACGTCTTGAGGCTATTAACCGTGCTGTCAGCGAGCACCTTGAACATATCTCGGAAACTAACCAGAAAAAACTTGATTCCATACAGTCCATGGTCAGCAGCAAACTTGAGAATAACCTCCGTGAGTCCTTTAATATTGTAAGCGAAAGGCTTGAGCAGGTATACAAGGGCTTGGGTGAAATGCAGACCGTTGCTTCGAGTGTCGGGGATCTGAAAAAGATTTTGTCGAATGTAAAGACACGTGGTATTGTAGGCGAGATCCAATTAGGGATGATCCTGGATGAGATCCTGGCTCCCGAGCAGTACGATCATGAGATCCCGACCATACCCGGCAGCGCAAACCATGTTGAATATGCCATAAAACTTCCGGGCTCGGATGGAGACAGTATTGTTTACCTTCCTATAGATTCTAAATTTCCGGGTGATACCTTTAATGCTCTTCAGGACGCCTATGATACAGGTGACCCGATGCGCATAGCAGAAGCTAAGAAGCTGCTGGAAACCGTTATAAGAAAATGTGCAAATGATATTAAACAGAAATACGTTGAACCGCCGTACACAACAAATTTCGGCATTATGTTCCTGCCATTCGAGGGCCTATATGCTGAAGTGGTAAACAGCGGTCTCACAGGTGAACTACAGCAGGAATATAACGTGACCGTAGCGGGTCCTTCGACCATGGCGGCTATGCTCAATTCCCTGCAGATGGGATTTAGGACTCTTGCTATTCAAAAACGCAGCAATGAGGTTTGGAAGATTTTGAGTGAAACCAAGGGGGAATTTATCAAATTTGAGAAATCTCTTAAGGCTGCTCAGGAAAAAATAACAAAGGCCGGCGAAGAATTGGATAATCTTGTCGGCCGCAGGACCAGAGCTATTAATCGAAAGCTCCGTAGTGTGGAAATTCTTGAAAGTGATGAGTTATCAAATTATAATAGTTTACAGGATGAGGATGATGATGAAATCTCGTAACAAGAGCTCACATCTTCTCTATCCATCGAAACACCTCATCCGGCTGCTTCGCAGCCACCTTCCCTTCGCCAGGGGATATACCTAATGCACAACGCCTATCACTTAACAACAACCACTCAATGCTCGGTACTTGGAACTTAGCACTCGCACCCGAGTATTATTCCGCCACGCTCCGCATAATAGCTGCAAAGGCCTCTGGCGGGAACTATCTTTATGTCTGCACAATTAAATATAGAACGGATCTTATCTGCTACGGCGTTTGCAAATTCAAGGCATTCGACGTGGCAGATCCGTATTTTACCCTTTGTAAAGCCGTTTTCTTTAAGCTGCTCTATGATCTTATCGATCATCCTGTTATTTCCACGGCATTTTCCGACCTGCTCAATGGTACCTTCCTTGCTGGCGGTACCAAGTATTTTAATATTCATAAAGCCGATTGCCGATGCGATCAATTTGCTTACTCTGCCATTCTGAGCAAGATTATGCAGTGAAGAAAGTGAGAAATAGAGCTTTAATCTTTTCCTGTATTTCTCAATTGCAGCACACACTTCTTCAAAGCTCTTTCCCTGACTTTTAAGCTCCGCAAGCTTTTCAAGCAGAAGAACCATACCGGGACCCGTTGAAAGTGAATCAACCACATATATCTTAGTTTCAGGATGCTGCTCAAGATACTGCTCTCTTGCAACATTTGCGCCGGAATATGTGCCGGAAAGGCCACTGGTAATAGTCACGCAGTAAATCTCATCCGCACCTTCAAATGCCTTCATCCACGCATCTATGGATGGACATGCAGTATAGGAACGATTGTTGTAGGTTTCGAGGTAGTCCAAAACTTCATGGACATTCAAAGCTTCATCATCAGTATAATTTCTTTCATCAGTGGAAATTGAAAGCGGAACCGTTTCAAAACAGATACCGGGATATTCCTTAAGATCACAAGCTGAATCAGCAATAAATTTAACCATTTTGAGCCCTCCTTTATCTGATTATGTATTTAAAAACAGCATTTCATAGTTTTCAACTCTTCAGTTTATAAATATTTAATACTTTATGACGTAGTTTTTATTACTACATACACCATAGCACAAAACCACATAAAAAGCAATACCTAAATCATAAAAAATATATTAATATTTTTAAAACTGTCAAAAACGATTATTTCTTTACTTTTTGAGCACATATAAGTATAATGTATGTATTATTGTATTAATCAAAATATGCAATCATGATACATAAAATATATCGTTACTGAGTATTTTATTGGTTGCAGCATCGACCCTTCAACCAAGTTGAACTAGTGGGTCGTTATTCCAGATAGAATGGGCAGATTATGAGATATTATATAGCTGACTTGCATTTCTTCCATGAAAACCTGAACTCCAGGATGGATAAGAGGGGATTCGGCAGTATTGAAGAAATGAATGAATATATGATAAGACAATGGAATTCCAAGGTCCGGCGAAATGATGATATCGTAGTCCTAGGAGACTTTTCCGTTGGGAAAGGTGAGGAAACCAACGAAGTCCTAAAACGGCTTAACGGTAGAAAATTTCTTATAGAGGGTAATCACGATAAATTTTTGAGCGACAGGAAATTTGACACCAAGCTTTTCCATTGGATAAAACCTTATGAGGAATTAAAGGACAATAAGCGCAAGGTAATACTTTCCCACTACCCTGTTTTCTGTTACAATGGTCAATACAGGCTGGATAAGGATGGGAAGCCCAAAACATATATGCTTTTTGGGCATGTACATGAAACCTTTGATGATAAGCTGGTTGGAAAATTCATAGACATTACAAGGAACACGAGCGTTACACTGGCTACGGAGGATAGCGCCAGAGTCATCCCCTGTCAGATGATAAACTGTTTCTGCATGTTTTCGGATTATGTTCCTCTTACTCTTGATGAGTGGATTGAAGTGGACAGTAAGCGCAGGAAGCATAACATTCCATCGTCTTAACACTACCGGTCAAGTAAAACGCTTTGGAATAGTTTGGTGTTATTTTCCAAACTTCCGTTGGTGACAGTTATGGGCACGTCACCGATGTGTAAGCTTGCCCAAAATATGAGACAAAACATGGCACAGATATTACTAGTTGAAGATGATAAAGCGATAATAGAGGCCCTGCAGAATTATCTGAAGGGTGAACATTTTGAGACTCTTACAGCATCCGGGCAGAGCGAAGCCATAGCTGTACTCGATAAATATACTCCGCAGATGCTCCTTGTGGATCTCTCTTTAGCTGATGGGGACGGTTTCGGAGTTTGTAATGCTGCAAAACAGCGGAATATCCCCGTTATATTCCTGACCGCTTCGGCTGATGAGATGAGCGTTGTAAAAGGACTCGATATGGGCGCCGATGATTACATCGCAAAACCATTCAGACCACGTGAGCTCATATCAAGGATCAGGCGAGTTTTACGGCAATACGAAGGTGCTTCAAAGATCCTCTCGCTGGGAGACGGCGTACTTGTTGATACCGAAAAAGGTCAGGTCACTAAAAACGGAGACCCCGTAGAATTATCCGCGCTTGAGTACAGGCTCCTCACGGTTTTCATAAATAATAAGGGTATCCTTTTATCCCGTAACAAGCTTTTGGAAGATATCTGGGATATAGGCGGGGATTTCGTAAATGATAATACGCTGACGGTTTACATTAAACGTCTCCGCGAAAAGATTGAGACAGATCCACAGAACCCGGTTATCATTAAGACCATGAGGGGCCTCGGGTATCGCATGGACTAAGGTAGGTGCTGACACATCATCCGTTCATTCTCTTTCTAAGATTGGTGTTTTACTGCATCTATTTCGTGTCGTAGGAGTTCTTCCCATTTTTACTTTCGTAAAACGGGTCCTTTCTTGTAACGTACTGCGACGTACCGTGGCGTACTTTGATCTACCTCAAGTGGAAGGTTACGTAACGTTGGTATTTTCATAATCATTTAATAGGAACCAGGAATTTATGTATATATTTAGGAACAAACAATTTTTCAGATTATTTCTCCTGACAGCAATTTTACTGGCAGGGGCAGCTATCGGGGTGTTTTTCTTTTCTCCTGTAGCATCTGCGATTGTGCTCGCGGCGGGAGTTTTAGTGCTTCTTGTGCTGATAATCGATGCAAGATCAAGATATCAGGCAATGGAACGTTTAAGTACCGAACTTGATGAAATCCTCCATGATAATGACAGATTTCTTATCACAGAATGTGAGGAAGGCGAACTGGCCATACTTTCGAGTTCCATCCGTAAGATGACTCTAAAGCTTAAGGAGCAGGCTTCTAAACTCACTGATGAAAAGAAGGTATTAACCGATGCCATAGCAGATATCTTTCATCAGATGAGAACGCCCCTGACATCCATGAGACTTTCCTGCTCCATGCTTTCGGAGGAAGATATACCCTATGAGGAAAGGATCCGCTTTGTGAGAGGCATTAAGAAACAGCTGGAGCGTATGCAATGGCTGGTTGAAACATTGCTTAAGATGTCAAAGATTGAAGCGGGAACTGTAACTTTCAAAAAAGAACGTCTTGATGTACATGAACTTGTGCAGAAAGCCTGCGAACCCCTGCTTATTCCACTGGAGTTAAGGGATATCAAGCTAAAGATAGAAACAAATAATGCCGGACTTACCGGTGACATGGACTGGCTCGCCGAAGCCATCGGTAACATAGTCAAAAACTGTATGGAGCACACTCCCGAGGGTGGGCAGATAACAATAAATTCTGAGGAAAATGCTATCTTTACAGTGCTTACTGTTGAAGACACCGGTCAGGGCTTTGACAAGAATGATATTGCTCATATCTTTGAGCGTTTCTATAAAGGAAAGAATTCCGGTTCAGAGAGCGTGGGTATCGGACTTGCGCTTTCACGTACAATCATTACCGGACTTGACGGAACCATCAAAGCTGAGAATGGTAAAAATGGTGGGGCAAGGTTTGAGATACGTTTCTATAAAAATATAGTTTAATACTCTATATGATATACTCATGGATATTAATGTAGGCACTGTCATAAATATTGGTAATGATATTGATTTTTGTGTTGTTATCGGTACCAGTGTTGGTAATGGTATTAATATATGTATAGTAAATAAATTATATCTACAGAAATACAGCAAAAAACATACCGGGTTAATAAACTACATTGACTTTGTCGGGATATTTTGATATTTTTCAAATATAACAACATTTTATCCGTCTGCTTCGCAGACATCAATACTCCATTCCGCTCTGCGGAACGGAGCCGTGTCGTAGGAATTCTTCAAATTTTGTTTCGCAAAACAGGCCCCTTCCTGCGACGTACAATATACGAGGGAGGAACCATCATGCCGAAGGCATGATATATCATGTTCCGACCGACTGGCCGCCGAACGAATGTGAGGGGGCAATACATATTATACGAGGAGGATAACAACATGACATTTGAAAACCAAAACGGAGCCCTTGTCTGTTACAAGAGCGGTGAACAGGTAAAAATCGAGCCCTGGGGTGCTGATTCTTTAAGAGTCAGGGCTACCATGCAGACTGAATTTACAGGAAAAGACTGGGCTCTTACCGAAAAGATTGAAAAAGGAACTGCAGTGATCACCATCGGTGAAGAGGATTTCTGGGTAGGTGACGGAAGCATTTCCAAACAGCCAACAGCCACTATTGTTAACGGACGCGTTAAGGCAGTGGTAAATTTCGCAGGAGTCATCTCATTCTATAAAGACGAAAAACTCATATTACGCGAGTATTTCCGTTCATACGGCGGTACTCTTTCAAAGGAGAGCAGATGTCTCAAGGTTGTTAACCGTGAGTGGAAAGGGATTATCGGAGGAAGCGAATATTCTCTTAATGTAAAATTTGAGAGCAACAAGGGTGAAAAGATTTTCGGCATGGGCCAGTACCAGCAGGAAAACATGGAGCTAAAGGGCTGCGTACTTGAGCTTGCACAGCGCAATTCCCAGATTTCAGTTCCTTTTGCAGTATCATCTCTCGGATATGGCTTCTTATGGAATAACCCTGCAGTGGGCCGTGTTACCTTTGGAAACAACTATTATGAGTGGATTGCAAGAGCAACCAAGGAAATGGACTACTGGATTACCGTTGCTGATACTCCCAAGAAGCTGCTTGAAAACTACACCGAAGCTACAGGACATGCAGATATGTTCCCCGAGGATCTGATGGGACTTTGGCAGTGCAAGCTTCGTTACAGGACACAGGACGAGGTTTTGGAAGTTGCACGTAAATATAAGGCAGAGGGAATTAAGATCGATCAGATCGTTATCGACTTCTTCCACTGGACAGTACAGGGCGACTGGAAATTTGACAAGACATACTGGCCGGATCCCAAGGCTATGGTGGACGAGCTCCATTCCATGGGCATCAAGGTTATCGTATCTGTATGGCCCTCTGTTGACAGGAAGAGCGAGAATTTCTATCCTATGATGGAAAAGGGACTTCTTATAAAGACAGAGCGCGGCGCTGCCCAGACCTATGATTATCAGGGCGACTGCGTGGAAATTGATCCGTTTAATCCTGAGACCAGGAAATTTGTTTGGGAGAAATGCAAGCAGAATTATTACGATTTCGGTATCGACGCATTCTGGCTTGATAATTCCGAGCCCGATTACGGCGTATACGATTTTGAGAATTACCGTTACTGCGATGGTCCTGCTCTGGCACTTTCAAATATGTATCCTCAGATGTACAGCAGGGTATTTTATGATGAGATGTCAAAATCAGGAAAGCCTGTAGTCAACCTGCTCAGATGCGCATGGGCAGGCTCACAGAAATATGGGAATGTGGTTTGGTCAGGTGATGTGCCTTCAACATTCGAAGCCTTCAGAGATCAGCTGCAGTGCGGTCTTAACATGGGTCTTGCAGGTATTCCCTGGTGGACAACCGACATCGGCGGTTTCATGACTGACGACGTAAATGATCCTGATTTCAGGCAGCTGCTTATCCGCTGGTATCAGTTTGCTGTTTATTCGGCAGTTCTCCGTATGCATGGCGACAGAGGTCCTTATAATATCCCGCCTCTTGATACCCGTGACTGGGGTGGCGGATATCTTCATACAGGCCAGCCTAATGAGCTCTGGAGCTATGGTGAGGATAATTATGCGATCATGAAGAAGTATTATGATATAAGGATTGCTATGCATGACTATATCAAGTCGCTTTACCAGGAAGCTCACACAAACGGCTCACCGCTTATCCGTCCTATGTTCTATGAGTTCCCCGATGATGCCAAGTGCTGGGAGCTCCAGGATCAGTATATGTTTGGCGCTAAGTACCTGGTAGCACCGGTAATGCACCTCAATGAGTTTAAGCGCGATGTATATCTTCCCACAGGCTCTTGGAAGCTTACCTCAACCGGCGAGGTTTACGAGGGTGGTAAGACCATTAGTGTAGATGCACCTATTGATTATATGCCGGTGTTCGAGAAACTTTAAAAATTCTTAGAAAGAAGTAATAAATAAAATAGGGATGGTTCTATGACATAAATTATTGTGTCATATAAACCATCCCTGTTAATATGTTTGGCTTTCCTTTATAAGATGCTAACTAACGTATTATCAAAACACTTCATGTTGTATACGATTCCATACATGCTTCTTGTTTGCACTCCACAAGGGTGCAACAAGAAGCTTTTTGTCACCATCCCCTGTAAGCCTGTGGATCACTATATCTTCCGGGATTATGGCAACACAGACTTTAAGTAAATCTATGTATTCATCTTCTGAGAGGATATTGAAATTCTGTATATTTGCATATAAGTCTTTCTTTTTAAATACATCGGATCCAACTGCCAGATTCTTTCCAACTGTCAGGTTCTTCCCAACTATAAGATTCTCGCTATCAGAAATTTTTTCAAGATATACTTTCTCCAGATCAGTCCCCTTTAATACATGCAGCAGCTGAAGCTTTATCCCGGTGGCACCGGAATCACATACATATCTGACAGTTGCGAGCATGTCTTCTTTTGTCTCTCCCGGAAGACCAAGGATCACATGTGTGATAACCTCAATCCCACGTTTTCGCAACTTTCTAACGGCATCATCATATACAGAAAGATTATAACCCCTGCGGATATATTGGGCTGTGGTCTCATGGATAGTCTGCAGTCCAAGTTCTATCCAGACAGGTTTTATCTTGTTTACTTCAAATAACAGGTCAAGGACTTCCTCCGGCAGACAGTCAGGCCTAGTAGCTATGGACAGAGCCACTACATCAGGGTGGTTTATGGCTTCGAGATATTTTTGTCTTAAATATGGGATATTACAGGATATGTTTTGATGTATTTTGGGTAACCCATCAACTGCAGTATCTGTCACCCCATTGCTACCTGCTGTAAAAGTACTTGTATTATGATTATCGCAAGTTTGATTGCATTTTTTGAAAGTAACATTAGATGGAATACACTTAGTAGAAGTATCGACAGGAGTACTACAAGGAGGGTATGTCCCTGTATATGCCTGGAAATATGCTATATATTTCCCGTCCTTGATCTTACCGGCAACCTTCTGCTTAGCAAGTTCTATCTGCTCTTTGATACTCAAATTCGGATTCTGTGCAAACTCTCCGCTTCCACCAGCAGAACAAAAAATGCACCCACGTGTATCAAGAGTCCCGTCCCTGTTTGGGCAGGTAAAACCGCCGTTAAGTGCCAGTTTATATACTTTACAGCCAAACTGCCGGCGTAGATAATCGTTTAATAACATGATGTCTCACACCTGCTTTCTGATTATCTCAAGTCCCACACTTATCATCCTGGGTACCCCCAGCATATCTACCTCAATAAAAGCCTTTCTCCTATGACGGTCTACCTTTCTTATCATAGTCTCCAGACCTTTCAATGGACCATCAGTAATAATAACTTTCGTACCTTCTATTATTCCTTCAGATATTTCTACAACCTGTTCTTCCCCGCCTAAGCGAAGCATCAGACTTTCCTCTTCTTTGGATAAAGGTATCATTACTTCCCCATCCCCAAGTATTTTTGTCATTCCTTCAACTTTTTTAATTAATTTCAGACATTCATTCAGGTTATCTGTCACAATAAAAATGTAACCGGGAAACAGTATCTTTTTTACCATATCCCAGCTATTACCATATTTCATTCTATTTTTTGCGTAAGGTATTATAATTCTTTCAAAGGCCTGGGGATAAAGAGCTTTAAGCTTCTCACACTGTAGTTTTGTGCTTTCTTCCTTGCCCGTAAAAACCTGCATTACATACCACATAAACCCTCCAGACGGGGTCTGACCCCAATGTGGTCAATTTAAGCCCGCAAGCCCTTGAAATTACTGGGCTTTCGGAATTTCAAATTGCTTCTAATTAGCCTTGAAGCCTTGTGCTTCAAG
>JAFYYN010000084.1 GCA_017557525.1 Lachnospiraceae bacterium
CTCCAGCTTCTTTTCATAATTCGCTTCCGAGTTCTTTAGAACCTGCATCCATTTCCGCGCTTTTTCAATCTTTTCATCCGTGATCTCTCCGCTGTATTTGATATAGTTGAGCTTTTCCTATGCATCAACCTGATAATAGTATCCGTATTTTCCTGACTGCTGTATGTGGATCCCAATACATGCTATAAGAATTATGACAGCCCCCTGCCTGATGTAGAGCTTATAGCACTCCCATCCGAAAAGGGTATGCTGGAAGGCTATCTTTTCTCTTAGCCGTGCGATAACCGCCCCGAATCTTTCTCCGAATTTTGTTCCCGCAACATATCTTTTTCCATGGATAATAAAACCAAGGACTCCGAGTATTACCAGGAAAGCAGCAAATACCACACAGGTCACAAACACTCCGTCCACAGCACTGTCTGATATATTCAGATAAACACATCCCGTGAAAAAGTCATCTGTTTTTATCACGGTATAGAGATTTATGTATTTTAGGAAATTAACCGATGCCACCGAAGAAATGAGGGCTCCGCAGAGTATCTCCCCGACTATCATTCCACCCATAAGGATGTAGAACAGGAATCCGTTTGTTATCCCTTTAAGTACATACATAAAGAGTCCCGTGATAAAAACTCCCAGTGCTTTTATCAGGAGCAGGATGAGCAAAAACTCCATTATAGTGATGCTGTACGGGCATTTCTGATATTCAGGGAGTGACTGCAGCGGTCTGTACAGATCATCCGTGCCAAAGGTAAATACCACACCGATCAGGTTTGCTCCCATTAACAGCAGGATGCTCGTAAACGCACTAAATATAAGAATACCGATCCTTTCAGCAAACAATACTCCCCTGCCTCTTGAGGTCGCTCTTATCATATTTACGAGTCCCTTTTTCCTCTCATCAAAGAAAAGAGAAACGATATGAAGCATGAAAAACAGCGCAAGGAGTTCGGAGACATGAGACTGCAGGAACAGTACCATGCCTCTGTTATCACCTGCTTTTACCTCTGTTCCTATGAGTTTTTCATATCGTTGTACTGAATTTAATGTTACTTCTGCCGCAAATCCCTGTTGGAATAGCTTTATAGCGGTTCTTGATTTCCCCTGTTTTACCGTAGTACTTATGAATTCAGGATAGCTCTCGATATAATTATCAAGGAACTCACCCTCAAGCGTTATTTCTTTGTTGGGATTGGCACTGAAAATGAATATGCCGATATTTATGACCATTAATAGAAAAAATAACATCAGGGTTTTCTTGCTGTATATTCGCTGTAGTTCTCTCATATATTACCCTCACCGTCAACCGCAGAACCGTCCCTCTGATTGACAGAATAGTACAGGTACACATCCTCCAAAGTTATATGCTCTTTATCCACCTTGCCTTCTATCTCAGCTATCAGCTCGCGCGGGGATGCATATCTTATTATCTCGCCTTTTTTCAAGAATATCACTTTTCCGGCCACGCTCTCAATATCGCTGACAATATGTGTAGCGAGGAGCACTATCCTGTTTTTGGCTATCTGTGCTATATGGTTTCTGAGTCGGATCCTTTCCTCCGGGTCAAGACCGGCTGTAGGCTCATCCAATATCAGTATCTCCGGGTCATCCAGCATAGCTGCTGCCAGGAGCACTCTCTGTCTCATGCCTCCGGAAAAGCTGCCAAGTTTCTTTGAGGCGTGATTTTTTAATCCCACAACCTCAAGCAGTTCACACGTTTCACTCTTGCATACGGAATGCTTCATGCCCTTAAGAGCGCCGATATATCTCATAAACTGCCCTGCTGTAAAATCCTCATACATACCCTGAAGCTGAGGAGTATAGCCTATCTTTTTCCTGTAGCCTGCTCCTAAAGACAAGATGTCTGCATCATTATACAGTATCTTTCCCGAAGTTCTTTTTATATTATCGGTAATAAGATTGAGCAAAGTGGATTTACCGGCTCCGTTAGCTCCGATCAAACCCGTGATACCATCACTTAGCTCAAGGTTTATTCCGTTTATAGCTGTAAAGTCGCCATATTTTTTGACTAGATTTTCGATTTTCAGCATAATGTATATCCTCATTATCAAACATTTCAATCACAGAACCATCCCTCTGATTGTTACAATATTTCACATTCAGGATCTTTTTCTGATTTCCTCTGATTGACGCTTATCGCTTCCCTTTAACAAAAGCTAATGGACTGTTCAACCAAATATCAGTCCGTTTCGCTCCACTTATTGTCAAATACAAATTCCCAGCTGCCCTCTCCTTTGAGCACTTTTTCTATAGGACAGCAATAGAAGCTGTGAATATTATAATAAGTATTTCTTGTTCTTCCTTCTGACACTATCTTATATATCTTTCCATTATCCATTTTAAATTCCTCATTATACATTTCGGCCCGCTCGAAATAATCCTTTGCTTCATTCTGCTCCCTACCGCTCTCATATGTAAATTCTCCGAGCTTCTGTCCCCAGTTATCATCACCTGTCCCATATATCAGGAGTTTCTTGTCACCGCATATTATCAGCATATCATCTTTAGCAATCAAGCGATTACCTACATATAATCCGGTCCCTAATTCATTATTTTTTATATCAATATCAAAAGACTTATCATTTTCAAAATTATACTTCTCATGAGCTATAATCCTGAATAATCTGTCTTCTTCCTCCTGATGTTCTTCATCAGGATAAAAAAGTAAAATATCAAAGCCATATCTGTCATTTTCAACATTAGGCTCATAATAGGTTTCCATCTTTTTTAATTTCTTTTCATATTTTTCCGCAAATGCTATATCCCACTCAGTATGTGATATCTCTTTTGTATTTATATCATAATACTGCCATCCGTAATATGCACCCAGTCCTTCAAAATACATATACACCTTGTCTTTCGACCCGTATAGTCTGAGCGGAAAGGCACTGTTTTTCATAGGTACTGTATATACATCCTCGATGGCCCCTGTTTTCAGATCCATCCTTTTAAGTCCGCCGCCTTGATATCCTTTTGATGCTGCTCCGATCTGATAAAAATAAGGAAGATAAGCATAACCCTTATGGATTATGAAATAATAATATTGCGGTGCTGAACTGGGACTAGTAAATACCGTCCCCGGATTATTCGGGTCGATGTTTTCTGCAGCTATCTCCTTATTTCCTTCAAAAACCGTCCCCACCTTGTCGATACTCGATCCGTCAAGTGCTGCCCTATACAGATTAAAGCTTGTCTTTTTTTCGTCACTCTCCGTACCATAAATATATAAGGACCCATCATACATGACTGTGTTTATTACAAGAATATTTTTATATGTCGCTACACAGTTCTCATCTCCGGAATGTACGCATTCAGGCTTGTTACATAGAAGTACATTGACCCCTGATTCTTTATCATGAAAAGTCAGAGACATACTGTTATTGCTATATGCTGTATTAACATTAGGATGAATTCCTGTTGTCGGCATATCATAAAAACCCAGGTTAAAATAATAACCGTATTCGGTTTCCATGATAGTCATGCGTCCGTTATTGTAGCAATCACTTTCAGTTTCATTCTTTTCTTCGCTAACATTTTGGGAGCTATCCTGCTCATCACTGACATTTTGTCCTGTAGGCTCTGTCCGAACATCGCTTTTTCCCCTGCAAGCGGTCAGGCTAAGGGTAATCATCAAAACCCATGCAGCTATCGTGATCTTTTTCATAGAATATAGACCTCCTTTGTTATCATCCGGTTCAATCATGCCAATCATGGACGGCTGAGGCCGATCAGAGGGACCGCAGAACCGTCCCTATGATTGACTCTGATCAACATGATCAAATGATAACAGAATCCTTCAAAAATAAAAGGTTTTAAGCAGATGTGGTATGTTTATACGCAGAAGCGGTTTCATATATTCATGATTACGGATATCCTGAATATTCCGTTACTATCATCTATCTGTAGGGTTCCGCCATGCTTTACAGCTATACGCTCTATCTGCTTTATTCCCAGGCTGTGATCTGATTTTTGGGCCTTGGTCGTTACGTACCTGCCATTTTCTTTCTGAACACTCAGATAAGGGTTTTCGCAAAAGATGCACATCATGTCCATCTGTCTGCAGGTTCTGAGCACTATATTCCTTTTTCCTGCTTCTAGCTTCCTTACAGCTTCAAATGCGTTGTCCAGGATATTTGCAAACAGTGAACATATCTCGTATTCCGATATGCTTATACCCGAATACTCATCCTCAAGCTTGTATTCCAGGCTGATATTTTCTGTCACAGCCTGCGAAGCCTTGTTCCACAAAAGCAGATCTAGTGCCCTTATACCTGTATTTTTTATAGCAGATGCTTCGGATGCGGCACCGGTCAGTTCCTTTATATAATTCTTCGCCTCATCGTTTTTTCCTTCATCCATCAGCATAAGAATTGCCGAGAGGTGATTGTTCATATCGTGTTTTAATGTCCGCATTTCAATATACTTTTCATCTATATCGTAAAGATACTTTTGCTCTATCTTCTTTCTTTCAAGATTTAAAAGCTCTTTAAATCGCCACTCGATAAACAACGAAAGCGCTATAAGTACAATAAATGAACATATGATAAAAATAACAACGGTTTTATATGAATGATTAAGTATTTTTTCTATACCTGTCACATTTAGAATACTAAAAGCAGTATCCCTGAATATCACTGTCAGAGTTAAAATCATAATTACCGCTGTCTTCGGTATAAGGATACGCCAAATCCTGTATTTTTCCTTTACATGATCATCATCCTTTACATGTCCAAATGACTTACCTGATCCGGGACTACTGTCTTTCGGTTTTACTGCCAGACTTACAAATATGAGTTTCAGCATCAAAAACAGTACATAAAAGAAAAGCCCCTTAAGCACTGTCCTTATCACCAGGAAGACTCCAATACTTATTTCCAGCATACAACTGCCAAAACGGTTCACAGATTGTATGGAATATCTCAGTCCCTCTATACCAAAGGTTTTATCGACCGCAAAAGCTTCACATATAAACAGTATCAAAAGCCCTATACCGAATATCAGATCAAATCCTGCATACCTTTTTACGACATATATTCTCTGTCCCATACCCTTTATAAAATATGCTGCCGTGATCGAGCAGAATACAGCCATAACTACAGCCATAAGATTTCCGAAAGGATTATCCAGCAGTTTTTCAAATCCTGCAAAAATATAAGCCTTGACTCTTACATCAGCAAGGGCTGAATAATCATCTTCCATTTCTCTTATCGTATCCCAAGAACTATTAAAAATGCTTATACCTGCCATTTTTCTTGAATTTTCCACAACGTACTGCCTGTATTCATCAAAGCTAGCAGCTTGAGTCAGACAAGTTCTTATTACGTTATAAATAAACAGCAGCTCATCAGTACGTTCCATGGAATATCCTTCAAACATACTGGCTATATGCTCTATCTGATTTCTAGTGAATCTGGCTCCGTCAATAAGTACATAATTTCCATCCGTCTTAGCTAACAGCTCATCAGCTTTTTTCTCAAGGATCAGGTTTTTGTATTCTGCAAGTTCATAAAATTTAGAATTAAATTCCCGGGCCTTTTCGGCATAATTCTCATAGCTTATGCTATTAAGGACATCATTTACCTTCTTCACATCCTGTTCCGTAAGCAGCAGTCTTGACCCGTTTTTCCATGAGTAAGCTGCGGCATTCAATCCATCCATGTCAAATTCATAGACCTGATTTTTATTATAAAAGTATGTCACTATGTATACAAACAATATGCATACTGCGATTCCCAATATAAGGGTCATATAATATCTTTTCAACTTTATTTCCTCACCTTATCGAGGACTGCCTTAAGCACATCATTTCTTTTTCTGCGGCTTAATGGCAGTTCTCTGCCGTCTGACATCTTTACAGTATCATTTCCAACTCTTTTTATTTCGCTCACATTTACGTAGATTGACTTGTAGATTTCGACAAAATCCGGCTGCGGGAGCATTTCCGTTACTTTTCCTATGGCAAGTCTGCTCTCTATATTTATAGTTTCCCTGGCTTCTTTAACTATAAACTTACTGCCTCTGCCATCGGACTCTGCCCAGAGTATCTCATCTGTCTTTACCATATTTGTTTCACCGTCTCTGCCGGGTATAGCCAGGATACCGGCTTTGCTTTTCTCCACAAACCTATTAAGTGCCTCCGGCAGCCTCGTATCCATATCCTTTTTTACCACATAGTCCAAGGCATCAACGCCGTATCCCTCATAAGCCCTCTCCTCTAAGCCTGTCACAAAAATAACAGGAGTGCCAACTGACCTTGCTCTTAGCCCCTTCATTATCTCCATGCCGTCACTGTGTTTCATCTGCAGATCCATAAGTATCAGATCATAGTGCTTACCTTCATCTATCTTTGCAGGTAATAAAGAAGCATCAGTATAAGAATCAGTGTTTATACTGACCTGTCTTTTCTTAAAGTATTCGACTACCTTGGTCTTTATCAGTTCAAGGTATATATGTTCATCTTCACAGATCGCTATCCTCATTTTTATCCTTTCCGGCTCAGTCCTCTCTGATCGCCAAAGCTCCGCCTATATTATAACATATGCAAAAGTATATGTAACTAATTTTGCACAAGCGGTCGTCTTCCATACAAATGTGGTTAAGACTCCATCGTAAATATGGCTAAAAATTTCCCTTTTATTCATCTAAAATTCGTTTTTATTGATATTGACTTGTGAATAAAATAAGAGTAAGGTAATAGTAACAGCACATACAGTGCCTAAAAACTCACTTACAGTTTACTGTAGAAAGGTGTAAATATGGAAAACACTATCATCGAAAAAGGTCCTATTACAGACGAGCTTATTGCAAAAATGGACAAATACTTCCGTGCAGCAAACTATCTGTCTGCCGGCCAGCTTTACCTCTTGGAGAACCCTCTTTTAAAGAAGCCTCTGACCAAAGATATGGTAAAAAAGAAGATAGTCGGGCACTGGGGAACCGTACCCGGTCAAAACTTTGTATTTACCCACTTAAACCGTGTCATCAAGCGTTATGATCTTGACATGATCCTTCTTTCAGGTCCCGGTCACGGCGGAAATTTCTTTATTGCAAATGATTACATTGACGGATCATACAGTGAAATATACCCCAATATTTCCCAGGATGAAGAGGGCATGCAGAAGCTCTTTAAGCAGTTCTCTTTCCCCGGCGGAGTGCCCAGTCACTGTGCTCCCGAAACTCCCGGTTCTATCCACGAAGGCGGCGAGCTCGGATATTCTATCGCACATGCATGCGGTGCCATCTTTGATAACCCCGACCTCATAGCTACAGTAGTAGTAGGTGACGGTGAGGCTGAAACCGGACCTCTGGCTACCTCATGGCAGTGCAACAAATTCATCAACCCTGTAGGTGACGGAGTTGTACTTCCCATTTTACATCTAAATGGATATAAGATTGCTAATCCTACCATCTTCGGACGTCTTTCAAAACAGGAGCTTATCGATTTCTTCCATGGAAACGGATGGGAGCCTTATTTTGTAGAGGGCGACGATCCCATGACCATGCACAGACTTATGGCAGAGACCATGGATACCGTTATCGAAAAGATCAAAGCTATACAGAAAAATGCACGTGAAACAGGGGATGCTACACGTCCTGTATGGCCTATGATAGTACTCAGGACTCCTAAGGGATGGACCGGTCCCAAGGTAGTGGACGGAAACCGTATAGAGGGCAATTTCCTGGCTCATCAGGTACCTATCATGATGGATAAGCCCGAGCATCTCCAGATGCTCTCAGACTGGCTCCACAGCTACAAGCCCGAAGAGCTGTTTGATGAAAACGGCAAGGTACTGCCTGAGATCACCGAGCTCTGCCCCAAGGGTGATGCAAGACTCGGCATGAATCCTCATGCAAACGGTGGCAGATTGCTCAGAGACCTCCGTCTCCCTGACTTTAGAAAGTACGGTTTTGATATAGAGCAGCACGGAGCAAAAGAGAGCCAGGATACAGCAAATCTGGCAGCTTATATCCGTGATATATTTAAGCTTAACGCTGAAGCAAAGAACTTCCGTATCTTCTCACCCGATGAGAATAACTCAAACCGTTTCACTTCTGTATTTGAAGTAGAAAACAGAGACTGGAACGCAGAACAGTCTGATATGGACGATCATCTTTCCAGATTTGGCAGGGTTATGGATTCAATGCTTTCAGAGCATATGTGTGAAGGCTGGCTCGAAGGATACCTGCTTACAGGCCGTCACGGTTTCTTTGATACCTACGAGGCATTCTCCAGGATCATCGACTCCATGGGCGCTCAACACGCAAAGTGGCTCAAGGTTTGCAACCAGCTTCCTTGGAGAGAAGAAATAGCATCCCTGAACCTCCTTATGTGTTCCACAGTATGGCAGCAGGACCACAACGGATTTACCCATCAGGATCCCGGATTCATGGATCACATCGCAAATAAGAAGGCCGATGTTGTACGTATTTATCTTCCTGCAGATACAAATACCCTCCTTTCAACAATGGATCACTGCTTAAAGAGCAGGAATTATGTAAATGTTATCATAGCTTCCAAGCATCCCCGTCCCCAGTGGCTGTCAATGCCCGAAGCGGTTAAACACTGCACACAGGGTATCAGCATCTGGGATTGGGCGTCAAACGATCAGGGAAAAGAACCCGATATCGTATTTGCATGTGCCGGTGAAACTCCTACTCTGGAAGCTCTCGCAGCAGTTTCAATCTTAAGAAAAGAATTACCGAACATCAAGATCCGTTTCATAAATGTAGTTGACCTGTTCAAGCTTGTACCTCAGGCAGAGCATCCTCATGGACTCTCTGACGCTGAATATGATATGCTCTTTACTACAAACAAGCCTGTAATATTCAACTTCCATGGCTACGCTACTCTGATCCATGAGTTAACATACCGCCGTCATAACAACAGACTTATGCATGTAAGAGGATACAAAGAGGAAGGTACCATCACCACAGCATTTGATGTACGTGTACAGAATGACATCGACCGTTTCCATCTGGTACAGGATGCACTCAAATTCCTGCCTCAGCTTGGAAACACGGGTGCATACCTCTATCAGAAGATGAGTGACAAGCTTGTTGAACACAAGCAGTACATACACGATTTCGGCGTAGACCTCCCCGAGGTTGTAAGCTGGAAATGGGAAGATATAAAATAATCTTTACGATAAAAGGACGGTTCTGTCATCACGCAGAACCGTCCTCTATTTGTATCGAAGTTACAATAAAAACGGTCACTGACTTTAGTCAATGACCGGAATCAAAAAATTAATTTGCCATCTTAATTAAGCATTTCTTGTTGCAAAAGACTATACTATACTTCAAGCGTGTTATATATCCTTCATATCTAAGCACGCTCTCATATTTCTGTACCGCTATCTGACTAGAAGCCTCCTTAACAGCCGCATCCATCTCAGTTTCTCTTTGGACATGCTTTAATTCTATGAGCAGGCAGCGCATCCTGACCGGATCTAATATAAAGAGATCACTTCGGCCATAGCCTGATTCCCGCTCTGATTGTACCAGATAACCTTTACCGGTAAAGAACCCATCCAATATCAGATGGTAACTGTACTCATGGTATTCGTGGTAAAACGATAACGTTGCTTCAAGAATCTGATTTAACGCTGTCTCTGCATTCTTACTTTCTTCCGCCCATAATGCATTAACGAAATCGCCTACAAAAGTATTATCAACTTTATCTTTAAAATATTCCCAAACTTCCTGCCTGAATACTGCCTGTATCTCCCTGTTAGGGATTTTTAGCGGCATTCTCTGCATTTTCTCTGTAACCGCTTTTGTCAGATATCCGGTTTCAAGCAAGGCTGACCAGATATTATCACCGCTCTCATGTATCTTATGATAAGGTATGTTATCTTTCACTACGCATTCTATGGAATTTCCTGCCAGCAATTGTTCAAAGCTTTCGTTTATATCCCTTGTTTTTCCAAGGAAACCATGAATGATATTCAGTGATGTTTCAGATGTATTAACCCAATAGCTTTCAGGTCCGTTCACTTCACTGTATGTACCCTTTAATACCGATTTTACATACAAGAGAACGTCCCACGGGCAATACATCTTTTCCCTTCCGAAAAGATATCCGTCATACCATTCCGAAACGATCCCGTACTTTTCAGGGATGCCGGCCTTATCTAGCACTTCTCTCACATTTACATCCGTAAAACCTATATGCGACGCAAAAACCGAAGAAAGAATGGTATATGGAATAATGTTGTTTACTCCTGTGTAAGTACTGTTTTTTACAGTATAAAGGCAACCGGAAAGTATAACCGCTTTAACATTCTCATTCGTCTTACAGACATAACTCAGCATACGCTCTATCATATCCCTCACCTTTTCATAATGAGGGGTGTCAAGTGCCTTAGCCATAGGTACGTCATATTCGTCAAATATAATAAAAACAGGCTTTTTATAATGCTGTTTCAGCATCTGACATAATAAATCTATGGCCTGCTCAGTATTAGACTGATTGGTACTGCGGTTCCACAGGTCTTTAAAGAACTTTTTGCTGACATCACTTATGGCTTCACTATCCAGCAGAAAACTATAATCCTCACAGAGCTTTGATATGGCTATGCTCAGATTATTATATGCCTCTTCAAATGTGGCTCCGGAGACCTCCTTGAGAGAAATAAAAACTACCGGATATTTGTTCATGTACTTCTCAACAACATCCGGACTGTCCATAACTTTTAATCCTTTAAAAATCTCTTTACTGTCCTGTCTGATATCCAGGAAATCCCTGAACATGGTCATCGTCAGGGTTTTGCCAAATCTTCTGGGGCGCGCGAACAGGACTGTTTTATCAAAGTTGTTGATCAGATATTCCTCTATAATATCTGTTTTATCAACATAGTATGAGCCATTCTCCCTTAATTGACGGAAGCTGTCATAAGAAGCACCGATATTTATTGACATTGACGCTTCCTCCCTTCTGCGTCTGTGAATGCTGCGATCATGCGGTCACAATCAATCTGCAACTACAAGATTACCATAAACAAGCTTATTTTTCAAGTTCCAAAGTATAAAAAATGATAAGACTTGTACTGATCCTGGGGGCAGGTTTTGCTGCCCCCTTTTGCTTAATCCTTAATAATGACAACTGCCTCCCCATCTGTCAATTCATAATTTTCGGATATCGCATAGTAGCTTCTGCCTGAAGACTCTATACCTGAAGTTATCGCTATCAGGTTTTCCTCCGGGAAAACATCCTCTACCGTAACCTCTACAGCCTTCACTCTTGTATTATCATTAAAGAAACCCTTCTGCTTATATATCTCATATACCTTACCGTCTTTTACGCAGTCCCTCGGAAGGCATACATAAACTTCTTTACCGCTCACCACATTCTTTGCTCTCGCGGTTTTCACCTCAGGACAGACATTATCATGTATCTTATCACCTTTAAATGCTATAACCGCAAAGGATACAAGCAGTAAAACAAAAGCGGTTATCCAGATATATCTCATCATATCAATTCCACCTGTAATACTCCATTCCTTTTCTCATGCTCTTTTCAATAGCAAGGTAGATAAGCAGCACCGGCAGCAGATACACTGTACAGCCTGCGTAATATCCCTCTTCCGGCAGATAATCAAG
>JAFYYN010000085.1 GCA_017557525.1 Lachnospiraceae bacterium
CATAACCTGAGCGCGACCCATCTCAAGCCCTTCATCCGTGATGTACGAATTAAGCGCCATATTCTGTGACTTAAAGGGAGCCACGCGATATCCGTCCTGTTTAAAGATTCTGCAAAGACCTGCCACGAGGAAGCTTTTTCCTACCCCTGACATGGTACCCTGCACCATGATTACTTTTGCCATTTTTTCTTTCAGTTTAGTCAACTAGAAAAGTTTTATCTTCTTCTCTTCTGCGTACTTGTTTATATCTTCCGCAACATCAAATAAATCGCGGATATACTCTTCTGTAAATACCTCTTCGGGCGTTCCGAATTTATCGACCGTATCACCTTTTAAGCAAAGGATTCGATCTGATATTTTCTGTGCGATATCAAGCTCGTGAACAGACATTATTACGGTCAGTTTCTTATCTTCTTTCATCTTCTCAAGGATGCTTAAAAACTCGAGCTTATGTCTTATATCAAGGAATGATGTGGGCTCGTCGAGAAGCACGATTTCAGGTTCCTGGCAGAGCGCTCTTGCAAGCATGATTCGCTGTCTCTGACCGTCGCTTATTTTCTTAAAATCTTTTTCGCGAAGTTCTTCGACTTTTACGAGCTTCATTGTGTTTTCGACTATCTCTTTATCCTTCGCGGAAAGCACTCCGAAATAACCGGTGTAAGGATATCTTCCGGTTGCAACCACATCATAGCAGTTCATCATTTCGCCTTTTATGCGGTCTGTAAAAAGAATTGCGACTTTCTTTGAAAGTTCACTTCCGGACATTTCAGACAACTTAAAATCTTCCAGATACACGCATCCTTCAATCGGATCAAGCTGTCTGGCGAGGTTCTTTAAAAGCGTAGATTTTCCCGCGCCGTTAGGTCCGATAATCGTTATGATTTCGCCCTTTTTTATTGCGATGTTTATATCTTTTATGAGGGGCTTTCCGTTATAACCGATAGTCAGTTTTTCAGTCTTAATAATATCTGTCATGACTGCCCCCTTTCTTTCCTGTTAAGAAGAATGATTATTACAATCGGCGCTCCGAATACAGCTGTTACGGTGCTTATATTAAGCTCCGTCGGTGCAAATAAGTTTCTTGCCAATAGATCGCAGAATAAGCAGAACAGACTTCCGCCAAGGAAACTCGCGGGTATTAAAAGAAGCGGTTTGCTTGAATTAAACAATTTTTTAATAAGGTGGGGCGCTGCTATTCCGACGAAGGAAATAGGTCCCGCGAATGCAACGATGCATGCGGAAAGAAGGCTTGATAAAAGTACGATGAATACTCTCAAAGCCTTTACGTTAACGCCCATGCCCTTTGCAAAGGACTCGCCTAAATTGTATGCATCAAGTGGTTTTGATAAAAGAAATACTAGGATAAAAGATACGGCAATTACGACTGCCATAACTTTTACGTTATCCCAGGTCATGCCTGAAAACGATCCGCGCGACCAGTTGTGAAGATTAACGATGTCTGCGTCCGATGCAAATGTTACGACAAGCTCGGTGATTGCGGAACAGATATATCCGATCATTACGCCGCAGACGATGAGTCGCGCCATCGAATCAATTCTTCTGGTCATTAAAAGAACAAATCCCATGCAGAGCATTGCGCCGACAAACGCTGCCAATATAAGTGTTATGCTGCTTGCTTTAAGGGATCTTGATAAAAGAAATACCATTGCAAGAGCCACGCACATTTTAGCGCCCGATGAAATACCGAGCACAAACGGACCTGCAATGGGATTGTGGAAAAATGTCTGTAAAAGATATCCGGAAAGTGC
>JAFYYN010000086.1 GCA_017557525.1 Lachnospiraceae bacterium
AGGGTTCACAGTTCAATCAGCCTCTCCTTGAGTTCTCAGGATCATGCGCAGGCTGTGCTGAGACCTCATATGCAAGACTTATTACCCAGCTCTTCGGTGAGCAGATGTTCATTTCAAATGCAACAGGATGTTCATCTATCTGGGGCGGTCCTGCAGCTACATCACCTTTCACAGTTAACAAGGATAGCAAGCAGGGTCCTGCATGGGCTAACTCATTGTTCGAGGATAATGCTGAGCATGGTCTCGGTATGTACTTAGGACAGAAGGTTCTCCGTGAGCAGGCAATCGCTAAGTTAAATGAACTTGCAGGCAATGCTAAGGCTTCAAAGAGCTTAAAGGATGCTATCGCTAAGTTCTTAGAGACAAAGGATTCAACCAAGGAGAATCCTGCAGCAGCTAAGGCTCTTGTTAAGGAGTTAGAGGCAGCTGCTAAGAAGGGCTGCGAACTTTCTAAGGAGATCTTAGAGAAGAAGCAGTATCTGTCAAAGAAGTCCGTATGGATCTTCGGCGGTGACGGATGGGCATATGATATCGGCTTCGGCGGACTTGATCATGTACTTGCATCCGGTGAGAATGTAAACGTATTCGTATTCGATACAGAAATGTATTCAAATACAGGTGGACAGGCTTCAAAGGCTTCCAATATCGGTGAGGTTTGCCAGTTCGCAGCAGCAGGTAAGGAGATCGGCAAGAAGTCACTTGCTGAGATCGCTATGAGCTATGGTTACGTATATGTAGCACAGATCGCTCTTGGTGCTAACCCTGCACAGGCTGTTAAGGTTCTTACCGAGGCAGAAGCTTACAACGGACCTTCACTTATCATTGGTTACGCACCTTGCGAGCTCCACGGAGTTAAGGGGGGCATGAACCACTGCCAGGATGAGATGAAGAAGGCTGTTGCAGCAGGCTACTGGAATCTGTTCAGCTTCAATCCTGCTCTTAAGGCAGAAGGAAAGAATCCTTTCACCCTTACATCTAAGGAAGGTGATGGTTCATACCAGGGCTTCCTTAACAACGAGACCAGATATACCTCACTTAAGGTTAAGTTCCCTGAGAGAGCAGAGAAGCTCTTCGCAGAGTCTGAGACCGCTGCTAAGGCTAGATATGATCACCTTATGAAGTTGGTTGAATTGTATAAATAATTTTGGCAGATTTGTATTAGTAGAAAAATTAACCCAAAAAATGTGCAATATTTACAAAAATTCCGTGCCGGATTTCCGGTGCGGAATTTTTTTTGTAAAAAGTTAACAATTTCTATTGCTATTTTTTGTGAAATTTGATAGAATATTAAATTGGTATAAAGATAGAAAATTAAAACGATTTATTAAATGAATATTTACGAATTAAAAATCAGCAAAAATATAATAATTTGTCAGAAAACAAAATAAACCATTGTTTGTGTATAGCTAAATAGTGGTAAAATATAAAGGTGATAAATGAACGTAGATTTTGAGAAGAAACTGACCATCCCTATGGAGGTCAAAAAGATGTTCCCTCTTGATGACGAGATGAGAAAGATCATCGAGGACAGGAGAGAGCAGATAAAAAAGATCATTTCCGGGGAGGATGACAGGCTGCTTTTGATCATTGGTCCATGCTCCGCCGACAATGAGGACAGTGTCTTAGATTACATTTTAAGGCTGAGGGCAATACAGGACAGGGTAAGGAGAAAGATACTGATCGTACCGAGGGTGTTTACCAATAAGCCGAGGACGACCGGTGACGGATATAAGGGCCTGCTTCACCAGCCCGATCCCGAAGAAAAGCCGGACCTGTTTAAAGGTATTATCGCTACCAGGGAAATGCACATGAGGGTAGTAAAGGAAACAGGTTTTGCTACAGCTGATGAGATGCTTTATCCGGAAAACTACAGATACCTTGACGATGTTTTAGGTTATGTGACGGTCGGCGCAAGAAGTGTTGAGGATCAGCAGCACAGGTTAGTAGCCAGCGGGGTTGAGGTGCCTGTGGGCATGAAAAATCCTACGGGAGGCGACTTGAGCGTTATGATAAACGCGATCAATGCGGCACAGCACAGGCATTCGTTCCTGTACAGGGGCTGGGCGGTGCACTCCTACGGAAATCCTTACGCTCATGCGGTTTTAAGAGGCTTTACTAACAACAGGGGCCGTTCGGTACCGAATTATCACTACGAGGATGTCCGCAATGTAATGGAGCTGTATGAAAACAGCAACTTAAGCTTCCCTGCGATAGTCATTGATACAAATCATGCTAATTCCGGTAAAAATCCTTTTGAACAGCCGAGGATTGTTGATGAGGTAATGAACTACCGCAAAAACAACGCTGACATCAAAAAACTTGTTAAGGGCTTTCTCGTTGAAAGCTACATCGAGGACGGTGCCCAGAAAATAGGAGAGGGCGTTTACGGCAAGTCGATTACGGATGCATGTATCGGCTGGGAGAAGAGCGAACGCATGATCCTGAGCCTTGCGGAATACTGAATTATTCCCTGCCTGTTTGCTAAAATTGTACAATGTGTGTCTAAATATTTGACAATTAGAGTTAAAAGATAAGCAATTTTAGGCAAGAATGATAAAAAAATATCAATTATCATTAGTATTATTGTAAAAAATACAACAAAATTGTTTACAAATTGTGAATTTTGTTGTATATTTATGTGAAGGAATTTAAAAACTTTATTTTCTATTTTAAGAGGTTGCTATGAAAAAGAAGAAGTCTAACAGCGCAAGAAACAAAAAAATCATCATTGCAGTAGCCGTTGTAGTTGTTCTTATAGCTATACTTGTGCTCCTGTCACTGAGACCTGTTAAGAATTATTCCGAAAAGTATGCCGGAACTAATCTTGACGTGGATGTTGAAGGAATGGAGAGAACCGGTACATACAAGCTGTATGTAATGGAACATCAGGGCGCAGCTAAGCCTGCACAGTCCGTTGATGTTAATCTTTCTAATGTTGAAAATGCAGGTACAGGTTTGGTAGGACCTTATACAGGTGAGAAGAGCCAGACAGGTGACGTGCTTACTGAGATCAATTCCTTTGCTACATGGAAGGTTAATGTTCCCGAAGCAGGCTTCTATTATATTTATATAGAATACCTTGTACCTCAGTCACACGGTGTTCCTGCTGAGCGTTCACTCCTTATCAATGACGAGCAGCCTTTCCTTGACGCAAAGAACCTTTCATTCACCAGGATTTGGACAGATGCAGGTGAGAAGAAAATCGATAACCAGGGTAACGAGATCAGACCCAGTCAGGTAGAAGTATTTGACTGGCAGAATACATATCTTCGTGATGACAGAGGATATATAGCTGATCCTTACATGTTCTATTTCAAAGCAGGCGAGAACACCATCACTTTAGGTGGCGAAAATGAGCCTCTTGCTATCAGAAAGATCAGTCTTACTCCTGTACAGGATCTTCCTACATATGAGCAGTATTACGCTGCATGCTATAAAGCTCCCGAAACTATTTCAGACGTTGCAAAGAATTATATACAGCAGGTTCAGGGCGAGGATTCTACAATCCGTTCTGAGTCTTCACTTTATGCAAAATATGACAGATCATCACCCAGTACACAGCCTTCAAGCGTAACTAACACCGTACTTAACTACACTGGTGGTGAGGCTTGGAATATTAACGGCCAGTGGATCCAGTGGGATTTTGAAGTACCTGAGGATGGTTTCTATAACATCACCATCAAGGGCCGTCAGAATTATTCAAGAGGTAACGTAAGTAACCGTAAGGTTTATATCGACGGCGAAGTTCCTTTCAAGGAGCTCGAGCAGGTTTCATTCGCTTATGACAACAACTGGGATCTTAAGACCCTTGGTTCAGATGATGAGCATCCTTACTATTTCTGGTTAGAAAAAGGAAAACATACTTTAAGACTTGAAGCTACCATGGGTGACCTTGGTGATATCTTACAGCAGATTGAGGATTCTACATTCAGACTTAATCAGATGTACAGAAAGATCCTCGTTTACACAGGTGTTTCACCTGACCAGTACCGTGACTACCATATAGAGAAGGTTTATCCCGAAGTTATGGAAGCTATGGAGCTTGAAATGAAGCGTCTGTACAAGATCGTTGATGATTATGTAGCATACAGCGGTCAGAAAGCTGAGAATATTGCTCCTGCACAGACACTTGCACAGCAGCTTGAGCGTTTCGTTGAGAAACCCGAGAAGGTTACAATAGAGTTCTCAACATTTAAGGATAACATTACAGCACTTGGTACTTCTACACTTAACCTTACTACAACAAGACTTGATGTTGACTATGTAGTAATTAATGGTATTAACACTGAGCCCGAGAGTGATGGCGAAAACATCTTCTCTAAATTATGGCATGAGATCAAGTCCTTCGTTGCATCATTCTTCGTTGATTACAACTCAGTCGGCGATGTTTATGATGGCGAAGTACTTAAGGTTTGGGTAACAACAGGTCGTGACCAGGGTACAATCCTTAAGTCAATGATCGATGATACATTTACACCTCAGACAGGTATTCCTGTTAACGTAGAGATCGTTATGGCAGGCTCACTGCTTAACGCAGTTATGGCTAACCGTGGTCCCGACGTCGTACTTACAGTTGGTTCTGACCAGCCTGTAAACTACGCACTCCGTGGTGCAGCAGAAGATATCACTCAGTTCTCTGACTGGCAACAGGTACTTGATCCTGAAATCTTTACCGAGAGTTCATATTATCAGTATGAGCTGACAGATGAAAACGGACATGTAGGCATCTATGGTCTTCCTGAGACCCAGACCTTCAATGTTATGTTCTATCGTAAGGACGTTTTACAGGAACTTGGTTTTGTTTACACAGCAGATGATCCTGAGACACAGGATCCTACAACAGGTATTAAGGAAGGCGATGCAAAGCCTCCCAAGACATGGCAGGAGCTTATAGAAATGCTTCCTACCATCCAGGGTAACAACCTTTCAGTTGGTATACCTTCAGCAGCAGGTTCAAGTTCGACAGGTACTGCTTCAACAGCTATCATGTCAACATATCCTGACCTTTCATTATACTTCACACTGCTTTATCAGAACGGCGGTACAATGTATAACGAAAAGGGTACAAAGACAACAGTTAACGACGAAGCCGGAATGGCAGCATTCGATCAGTATGTAAGATTCTTCAATGATTACGGTCTTCCTACTATCTACGATGCAACCACCCGTTTCCGTCAGGGCGAAATGCCTATCATCGTTTCACCATACTCATTGTACAATACCTTGATGGTATCAGCTCCCGAAATCCGTGGTCTCTGGGATTTCACAGTTGTGCCCGGTACAATCAGGACAGATGAAAACGGAAAAGAGATACTTGATTACAATGCTCATATTGCAGGAGCTGCTACCATGATGATCTCAACCGATAATGAAGAGATCAAGAAGAACGGTTGGGAGTTCATGAAATGGTGGGTAAGCGAAGAAACCCAGACAAGATTCGGTCGTGAGATCGAGGCTCTGCTCGGTGCTTCAGCAAGATATGCAACAGCAAACAGAAAGGCATTCAAGAACCTTTCATGGAGTGCAGAAAATATCAAAGTACTTGATGATCAGTGGCAGCATACAGTTGGTATCGCCGAAGTTCCCGGCGGATACTTCACAGGACGTCATATTTCAAATGCTATCCGTAAGGTTATCAATGACAGAGATGATACACGAGAAACAATCATTGACTACTCACGTCTGATCGATGACGAGATTGTCAAGAAACGTCGAGAGTTCGGTCTCCCGATGTATGAGGATGAAGAATAAGATTGTTTACAGCAAGAGAATAATAAAAGGGAGAGTTTTATGGGCGAGTATCTGAAAAAGTATTTCACGTTGAGAAAACACAACGTGAGCACTGCATGGAAAAAAGCAAAGTTAGCAAAGAACTGCTATCTGTTCCTGCTTCCGTATGCAATCATTTTCTCGATGTTCTACGTATATCCCGTAGTTGCATCAATTTATTACAGCTTTACTTATTACAACATCCTGGAGTCCCCCAGATTCCTCGGATTTGCTAACTACATCAGCTTAATTCTTGAAGACGATATCTTCCTTATCGGTCTTAAGAACACACTGATGATAGCTATCATCACAGGACCTTTGGGATACCTGTTATCATTCCTTTTCGCATGGCTCATAAACGAACTTCCCAGAGCCGTACGAAGCGTAGCAGTTATCGTATTCTACGCACCTTCGATCGCAGGTACCTGTTACACCATCTTCTCTGTATTCTTCAGAGGCGATGCTTACGGTTATGTAAATTCGATCCTTATGGATATGGGTATCATCGATACACCTATCCTTTGGTTCATAAATCCTCAGTACATGCTTCCTATATGTATGGGCGTTATCCTCTGGATGAGCCTTGGTACCGGATTCCTTTCATTCGTTGCCGGCCTTCAGGGTGTTGACAGATCCTTATTCGAAGCAGGTATGGTGGACGGTGTTAAGAACAGATGGCAGGAGCTCTGGTTCATCACCCTTCCCAGTATGAAGCCCATGCTTATATTCGGTGCGGTTATGGCCATTACCCAGTCTTTCTCAGTTCACGACGTTACCGCTGCACTTTGCGGATTCCCCAGTACAGACTACGCAGCACATACAATCGTTTCCTGTCTGATGGACTTCGGTTTCACCCGATTCGAAATGGGTTATGCATGTGCTATAGCAACCGTATTATTCTTGTTAATGATCGTATCTAACAAGGCAATTCAAAGTCTATTAAGGAGAGTAGGAACCTGATATGAGTAAAAAAGCAAACGCTAAAACAGCAAATTATTACAAACCTTATCATAAGCCGCTTATTAGACGTAGAAAGCCTAACAGATCAGTAGGCGGTGATGTTGGTCTTTACATTTTCCTTGCACTTATGGCTATCGTCATGGTATTCCCGCTGGTATACGCCGTAGCCAATGCGCTTAAGCCCTTGGATGAGCTGTTCAGGTTCCCTCCGAAAATCTTCGCCCAGAACCCGACACTCGATAACTTCTCCGACCTGTTCGTAACACTTGGAAAGTCATGGGTAACATTTACAAGATACTTATTTAATACAATATTTATTACCTTCGTTGGTACCGCAGGACATCTGCTTATCGCATCAATGGGTGCATTCGTTCTTGCAAAGTACGATTTCCCCGGAAATAAGCTGTTCTTCAAGATAGTAACCGTAGCGATCATGTTCGTACCTGCTGTTACACAGGTTCCTAACTACATCTTACTTAGTAAGTTAGGCTGGATCGATACTTACTTCTCAATCATCATTCCTGCATTCGCATCACCTATGGGTATGTTCCTTATGAAGCAGTTCATGGAAGGTCTTCCTACAGCTCTTGTTGAGGCTGCTAAGATCGACGGTGCTTCAGAGTGGAGAGTTTTCACAAACATCGTTATGCCTAACGTTAAGCCTGCATGGATGACACTGATCATCTTCTCAGTACAGGGTCTTTGGAATAACAACGGTGGTATGTACATCTTCTCAGAGCAGAAGAAGACTCTTCCTTACGCAATGGGCCAGATCCAGGGCGGTGGTATCGCAAGAACAGGACAGGGCGCAGCTGTTACAGTTGTACTTATGATAGTTCCTATCGCAATATTTATTTTCTCAGAGAGCCAGATCCTTGAGACAATGGCTAGCTCAGGTATGAAGGATTGATACAGGAGGCATATTATGAAGAAGTTTGGAATTAAAATTGCTGCTCTTACGATATGCTCACTGTTCGCTTTGAGTATACCTATGGGCGTGGTAAGTGCAAAGGCTGAGACAAGCTACACTTACAACTATGATTACTGGGGTGAGTTTACGGATTCACCTGACTCATACACACCTGCGTTGTGTGTTACTTCATCAGAGATCCTTGATGAAAACGGTGAGGTTGGTCTTGACAAGGTTATGAGAAACCCTGAAGGTCTTACCTGCTACAAGGACATGATCTATGTCTGCGACACCGGTAACAACAGGATTCTTGAGATGAAACTCGTTGACGGACCTAAGCTTCAGCTTGTCCGCGTTATCGAAGAATTTTCAGGTCACGAGAATAATACATTTAACGGACCCAGCGATGTACAGATTTCAGAAGAAGGCTGCTTCTATATCGCTGACAGAGGAAATGCACGTATATTAAAGCTTGATAAAGACTTAAATTACATCTGTGAATTTACCAAGCCTAATGATGCATCTCTTGATAAGGATCTTGAGTACAAGCCTTCAAAGATCGCTATCGATACAGCAGACCGTGTTTACTGTGTAGCTAACGGTATTAACAAAGGTCTTGTAAAGTATGAGGCTGATACAACATTCTCAGGCTTTATCGGTGCAACTCCTGCAACTTATAATTTCTGGGACTGGTTCTGGAAGCACTTCGCAACAGAGGCACAGCGTGAGAAGATGCTTAACTTCGTTCCTACAGAATATGATAACCTTTATATGGATAGGGAAGGTTTCATATACGTAGTAACCGGCAAGCCTTCAGAAGAGGATATTAAGTCCGGCGCACAGAACGTTGTAAGAAAGCTTAACCTTCTCGGAAATGACATCCTTGTACGTAACGGTAACTGGGATATTTACGGTGACCTGTACATGGGTTCAGGCGGAAACATTTCCGGTCCTTCAAGATTTACCGATGTTACCTGTCTCGATAATGACATTTACATCTGTCTTGACAAGACCCGTGGCCGTCTCTTTGGTTATGATGATCAGGGACGTTGCGTATTTATCTTCGGTGGCACAGGTAACATGGATGGCTACTTCAAGAACGTAGCAGCTATCGACCATCTTGGAAATAACCTTTTCGTTCTTGACAGCAGTGACTGTGCAATAACAGTATTTATGCCTACCGAGCACGGTAAGCTTATATTCCAGGCTATCGACCAGTTTGATCTTGGTCAGTACGATGACGCAGAGTTAACATGGCGTAAGGTTTTGGAAAATGACGGTAACTGTGACCTTGCTTATATCGGTATCGGTCGTTCACTTTTAAGACAGAAGAGATACAGCGAGGCTATGGAATATTTCGAGCTTAAGCATGATGCACAGAACTATTCAAAGGCATTCAAGCAGTACAGAAAGCAATGGGTTGAAGATCATATCGTTCTTATCGTAATTGTTCTCCTCGTACTGATACTTGTTCCTTTCGGTATCGGCAAGTTAAAGAGCATCAAGCATGAGATTGATACAGCTGACATTTTTCAATTATAATGGATGGAGATAAAATAGCATGGCATCAAAGAGATCGATTCGAAGAAAAAAATTGAATAAGTATAAAGATTCCTTGAAGTTTGGCTTCTATTGTATTACCCATCCTATAGATGGCTACTGGGATCTGACGCATGAAAAACGCGGAACTATGGCTGCAGCAAACACCATACTTTTCGCAACAGTATTTATGCGTATATTTAGCTTAAAGTATACAAGCTTCATTTTCAACGATATCAACTGGGAAGAGGTTAACATACTGCTTTATGTAGCGACCATCATATTCCCGTTGGCACTCTGGGTAGTAGGTAACTGGGCTCTTACCACTCTTTCAGATGGTAAAGGACGTCTGGGTCAGGTATATATGGCGACGTGTTACGGTATGCTGCCTTACCCGATAGTTCAGTTATTCCTGATGATATTCAGTAATGTCGTTACTGTAGATGAAGCCGGATTCTATACCACAGTCGGTACCATTACACTTGTTTATTGTGCAATCCTTATCGTTTGTGCTATGGGTCAGATTCATGAGTATCGTGCAGGCAAGAACGTAATGTTCACGATTTTCTCAATATTTGCTATTCTTGTAGAAATATTCATTCTCTTACTGTTCTTCAGTATGATTTCACAGGGTGTAGCTTACATCGTTTCACTTGTAAAAGAAATGCTGTTCCGTATATAAAAACAAAGGCATTAGAAAAGGATTGGAGTAACAATGAGAAGAAAAAAGAGTGAAGAATTAAAAAAAGAGAGAAATGACAGAATAAAACAGTTCTTGAAGGACATGATAGCTCCTACAATCTTCGTCGTTGTAGTTGTATTTGTTCTCTACAAGATGGCTACATATGAGAGACCTGCTGAAGAGAATGACATTCCTGCTACATATGCTTATGACGGAGCAACAGATCCTGTTTTACTGGAAAATAATTTCCTCAAATTTGAATTGGATCCTGCAACAACTCAGTTTACAGTACTTCATAAAGAAACCGGCAGAGTTTGGACTTCTAACCCTGATATAAGCATTGAGACTCAGGCTCTTCAGGAAGAGAAGAACAGATTGCAGTCACTTCTTTACATCACTGCTTCTGAGCAGACAGGTAAGATCCTTGACTACGATTCATTTTCAAAGAGCGTAGAAAATGAGATCTACAAGGTTGAGAAGGTATCGGATACAGAAGTTGTTATCCATTTCTCAATCGGTAATGTTGAAAAGACTTATATGATCCCTCCTGTAGCACGTGAGCAGGAATTCCTTGATTACGTACAGCAGCTTACCGATCTTGGTGACACAGCTGCAGCCAAGGAAGTAAAAAATCGTTACAAGAAATGGGATAAGGATAAGCTCTCCAAGGCTGATAAGGAAAACTTCGATGCAATCGTTGAAAGATATCCCCTTGCAGCAGAAGAAGTTATCTATACATTAAGAGATGGTCTTAATTCTGTTACAATGAACAAGCTGTTGGCAGCTTTTGAATCGATCGGATACGATCAGGCTAAGTATGAAGAGGATCTTGCTCTTGATACTCAGGAAAAGACTTCCGATAAGCCTGTTTTCAACCTTGATCTTCATCTCGTTATCGATGGCGATCAGCTGGTTGTATCAGTACCTTTCAATTCAATCCAGAATCCTAAGAAGTACCCTATAACAAAGCTTACTCTGCTTCCTTTCTTCGGAGCAGGTTCAAAGGCTGAGAACGGATTCCTGTTTGTTCCTGAAGGCGGCGGCGGAATCATTAACTTCAACAATCAGAAGACCACACTTCAGTCATACTCATCAAGAGTTTACGGTTGGGATCTTTGCCTTATCCGTGATTCGATCGTACATGATCCTATTACAAACTTCGGCGTATTCGGTATTGCAAAAGAGGATGCTTCCTTTATATGTGTACCCGGTGACGGTTCATCATATGCAACCATCCAGGCCGATATCAGCGGTAAGACAAACTCATTCAACTATGTAAACTGTGTATACGATCTTTATCAGAGAGAGCAGTTCGATGTAGGTTCGATTTCTTCATCAGATATCTTTAAGTACATCGATCAGCTTCCTCAGGATGAAAAGATAGAGCAGAGATACATCTTCGTTGATTCTAACAGCTATGTAGATATGGCTAAGGAATATGAGACATATCTTAAGAAGACCTACGGAGAGAAGTATTTCGAGATGAAGACAGATACCAATGCTCCCGTTAACGTAGAGATTGTTGGTGCTGTTGACAAGACAGAACAGATTTTAGGTATACCTGTTTCCCGTCCTCTTGAGCTAACAAGCTTTGAGGAGGCAGGACAAATTGCAGATGATTTAAGCGCAAACGGATTTAAAAATGTAAACATCAGGTACACCGGCTGGTGTAACGGCGGTGTAAACCAGACAGTACTCTCAAGCGCAAAGCCTGTATCAAAGCTTGGCGGCAAGAGCGGTCTTAAGGATCTTTCAAGCAAGCTTTCCGGCATGGGCTACAAATTAGCACTTAACGGTATCACAACACTGGCACTTGACAGTAACATCTTTGACGGATTCTTCTCATTTACTGATGCAGCAAAGAACATCAGTGAGGAAAGAATGGAGCTTCATAAGTACAGTGCAGTTACATATGCATTAAGAGAAGGTACTGAAACATTCTACCTCCTTCATACCAAGCTTATCATGGAATATGCTGATAACTTAAGAGAAGCAGCAGATAACTTTGGCGCAGGGGTAGCTTTCGAAGACATCGGTAAGGATATTCCTTCAGACTTCTATGAGGATGATTATCACAGCCGTGAGAATGTTAGAAAACTTCATCAGGAACTTCTTAAGAAATACAATGACGAAGGTAAGTACACTGTTGTTGAAGCAGGTAATGAGTACGCTATCCCTTATGTAGACATGGTTGTTGATATGGATCTTAGCGGAAGTAATTACACCATCATTGACTACAACGTTCCGTTCCTTGAGCTTGCTATTCACGGTTATGTAGATTATACCGGTGAATCTCTCAATATCTGCGGCGATCAGAATGAAGAGCTTCTTTATTCTGCAGCATATGGCGCAGGCTTAAGTTTCACAGTAATGAAAGAGTCAGCATTTACTCTTCAGGACACTTTATATACTCACTACTATGGTTGTGATTATGATAAGTGGAAACATAATATGATCGATATCTACACAAGATACAACAACGAACTCGGTCATATATTCAACCAGAAGATGACAGACCATAAATATCTTGCACCCGGTGTATCAGTTACAACATATGCCGATGGCACAAAGGTTTATGTAAACTTTAATTACGCTGCTTATAACGAAGGCGGAGTATCAGTTCCCGCAAGAGATTATAAGGTTGTAAGATAATAAAGAAAGGGACATAAAACGTTATGAAGAAAGCAAAAAAACTGGCAGGCCTTGAAAAAAGAAAGGCCATATCAGGATACATATTTATAGCGCCGTTCATAATCGGTTTCCTGGTATTTATGGTAAAGCCGTTCATCGACTCGTTAATGATGAGCTTCCAGCTGGTTGAACTGTCAGGTGAAGGTTACACCAGAACCTTTAATGGTTTTACCAATTATGATTATGTATTTAATGTAGATTCGCAGTTTAACAGACTGCTGACCGAAGAAATGATAAGAATGGTCATCTATACTTTAGCGATCATTGTATTCTCATTCTTCATTTCCATCATCCTCAACCAGAAGTTCCACGGCAGAGGATTGGTAAGAGCGGTATTCTTCCTTCCGGTTATCCTTTCATCAGGTGTTATCTTAGGACTTGAAGATAATAACTCATATATGCAGGTTATGAAGGATACAGTTGAGGCTACCACACAGGGCATAAGCGTTTCTGCCGCGGTGGAGTCGATACTGAAGACCATGGATATCGGTGGTGCCGTCTTTGACAAGGTATTCGAAGTTATTGATAACATCTACGATGTTGCGATCTCCTCAGGTATGCAGATCATCATCTTCCTGTCAGGACTTCAGACCATATCATCAAGTATGTATGAAGCAGCCAGCATCGACGGATGTACAAAGTGGGAGAGTCTTTGGAAGATCACCTTCCCTATGATCTCTTCACTGTTCCTCGTAAACTGGATCTACACCGTAGTAGACTTCTGTATGAGATCTGATAACCAGGTTATTTCAAGAGTACAGTTCACCATGATCTCTCAGTTACGTTATGATTACGCATCAGCTATGGCGTGGATTTACTTCCTGGTAGTTGTCGTCTTCGTAGGTATTACTTCACTAATCATATCAAAGGTGGTATATTATAATGACTAAAGGAAAAGCAAAAGTTAATTTCTGGGAGAGAAACAGACTGTCGAACGGATACCTTATGAGGAAAAAGGTTATGGCCGTTGGTGTAAGTATTGTTCGTTTCATACTTTTGTTCGGACTCTGCTTCCTTATCCTTCAGCCTATCCTGCAGAAGATATCAGTCAGCTTCATGGAAGAGCAGGATCTGTATAACCCGATAGTTATCAACATTCCGGAACATTTTACAACAGAAAATTACAGGCTTTGTGCTGATCCTCAGATTATGGATTACTCAAACGGCCTTAAAAACTCACTTATCGTATCCTTTACAATAGCTATCCTTCAGATCGCTATGTGTACATTGGTTGGTTACGGTTTTGCAAGATTCAAGTTCCCGTTAAAGAAATTCTGGTTCGCGATGGTAATGCTTGTTATCGTCATACCTCCCCAGACAATTTCTTCATCACTGTATCTGCATTTCAAATATTTCGATATCCTCGGAATATTCAAGCTGATAACAGGAGAGACTGTCAACCTGCGTGGTTCCGCACTTCCTTACTATCTGATAAGTGCAGGATGTATGGGTCTTAAGAACGGATTGTACATCTACATGGTACGTCAGTACTTCAGAAACATCCCTATCGACCTTGAAGAGGCTGCTTACATCGATGGCTGCGGTACCTTAAAGACATTCGTAAGGATCATGCTTCCTCAGGCTAAGCCCATCATTACATCATGTTTCCTGTTTGCATTTGTATGGCAGTGGACAGATGGTTTCTATTCACAGATGTTCCTTTCACAGATCCGTCTGGTTAGTACATCACTTTCAACCATCGTTGACCGTATTGCCGTTTACCTTGCAAGAATTTCAGGTAGTGGTGTTGAGTCAGCTACAATTTCACCGGCACGTTCAAACCAGATCCTTTCAACAGGTACTCTGATGATCGTATTCCCGTTGATTTTCATCTACCTCGTTGCTCAGAGACAGTTCGTAGAGAGCTTATCAAGCACAGGTATTAAGATGTAATAAAATTTTTATTAGATTTTAAAGAAAAAGTTGCAATTTTGTAACAAGTATGTTATAATTCCATCATTGTATGTAAACTGTTTTGGATCTGGGGGTCCCGGAAAATCTAAAAAGCCCCCACATCATGCAGTTTAGATAAATTAGCAATAATTAAATAAAATTATTAGCTAGTTCCTATGAGAAGGAGGAAAAAATGAAAAAGAGAAACTTACAGAGAATCTTTGCTGCATTCATGGCAACAGCTATGGTAATCGGTGCAACAGGATGTAACGACAAGAAGGATGATAAGGCTAGTGATACTACCCCTACTCCTGAAACAACTAAGGCAGCTGACGAGGATAAGAAGGATCCTGAGACTACAAAGGCTCCCGATACTACTACTCCCGAGGCTACACCTGAAGTTACAGCAGAGCCTACTCCTGAAGAGCCCGCTATCGATCTCGGTGGTATGACTATTATCATCCGTGACTGGTGGAATCCCGCTCTTGACGCAGATTATCCTGCAGAAGCTAAGAGTGATTATGAAGAGGCAAGAAATGCTTACCGTGAGGAAGTTATGGAGAAGTACAACTTCTACATGAGAGAAGCAGCTATATCGGATTGGGGCGGAGCTAACACAGACTTCGTTGACTACGTTACATCCGGTGGTGATGATCAGAACTACATCTTCACCCTTCATACAGATCCTACTACAGCTAATGCTATGGCATCAGGTCTTATGTATGATCTTTCAACACTTGACTGTCTTGATTTCTCAGAGGACAAGTTCCAGAGAAATAAGTTACATGAGCAGTACTGCTCAGGTAGCAGTATCTATGCATTCTTCCCTGGCTTCTCGGAGCCCAGAGATGGTGTATACTTCAACAAGCAGGTACTTAAGGATGCAGGTATTGATCCTAACAGCATTTATGATGCTCAGAAGAACGGAACATGGACATGGGATATGTTCGATGAGATCATGAGCAAGTGCCAGAGAGACCTTGACGCAGACGGCGTAGATGATATCTATGGTCTTACCCTTAATGAGGGCGTTATGACATCTGCAGCAGTATTCTCTAACAATGGTTCTTATATCGCTAAGGGCGCTGACGGAAAGTACAGCTACAACCTTGAAAGCGCTGAGACCCTTGAAGCTCTTAACTGGTGTGTTGACATGTTCACAAAGTATGATCAGCATGATCCTGAGGGCGCTACCTGGGATTACTATCAGGAAGAGTGGAGAACTGGTAAGGTTGCATTCCTCGTTGAGCAGGAGTACGCAGCAGCACCTGGTAACCTCTTTGAGAACACAGACTTTGAGATGGGCTTTGTTATGTTCCCTAAGGGACCTAAGGCTGATCACTATGTTGCAGCTTGGGCTAACAATGCATATGTAATTCCTGCATGTTATGATGCTGACAGAGCTTGGAAGATCGCATTTGCTTGGAATGTATGGACAAATCCTGCACCTGGCTATGAAGATTTCAATGGCTATATCGAGACAGCTTCTAATGGTAACTTCGACGAGAGAGCACTTGCTGAGACACTTCCTCTTATGTGTGAAGACAAGTCTGGTATCGTTACATTCCATGACTTCGTTGCTGGTATCGAGATGGGTCCCGACCTTACATGGAAGATCGGCGCTAACGCTGATGTTACAGCTATCGTAGAAGCTTGCCGTGATAAGTGGAAGGCTTGCATCGATGAGGCTAACTCAAAATAATTAAGCATATCACTTGATTTATTATTAGATTTAAAGGGACGGTGTTTTCCGGGCACCGTCCCTTTTTATGATAATTTTCTACCATTTTGTTTATTTTTATGTTATATTGAATGAAGTGGATAAATAGATTTTCTATTTCATTGAATCTAACATACAGACAAAGGAGGTCCATATGCCAGTTTTAGCACATAACCCCATATTACCCGGGTTTTTCCCTGATCCTTCTGCCTGTGCGGTAGGGGATGACTACTACATTGTAAACTCGTCATTTACATATTTCCCCGGTCTGCCCATCCTTCACAGCAAGGATCTGGCTCATTGGGATCAGATAGGAAATGTACTTACACGTGAGTCCCAGCTGCCCTTAAAGGATGCAGAAGTTTCCCGTGGTCTTTTTGCTCCGACGATACGTTATCATAAGGGTACATTCTACGTAATCTGTACCAATGTTTCCTTTGGAGGAAATTTTATAGTAACTGCTGATAAGGCGGAGGGTCCATATTCAGAGCCTCATTATATTGAGGGTGCTGACGGTATTGATCCGAGTCTTTTCTTTGATGATGACGGAAAGTGCTATTACATCGGTACACATCCCAATCCTGAGGGTTGTAAATATGACGGTGACTGGTATATCTATATACAGGAGCTCGATATCAAAAATTTTAAGCTTGTAGGTGAGAAGCATAACGTATGGAATGGTGCTATGCGTGGTGTACACTGGCCCGAAGGACCTCATCTTTATAAGAAAGACGGATATTATTATATTCTTCATGCAGAGGGTGGTACAGGTCCTGAGCATGCAGTATCAGTAACCAGGAGTAAAGAGGTTTTCGGACCCTATGAGCAGAATTTCTGCAACCCCATCTTTACTCACAGAAATCTCGGAAAGAGCTATCCTGTGCAATACGTAGGACATGCTGACCTTTTCTCAACTTCTAAGGGAGACTGGTATATGGTAATGCTTGCGGTACGTCCAACCCAGGGGTATACAACCATGGGCCGTGAGACCTTTATTGCAGCAGTTACCTGGGAAAATGACTGGCCGGTTGTTAATCCAGGACTAGGTCATCTTTCTGATATGCTTAAGATCAAGCTTGACCCTTGTGAACCTGAGGTTGCCAGTTCATCAGAGCCCGGTACCGATAAATATTATGATTTCACAAAGATAAAGGAATTTGGTCCCGAAATACTTAAACTCAGAAACCCTGAGCCTGATATGTATGAGCTAATTGAGAACAGAGGTCTGAAATTAAAATGCTCAAAGAACCTGATAACCTCTCTGGGAAATGTTTCATACCTTGCAATCCGTCAGGACTGCCACAACTTTGAGATTGGCTGTACCGTCAATACAGAAAATCTTTGTACAGGTGCATCTGCCGGACTTATCATATTCCAGAACCATAGATTTAATATCAGATTTGAGGTTTCAAACTGGATAGGATATGTTTTGCTTAATAAAGATGGCGAGGAGATCAAGTATGAGACCTGTCCTTTGGGAAATATCGCTACAACACTTATTATCCGTGTTATTGGACTAAGAGCTTTCTTCTTTGTAAGCTCACCGAAGGGCCCCATTTTAGTAGCGGGGAATATTGATATTTCAGCTCTTTCAACAGAGGTTGCTGGAGGTTTTGTAGGCTGTACCTGTGGTATCTATGCACAGGATTATGATCTTGTACGTGAGATAGATCTCTATGCAGGTTTTAAGGATTTCTATTATAACCGTATGCCAACCACTGATGAAAAACAATACATGGAAGAAGATGTACAATAGGGAGGAACCATCATGCCTAAGAAAGAAACAGAATCTACAGATGTAGTAAAGAAAGAAACCCCAAAAACAGCTAAGACAACTACAAAGACTGCATCAAAGTCTGAAACAAAAACAGCGGCTAAATCAACAACTAAGTCAACAGCTAAGACCGGAGCTAAAAATATAGTTGATATAACTAAAAAGACGGAAACCAAAAAGACAACTAAGAAAACTACCAAAAAGCAGGCAGATCCTAATATGAAGATAAGATTCCATCTGCCGGGTCTGCGCTATAACTATCCTCTCAATATGTTCTGGGTAAGCATGATGAAGACTTATCCTCATTTCTTTAAGGAAAATATTGAGATAGGTTCTTTCTTTGGTTGCTTTCCTTTTGCACTGTGGAACGGCGGAAGACTTATCATCCACGATCAGTGTGATGAGGAATTTATCGTTAACGTTGTTAAATCCATAAACAAAGAAGGCATCCCTGTACGTTATACCTTCACCAATCCCGTACTTACAGAAGAGGATGTACATGATCCTTACTGCAATTTCTGTATGAAGGCTGCTGACAACGGGATGAACGAGGTCATGGTTTTTTCTCCAATCTTAGAGAAATATATTCGTGAAAACTATCCTTCATACAAGATCAACAGCAGTACCTGTAAGGAAATCAAGAATGTTGATGACTTAAATGCTGAGATTGAAAAGGATTATAAGTATGTAGTTCTTGATTATAATCTGAACAATCAGTGGGATATGATCGAGGGTCTTAAGCATCCAGAAAAGCTTGAGGTTCTTGTAAATACTCTCTGTGTGCCTGCATGTCCGAGACGTGGTGAGCATTATCGCTACATCGGTGAGATGGAGAAAAAGGTTTATGAAAACAGAAAGCTTCCTCTCGACAAGCAGGAAAAGATTGTTGATACCTGGAGATGTGAGTACGGTGAGTATAATTTCTTATACAAGATCATGAATTATCCTACTTTTATCTCTAATGAGATGATCCAGAATGAATATCTGCCGAGAGGTATCAATAACTTTAAGATTGAAGGGCGTACTGCAAATCTGTTCTCACTTATTGAGACTTACTGCTATTACATGATCAAGCCTGAGTATATCGGTGAGGCAAGAGTTAGGTTGCTGACCAACCTGCAGGCTTCACACATCGTGCAGGTAAATAAGCCGCGTCCTTCGCATTGGCCGTGATAATTACGCATATCCACGGTGCGGTGTCGACAGATAATTTCGTCTCGCGCTATGGCTGGGATTTGCGATGATCGGTGATATAGAAGGTTGAAGTATTTGACTAGGGTTTCTTGTAAGCACGCAAATCCCAGTTGACATTTTCGCAGCACGCAAACCCAGCGTGCTATGAGTGCGAAAACGTCAATTGGAAAGCGCGAGCTGAAACAATCTGCCAGCACCGCACCTAGCTTATGGTAAATTCAAATAATTTAAATATATAATATGTTTCAACAATGAATAAAAGATGTATAGGGGAATATAAATATGGCAAAACAGTTACCCAAAAGAAGCGAAGTAAAAGTAGAAGATACCTGGGATCTTACCGCTTTGTTTGAAAACGAAGATGCGTTTGAAAACGCTATAAAGAAGGTCCAGGATTTAGTAGAAGAGGTTTGCAAATACGAAGGCAAAGAGTGCGACTCTGCAGAAAACCTCCTTGCATGCGCCAAGCTTTCGGATGAGATTTTCTCACTCCTTGAGCGTGTATACAGCTATGCTTCAAAGCTTTATGATGTGGATACCGGAGATTCTTCAGCGCTCGCTAGGATTTCAAAGGTTAAGATGCTGTATGTTAAGATTATGGAAAAGACAGCTTTCTTGACTTCTGAAATCGGTGATGCTGATGAGGAGCTTATTTACAGTTTCTTAGACAGAAATAAAGAGCTTGAAGTTTACAGACGTGATTTAAGTCTTATTTTCCGTAACAAGCCTCATAAGCTTTCTAAAGAAATGGAACAGCTGCTTGCGGCGTCACAAAATGCTACAGATGTTCAGAGTGAAGCTTTCTCGGTACTCAGCAATGCCGATATGGAGTTTGGTGAGATCAAGGATTCTGACGGTGAGATGGTTAAGATCAGTCAGGGACGTTATATTTCTTTAGTTAGCGAAGCTGACAGACGTGTGCGTGAGGATGCTTATAAAACATATTATGCATCATACAAAAAGCTTAGGAACACTTTTGCTTCCCTGTATTATGGTCAGGTGAAAAAACTATGTTTCTATGCAAATGCTAGAAAATATGACTCTACGCTTGATGCTGCACTTTTTAATAATGAGATACCTGTTTCTGTATATGAAAACCTTATAGAGGCAGTTCATCAGAATTTAGATAAGCTTCATAGATATGTTGATATCAGGAAAAAGTGCCTCGGCGTTGACACCTTTAAGATGTATGATATTTATCCTCCTATGGTTAAGGACGTTAAGGTTAAATATACCTACGAAGAGGGTAAGGCTATAATCATGGAAGCCTTAAAGCCCATGGGTGAGGAATATCTTAAGGTTGTTCAGGAGGCTTTTGATAACCGTTGGATTGATGTTTACGAAAACGAGAACAAGCGCTCAGGTGCATATTCTTCAACAGTTTTCGGCGTTCATCCTTATATGCTGCTTAACTTTGACGGTAAGCTCGATGACGTATTTACGGTTATTCATGAAATGGGTCATTCCATGCATTCATATTATTCAGATAAGACGCAGCCCTTTGTATATTCTGATTACAAGATCTTTGTTGCAGAGGTTGCTTCGACCTGTAATGAGATCCTGTTACTAAAATATATGCTTTCTAAGACTACCGATAAAAATGAGAGAGCATATCTGTTAAATCATTACATGGATATGTTTAAGGGTACATTGTTCCGTCAGACTCAGTTTGCTGAGTTTGAGCTTACAACCAATAAGATGGTTGAAAACGGACAGCCCCTAACTGCAGAATCCCTTTGCAAGACCTATGATGATATTAACAGAAAATACTATGGAGATAACGTAGAATACGACGAAGAGATTTCCTATGAGTGGGAAAGAATTCCTCATTTCTACTACAATTTCTATGTATATCAGTACGCTACAAGCTTCTGTGCTTCAGTAGCAATTGCTGAGAAAATACTGAGTGATCCGTCATTCGTTTCAAAATATATTGACTTCCTTTCAGGCGGATGCAGTGCATCCCCTATCGATTTGTTAAAGAAAGTCGATGTTAATGTTGAAAATCCTGAGTATATCAATACTGCCCTCAAGGTTATGGACGAAGTGATGGATGAGTTTGAGAAGTTAATCTGAATTTTCATTAGAGATAATCAGAGGGACGGTTCTTTGATTGAAAAAAAATAAAGAATGGAGTTGATTTAAATGCCGATAAGAGTTCAAAATGACCTGCCAGCAAAAAAGGTAATGGAAGAGGAGAATATATTTGTGATGGACGAAAATCGTGCCATGTCACAGGATATTCGTGCGCTTGAAATAGGAATCTTGAACCTTATGCCTTTAAAGGAAGCAACCGAGGTACAGCTGCTCCGTTCACTTTCTAACACACCTTTGCAGGTAAACCTTACATTCCTTACAACTTCGACATATGTTGGAAAGAATACCGCAAAGAGCCACTTAGATCAGTTTTATCTTACTTTTGAGGAGATAAAGAATAAAAAGCTTGACGGGCTTATCATTACAGGTGCGCCTGTTGAAATGATGGAATTTGAAGAAGTTGCATACTGGAAAGAGCTCTGTGACATCATGGAGTGGTCAAAAAGCCATGTAACCTCAACTCTTCATATCTGCTGGGGAGCACAGGCAGGAATTTATTATCATTACGGGATAAACAAGATTGCTCTTCCTCAGAAAATGTTCGGAGTATTCCCTCATAATGTTCATCACAGGAAAGAGCCCTTTGTACGTGGCTTTGACGATGTATTTTATATTCCTCACAGCCGTCACACAACTATCGATCCTAAAGAGGTATGGGCTGATGACAGGCTGACTGTACTTGCAGATTCACCGGAAGCGGGTATCTGTATGGTACTTGCAAAAGAGGGACGTCAGGTATTTGTATTCGGACACCCCGAGTATGACAGGATGACTCTCGACCAGGAATACAAGCGTGACCTTGGAAAGGGTCTTGATATCCAGATACCGAAGAACTACTATCCAAACGACGATCCTGAGCAAAAGCCGTTACTTACCTGGCGTGCACATGCCAACACCATGTATACAAACTGGCTGAATTATTATGTATATCAGGCTACACCTTACGATGTAGAGTCAATCGGAATCTGATCTGGTTTTAAATATTTCATTTGTAGTATTCAACACGCAGACTGATATATTTAAGATGCATCAGGAGGTTGGATTATGGGCGGAAGAGCAGAAAGAAAATCCGGCATAGAGCTTTTACGTATTTTTGCCGCTTGTGGAGTCATAGTACTTCATTATAACAACGGTAAGATCGGCGGAGGATTTGCTGTAGTTGAAGAAGGCAGTCTTAATGAAGCAATAATGACCTTATTCGAATCATTATTTATCTGTGCGGTAAATCTGTATGTTCTTATATCAGGATATTTCATGAGAGACTCTATGAAAAGAGATCTTTTAAAACCTGTGCAGCTTCTTGCCCAGTTTTTTATATTTGAGTCAATCTTTTTCCTGATAAAAGAAATCCCTCATTTAACTGAGCAGGAGAATATATTTAAGACACTGGTCTCATATTATACTCCCAGCTACTGGTTTGTATTTATTTACATAACTTTATACATAGTTTCTCCTTACATAAATTTTGTCTGGAAGAAGCTTGATAAGAAAAATAAAAGGATCCTGCTGTATTTTGTCGTTGGATTATTCAGCATTTTATCTATAATAACAGATATGTTCCAATATTATTATAACGACAAGGTATATGGATTAAGTTTTATCAACATCTACGGTTCTTCTGAAGGATACACGATTGTTAACTTTGTACTAATGTATCTGATAGGCTGTTACCTAAAAGAACTGGAAGAGGAAGGCAGAAAATATAACAGTCTCAAGTTATTTCTTTTACTGGTTGTAAATATCTTTGTCATTTTCGGCTGGATAATGCTCGACCGGTTTATAACAGGAAACAATATATTTGCGACTCCGGCAATTAATTACAACAATCCGCTTGTAATTACTGCCGCAATACTGCTGTTTTTGTTATTCAAGAATATAAATATTGGCAGTAACAAGATAATAAACAAACTTGCCGAGGCATCGTTCCCGGCTTATCTGATCCACATTAATCTGCTGGAATATTGTGGTATTAAGGATATTGTAAACGGAAATACTGCTTTGCTTATCCTGCATATTATCGGGTCAGCGATAATACTCTACATGATAAGCTTCGCAATCTTTATAGTTTATGATTTAATTACCAAGCCTGTATTTAAGAGTATTTCCGGTAAATGGAAAAAGAGAAGGTATATTAATTTAAATATGTGACAAGGGGACGGTTCTTCTGTCACTAAAGCATATGATATGCGGAACGAAGAACCGGGTGAGAAATCTATGGAAAAAGTATATTGGCATCTGCCGGGTTTTTGTTATTTCTATAAATTGAATACTCAGATCATAAAACTCTTACGCAAGTACCCTGAGAAATTTAATGATGGTTACGAGATCGGAAGCGTTTACGGTACATTCCCCGGAGCTATCTGGAATGGCGGTAGGGCAGTATTCGGTGTAATGTCTAAGAAAGACATAAAGCTGGTACTGGACAACTATAATAATCTTGGTGTGCCGGTACGTTTTACCTGGACAAACTCTATCCTTGAGGAAAAGCACATAAATGATACATATTGTAACCTCATTATGGAGCTTGCCAATAACGGAAAAAACCAGGTGCTTGTAAACAGACCGGTATTAGAGGAATATCTGAGAAATACATTTAAATCAGTTAATAAAGTTATAGCTGGAGGTTATGCCTCATACATGCAGCAGTTTGGTAAGGCAGCATCCGGCTTTGCATTCATTTCCTCAACCACCAAGCGCTTAACCGACATAGAATCAGTAAAAAAAGAGCTGGAAGGTGACTATGCACTCGTAGTCCTTGACTATGATCTTAACTGTGATGAACTCACACTCAAAGCACTTGAGCCCTACGCAGACAGGCTTGAGATACTTGTGGATGAAATTTGTTACCCGCACTGTCCTAAGCGTAAAGACCATTATGCAGATGAGTCTCTGATGCAGCTAACTTTTGATAAGGACACCCGTTATGAGTGTACTAATAAAATGACAAAACCTTCATTTGCTGAAGCAATGAAACGCCCTCATTTTATAGGAAACGACAAGCTGCCTCAGTATATCGAGAGAGGTTACCGTAACTTTAAGATAGTAGGCCGCGGCTTACCGCAGGATATGGTACTTGAATCGTATCTATACTATCTTGTAAAACCGGAGTTTAGGGAGTTTATAAAATCTCAGTTGGTTTAAAAATCTCGCTAGTTAGTTTCAGGAGTTGTTGCATCATGGAAAAAGCTGACCGCATAAAAGAACTTGTTGAAATTTTAAATAAGGCCTCGGATGCGTATTATAACGACCGGGATGAGATAATGAGCAACTATGAATGGGATGCCATGTATGACGAGCTGGTACGACTTGAGGCAGAGACCGGTATTGTGCTCCCAGACAGCCCGACTACAAAGACCGGTGCAGAGGAAAATACCGGGAATGGTACACGTGAGGCACATGAGTATCCTGCATTATCCCTTGCAAAGTCAAAGGATGTTAATGTTATCCGTAAATGGGCAGGAGAAAGAGCCCTGTGGCTTTCCTGGAAAATGGACGGGTTAACACTCGTTCTTACTTATGATGACGGAAAGCTCGCAAAGATAATGACCCGTGGAAATGGTACAACCGGTACCAACATTACATATTTCGCTGATTACATCAAGGGTTATCCGTTAACCATTAAGGATAAAGGTCACCTTGTTGTACGTGGCGAAGCAGTCATTTCTTACACTGATTTTAATACTATCAACAGTATGATAGATAATCCCGACGAGCAGTATGCAAACCCGAGAAATCTGGTTTCAGGTACACTCGGACTTGATATTTCAAGAGCAAAAGAGGTGTCTGATCGTGGAGTTACTTTCCATGCTTTTACCCTTGTTCATACAGATGAAGAGATTCTTTCATGGGGCAAAAGGATGGATTACCTGACAGAACTTGGATTTACCGTAGTTGACAGGGAACCGACAGATTCAGAACATCTTCAGGAAACGATAGATAAATGGACCGCCACAGTTAGAAGCGGTAAGATGGATATCCCTGTGGATGGTCTTGTAGTAACCTTTGATGATACAGAATACGCATCGACCGGCTCAGTAACAGGACATCATGCGACCAATGCAGGTATGGCGTTTAAGTGGCAGGATACCGAGGCAGAGACAACTCTTGATCACATAGAATGGAGCTGCGCAGCATTTGCAATCTCACCTGTTGCGGTTTTTGATCCTGTTTCCTTAGAGGGCACAACTGTAACCCGTGCAAGTCTCTGTAATATCAGTGAAATGAAGCGTCTTGGTATTGGAGAGGACAGAAAAACGGCTCTTACAGTAATCAAGAGCAATATGATAATTCCTAAGGTTATAAGAGCTGACGCACACGGAACTAACTTTACGATACCTGAAAAATGTCCGGTATGCGGGGCACCTACGGATATTGTCAGAAGTGAAAAGACTGAAACCGAGACTCTTCACTGCACTAATCCTGACTGTACTGCAAAGCATATCCAGAAATATACAAGATTTGTCAGCAAAACCGGAATGGATATTGACGGTCTTTCAATCAGGACTCTGATGCGTTTCATTAATGAAGGCTATATCAGTGATTTTGCGGATATCTACAATATTTCATCATACAAGGGTCAGATAATTGAGCTTGACGGTTTTGGTGAAAAGTCCTTTGCAAATCTGATAGCCTCGGTGGATAAGGCAAGACACAGACATCCTGCAAACTTTATATATGCACTGTGTATCCCAATGATAGGTCTGGATGCTGCAAAAAGGCTGATAGCACATTACGGAACAACCGATTTCTTTGAAAAACTTATTGGGATAAATCAGACGGGGGACGGTTCTTGTCCGGAGACCTTATCTGATTTTGCAGAGGTTGACGGTATAGGAGTCGAGCGTTCCAACGCAATCATTAAATGGATTTCTGAGTCTAAAAATATGGCTTTGCTTAAAAAGCTCCTGTCTATAGTGGAGCTTGAAACAATAGAAAAAGCCGGAGAAAAAACGGGCACCTGCGCAGGGCTTACCTTTGTTATAACGGGTGATGTGCATATTTTCAAAAACCGCGATGAGTTTAAAGCTTACGTGGAGGCACAGGGTGGTCATGTAGCCGGCAGTGTTTCGGGTAAGACATCATTCCTTGTAAACAATGATATAAACTCCACAAGTTCCAAAAACACAAAGGCTAAATCTCTCGGAGTTGAGATAATAACCGAGGATACATTTGTTGAGAAATTCGGTGGCCCCGGTATTTAAATGCAACATATGACAATGCAATAAAAGTATTAAAAATCCAAATTACCATAAATTGATATTACAAAAATAATCAAAGGAATCCCAGATTTATATCTGAGATATGGTAAAAAACATGGCAGAAAACAAGATTACAGAAGAAGCTATAAAACAACTGGATTCTTTATATGAAGCATTCTCCATAGTAGCGGATGATACGCATGTATTTATCTGCGATATGAGGTATGATTATTCACGCTGGGACAAAATACTTGTTGAGACATTTGATTTACCATCAGAATATATGTATGCTGCCGGAAAGCTTTGGGAAGAGCACATACATCCGGATGATCGTCAGGGTTATATTGACGGTATAGACGCAATTTTTAAAGGGGAGCAGAAAGGGCATGATATCCAGTACCGTGCTCAGCTTCCTAACGGGGAATATGTTATCTGTACATGCCGTGGTCTCGTTATTACAGATACAGATGGTAATCCTGTATACTTTGGCGGAGCTATAAGAAATCACAGTCAGCACAGTCATATAGATACTCTGACCGGTCTGCGTAATCAGTATGGTTTCTTTGCCGATCTTGCAAGCTATATAAGAAACAAAACACCTATCCGCATAGGTATGGCAGGTGTTGGTAAACTGACCGAGATAAATGAAGTTTACGGTTATCATGTTGGAAACAAGATTCTTCAGTATGTAGGACGCTATTTACTGGATAATGTAGCAAACCGCGGCGGTACATATCGTCTTGACGGTTCACGTTTTGCTATTATCTCGACTGTACAGACCGAAAAAGAGTTGCAGGATTCATATGAAGTTTTCCGTGATCATTTCCGAAAAGGTCTGCAGATTGATGATACCTTTATAATTGTAGAGCTTAATGCAGGTATGCTTTCGCTCAATGATTTTAATGTTGATGACCAGACCATATACTCCTGTCTGAACTTTGCATATGAAGAATCAAAGTTGATTAAACACGGCGATCTTGTTACATTCCATGATGAGCTTACAGGGGAAAACAGGAAAAGTCTTGAGATGCTGCATGCTATACGCGCATCTATTACACAGGACTTTAAAGGATTCTACCTTGTTTATCAGCCGGTAGTAGACGCAAAATCAGAAAATCTTATAGGAGTTGAGGCTCTACTCAGGTGGAAAAACGAAGAGTATGGAGTTGTACCGCCTGACCGTTTCATTCCGTTTTTGGAAAAAGACACTCTTTTCCCTGCACTTGGAGAATGGATACTTGAAACAGCTCTCGATGCGGCTCATAAATTGATAGAATATGTGCCCGATGCAGTAGTTAATGTTAACCTTTCCTATGCCCAGATAGAAAAGGCAGGTTTTACGGATGTGGTTTGGAATATACTGAGAAGATCAGGCTTTTCACCAAAACATTTATGCCTTGAGATAACAGAACGCTGCCGTCTGCTTGACATGGAACTCTTAAGAAATGTGATAGTGTCACTTCGTGCAGGTGGAATACGTGTTGCTCTTGATGATTTTGGTACCGGTTTCTCGTCAGTAGGACTGGTAAAAAATCTGCCGTTTGATACAATAAAGATAGACCGCAGCTTTGTACAGCAGATAGAAGAGGACGAAAGAGAAAAACGCCTGCTTAACAACTTTACCGATATAGCCGGTACCTTTGGTGCAGACGTATGCGTTGAGGGTATTGAAACCTCGGGAATGCGCAATATAATCCGTGATTACGGCATCCACAGCTTCCAGGGATATTTCTACTCAAAACCGATCCTTATCGACGAACTTCTTGAAATGCTAAAGAGTGGATCAGGGTGCTTTAAAAAACAGGATTTTTAGTATTTGATTGGTTCACTGCTGGAATCAGCGAGCATATCCTTTAATTCTTCCAGCTCCTTAGGAGTAAGATTTCTCCAGGTACCGGTCTTTAGGTGACCGAGCCTGATATTCATGATACGTACACGTGTCAATGCGCGGACTCTGTAACCCAGTGCCTCACACATACGCCTGATCTGGCGGTTGAGGCCCTGGGTTAATATAATTTTAAACACCTTTTTGTCAATCTGCTCTATTTTGCAGGGACGTGTGACGGTCTCCAATATCGGCACACCGCTTGCCATGATCCTTAAAAATTCGGGAGTTATGTCTTTGTTAACGGTAACGATATATTCTTTTTCGTGATAGTTACCTGCTCTTAAGATCTTATTTACTATATCCCCGTCATTTGTGAGGAGTATCAAACCCTCAGAATCTTTATCAAGCCTGCCTATAGGAAAAATACGCTTGCCGTAGTTTATAAAGTCGATGATATTGTCGGGCTCTCGTTTATCAGTGGTACTGACAATGCCAACAGGCTTATTGAAAGCAATAAGCACGAGATCATCCTCCTGTTTGATATCCTTACCCTGTACGGTAACCCTTTGCCCGGGGAGCACCTTGCTGCCCATAACGGCTATTTCACCATCTATCCTAACCTTGCCGTCAGCCACGAGCTTATCGGCCTCACGCCTTGAGCAGGTACCGGATTCAGCGAGATATTTGTTAATCCTTATTCCTGTATTGGCTGTATCAGTTTGAAATTCAGTTTTCTCTGCTTTAACAGTACTATCATTGCGACCGGCTTTACCGATAGAAGCGTTGTGTGCATTAGGCTTGGAAAATGAGTTATTTCTAAATATTTCTTTCTTAGTCTTCATATATATTATGTCCTTTTTGAGCTATCTATTTATACTTTATTATACTTTAGAATTTTGATGTAAATTTAATGTATATCGTTATCCTGAGATACGGGATATCCATCAACAGGGAATATCATACCATCAATAATGGTTTATATCAAGCCATAAGTTTACTATATTTTTCTTTTTAATATATTTTCTTGAATAATAAGAAAATTTGTGGTATAATACAAAATTAGGTGTACTATACTCTTTTTTAATAAGGAGAAACGTATGAACACTGAAAAAAAAGAATCCAAAATAGATGCAATAATTAATAGAAGACAAAGAAGAAGAAAACGCGGTGCACTACCGCAATATTTACTTCTCATAATACTTTTTGTATACTTAGCCTCTACTGTAATGATTAATTTGGTGGCCAGATCCGAGGGCGTTGTTCCGATCATGGGTGTAATGGTACCATTGACATCACTTACAGGAGTCTTTTCTTCGATTGGAAACCTGTGTATTATTTTCTGCGTGGTTTACTTTGATAAAATAGGCTTTGTCACAGGTTGTACCATAATCGGCATAGAGTTCCCGATTTTGATATTCCAGTTTTTTGCACAGCATAATCCCGCAAGCGTTGCCGGATTCTTCTTAAATATACTGACTTTGATAGCCATTGTTCTAATCTATCAAAGAAATAAGAAATTGGAGAGCTATTCAGAGGCAGAAGTAAAGCATATGCTTGAAAAACAGCAGTTTTCACAACGCCTCTTTGAACAGACGGCTACATCTCTAGTAAATGCGATAGATGCTAAGGATACTTATTCGCATGGACATTCCATCCGTGTGGCACAGTATTCCGAAAAGATCGCAAGAGCACTGGGAAAAGACGATGACGAGTGCTATAAGATATTCTATGCAGCACTTCTTCATGATGTAGGTAAGATTGGTATCCAGAATGCAATCCTTAATAAAAAGGGCAAGCTTACCGGAGATGAGTACGATGTGATAAAAACTCATCCGTATATGGGTTATCAGATACTTTCAAGTATTACCGAATACCCTTATCTTTCGCTTGGTGCCCATTACCATCATGAAAGATATGACGGAAAGGGTTATCCCGATCATCTTAAGGGTGAGGATATTCCTGAGATTGCAAGGATTATTTCCGTAGCAGATGCATATGATGCTATGTCCTCCAACCGTAGTTACAGAAATGCGATACCTCAGCAGATAGTCCGCGAAGAGATCGTAAAGGGTGCCGGTACTCAGTTTGATCCTAGATTTGCCAAGATCATGCAGAACCTGATAGATGATGATGTCGAATACATGATGAAGGAAAAGGCTTTAAATACCGAGCTTACCGATAAAGGTGAATTCCAGTGTACAAGCTTTAAAAACGAAGTTTCCGAGGGCATTATCTTAACACCATGGATAACAAAATTCAACTTTAAGCTTATTGTAGATAAAAATGCAGATCAGAGTCGTGGAGCTGCTTTCCTGCTTTTTGATTCTCTTGACGGACGTGCTCATACAGAAGAGAAAGCAGTAAAAGAAATGAATTATTTTGAATACTGTACTGTATGGATGAACGGAGTAGTCGATAATGTAAACTTACGAAAGGTTCAGACAGATATCAAGATGCATGAACCTGACAGGGACAGGGTTATCGGTACAAAAGAGTTCAAAACATATGAAGTTGAAGCTGTTAAACGTATGGATCACGCAATGCTAACGATAGATGACGGTGAAAAAACAGTTAAGATCGTTATGGCTTTACCTGACAGCTCGCGCTATGTTTATATCGGTGTTTCTGGTGAGCATTGCAGATATACTGATGGAAAGATTGACAGGACTCAGAAAAGGATCCCTGACGATTATATCCCGAGGATTGCTGAAAAGATATCATATATTAAAGGAAAAGACGGTGATGTGCCGAGTGTACAGGTGGATGGCCACAGAACCAGTTCAACACCCGGTATCCCCGTAGTAAACAGACTTGATGTAAGCTTCCATACCATGAGCCTGCCTACTGCAAGACTTATCTGGCATTGCCCTTATCTGATACTTTTTAACTCGGATGATGGTATTCCGGGAGGCAGAAACTATAAAGAGTTTGCAATGGTTAGACTTGACGGCGAGCTTATCAATACCTCAAAAGACGGCGTAAATGACTTAAGTGTTGAGAAAGGCGAACAGTTTAAGGGCTGGGATGCATGGAAAGAGCTTAACAAGAAAGGCATGGACTGTGCTGTATCAATAGAAAGAAGCGGTAATAAGATAAAGCTGTCAACCTCTAACTTTGGTATTTACATAGAAAATGTTACAACGATATCAACTGATCAAAAGGATGTGCTTTTTGCACTTTCAGGTGACCAGTGCGCAATTACCAATATCAGGATTAAGAAATCCTAAACGGACTTAAACAAAATTTTATTGATGGAATAAGGAGAAATCCAATTAAAATATTGGGTAAAGTTAATACAATGAGTAACGAAACAATATACTGGCATATACCGGGTATTTGCTACTTTGGACTTGTAAACCACATACTTCTCGATGCTATGCAGAAGTATCCAAGCCGTTTCAGGGATAATTACAAGATCGCATCATGCTACGGTACATTTCCCGGGGCTATCTGGAACGGCGGCAGAAACATCATTGATGGTTTCAGTAACAAGCGTGAGGTGGAAAATATCATAAAGGCATATAACTCAAAGGGTATACCGGTTCGTTTTACGTGGACAAATGTACTCTTAGAGGAAAAGCATACCTATGATACCTACTGCAATATGATCATGAAGGCCGGAGATAACGGCATGAATCAGGTACTCGTAAACACTCCGGTGCTTGAAGAGTATATAAGACGAGAGTATCCTAAGTATAAGATCATTTCCTCTACAACAAAAAGGATATTGGACGCTGATAAGCTTTTGGCTGAGATAGATAAGGACTATTTCCTTGTGGTGCTTGATTATGATCTTAATCACAATGATGAGATAATACAAAAGATCCTTCCGGCTGCGGGCAGGATAGAGATACTTGTTAACGAGACCTGTAATGCACACTGTCCTAAGCGTGTCGATCATTACAGAGAGATATCACGTCACCAGCTCGAGTATGATACAAATATCCAGTATCCATGTTGGGACCCTTCGCCCGACAAACGTACATTTGCAGGCTGCCAGAAACGTCCTTCGTTTATGTCGGTTAAAGACGTTGAAAAGTACGCCGAGATGGGCTTTAGAAACTTTAAGATCGTAGGTCGTGGTGAAGGAAAGGAATTCCTGATTGATTCCTATATTTATTATCTGGTAAAAGAGGACAGTCAGGACTTTATCCGCAATCACATAATGACAACACTTATGGCAGCGTCCGGTCAGCGCCCGGCACCTGTCAGACCGTCATCACAGCGCATGCCTATTGGACCAAGGATGCGTTAAAATCAATTACAACATAAAGGCTTCCCCATGGGGGGAAGCTGTCAGCAAAGCTGACTGATGAGGGGTGTAAACCTTGATAATTTTGTAAATAAAAACACGGAGGTATATATGCTACAGGACATTTTAAGTAACAAAACTTCATTGTTCGCAGATGGCGTGCAGACCATCCTGCGCGGACATGAAAACAGAAACCGCAGAGTCGTACTGTTAAAGGGGAATATGGTACAGAACTCGCGCAGTGCTTCAAACGGCATCAGTGCCAGGGTTAACAAAAACGGAACCTATGGTTTCGCATCAACGGCCGACTATACTGCTGAGGGAGCAGAAAAGGTATTAAAGGCAGCAACAGAGAATGCTCTTTTCTTATCAAAGCATTCAAACAGGAATATTGAGCTTCCTGCATCATTAGGTACAGGTTCGGTACCGCTTAACGCAGAGATAGTTGATACTGAACAGAAGATTATCATCGAGGCATGTCAGACTATTGATAATTACATCGTAGAGAAATATCCAGATCTCTTGAGTCGTACAGTAGTGTACACTGAGGACTCACAGGACAGGATCGTTTATACATCGGACGCTTTTAATGGACATCTTGTAACACCCAGGTGCTATATCTACGTTATGATGAGCGCTGAGTCTAAGGATGGAAGCCCTGTAGAGCTTTTTAAGGCATTTGGCGGATTCGGCAGTTTCAGTGATAATTTCAGTAAACTTGATGATGTATATGAGGGAATAGATCTTCTGTACAAGAGAGTAATGGATAAAAAAGAGGGCGTTTATGCAGAAGCCGGAATGAAGACTGTTGTTCTTTCACCTTTTATGGCAGGAATGCTCGCACATGAAGCAGTAGGACATACCGTTGAGGCCGATCTGGTACTCGGAGGCAGCGTTGCCGGTCCATCCCTCAATAAACGAGTTGGATCAGATCTAGTAAGTCTTGTGGATTTTGCAAACACGTATGACGGAAAGATGGCTCCCCTTCCTGTATATCTTGATGATGAAGGTATCGTTGCCAGTGATGTCGAACTTATCAAGAACGGTATACTTGTAGGATATATGAACGACAGGGAAACAGCAAAGCATTTTGGCATGGAGGCAAAGGGAAATGCGAGAGGCTGGGGATTTGCAGATGAGCCCATCATCCGTATGAGAAATACCTGCGTCCTTCCGGGAAAGAATACAGTTGAGGAGCTTATCTCATCAGTAGAAGACGGATATTATCTTATTGACTCCGGAAACGGTCAGGCAGATCTTACCGGTGAGTTTATGTTCGGAGTAACCTGCGGTTACGAGATTAAAAACGGAAAACTTGGTAAGGCACTTCTTGATACCACGGTATCGGGCGTAGCATTTGAAATGCTTAAGACCGTTGATATGGTATCTGACAAGGTAGAATGGACATCCAGCGGTTTCTGCGGTAAGAAGCAGCCCATGGCTGTATCAATGGGTGGCCCTCACATGCGCTGCCAGATTATGATAGGTGGCCGTTGATGACAGGGGGACGGTTC
>JAFYYN010000087.1 GCA_017557525.1 Lachnospiraceae bacterium
AATGCTGCTTTAAAAAGTACTGTTGTATCCATAAATAATTACCATCCATTTCAATATTTTTATGGATACATAATAACAAAATTAAGCAAAAATATCAAACAGGATTAATGTGGTTACCCACATAATTCAGCGAAAGGCCAACTTTTTCAATGTCATAATGTTAAGCCTTACACCAAGGCGGAAGGCTTAAAAGTTTTACTGAATGACACAGGGACGATTTCTTTTCTTACCATACCGATAAGACAAAAAATCGTCCCTGTGTATAATCCTGTTTTGTATAAAACAAATAAATAACCTTCCCTTATCCTGCCTTACTCTGTGTCGGATAATGAACTATCTGCCTGTCATGCAGCTGTCCTGTATAAATACAGTATTTTTATGCCGTCTGCTGTCAAACCTACTATATATTGGTCATTGCAGTCCACGTCAAGGACATTCTCCCACGTTGCAAGCTCTTCCCTGATCTCATCAAGTTTCAGGTGTTCTTCCACAATACCGTTCTCATTTGTCAGCGTTGCGGAATTTACATAGTTCAGATTCACAGGCTGGTATCTGACATGTCCGTCGGAATCGACTCCGACTATATTTCCGGAATTCAAAGCCATATGCCGTATATTTTTCCAGTCTGATATCCTCCATTTCAACGACTTCTGCACACACAGCACGCTGCCGTCAGCGCAAAGGCCTACAAGATATTCCCCGTCACTGTGTATCTCTGTTACGCATCTCCATTCCCTGTAATCTTCATTATCCTCCAGAAATGATTTAAACAGACTGAAGCTTGGAGTTATTACCCTGCCGTTTTCAAGTAGGATAAAAACAACCCCGTTTCTGCCTTTCACTGCCTGAACAGCCTTTGTCTCATCCGTATAGATCCTCTTTCCGTCCTCAAAGACCATCCCATACTCGTCAATTTCAAGATATGAATATGAGTACCTGCAGTTCAGATAAACTACATCCTTCATGGCTTCAAAGTCCAGAGTTATCAACGGATCAGGTCGTCTGTCTTCTACTCCCTGAAAGATATTTTTCACATCACGGTAAGCTGTTTTCTGCTGCTCCCTCACATCTGCCGAATCATACGGGAATGTTGAATGCACCATACCTTTATCATCTATAACGGTGATATACAGATCATCATCAGCTATCCTTCTGACACTGCCCTCATAATTCATGTTTTCAGGCTTCACGTCATCCCTGTTTTTACACAGCCTTTCATCCAATACAAACTGTCCGTTATAAATATACGCTATTTCATTATTTGCCGAAATGCGTATATCACATGTGCTTCCATCATCACCGACTCCCGGCTTCCAGGACACGTTTCCGGCTATTGTTTTTAAAACCTGATCATCTGTGCCTGCACCGGCACTCATGGGATCCGCGTCGTCCATACCTTCTGTCATACCCGTATAAGCTGTTATCCTGTCTGCGGAATCAGTATTATCGATCATGTCTGCGTGACTTGTTGCTCCGACAGTAATATCCTCGTTCCCTGTCAATTCAGTCTGCTCAGGTGCCTGTTTTTCCGTTACCGGATCTGTCAGGGTACAGGCCGAGACAAGAGCTCCTATCAAAATAACCGAGACAATGACTTTCAGCTTAGGCTGCCTGTACTCTGAAATATCCCTGATCCTCTTCTTTACGGATACCTCGCCAAATGACAAGGTGCAGAGAAGCGGATTATTATTTGCTATGCTGCACTTAAGAAGAGCTATAGCGTAACCCTTTATCTCTTCTCTTGTCTTTCCGCTGATGACCGCTTCATCACAGGCCGCCTCTACATCTCTTGCGAACAGATAATATGCTATCCACACAAGCGGATTAAACCAGTGAACTGCCAGAAGCAGCAGCCCCAGCGCTTTCCAGATATTATCGCCTCTCCTTATATGATTTCGCTCATGCGCCAGTACATAGCCCGTGGTCCTTTCATCAAGTCTTGACGGAAGATATATCTTTGGTCTGATTATTCCAAAAACAAAAGGAGACTTTATATCATCCGAAACATAAGTGTCCGTATGGGTACCTGCAGCTATATCTGGCTCATTCATCAATCCAATAGGGATAGCTCCTTTCAGACGTTTTCTAAGTTTAAGCAGGCTGAAAACACAGTATGCTGTCATCAGACAGAAGCCGCCAAGCCATATAATTGTAGCTGTACCGGCATATCCTTCCGCCATATTTCCGGGATTATCTGATACAACAGTCTCCAGATCCGCCGTTTCCGATTGTTCTTTGCCCCCGGCATTATCTGCAGCATCATTCTTATCCGATCTGCTCACGTTTTTCACAAACACTGTGCCATTATCATTAATCACATTGCTGTTATAATCTGTATCTAAGATCTTTAATCCAGCAATATCTGACACTCTTGGTTCATCATATGAATTTTCATCTGTATTACCCACTGTATTTTTATAATCATCGGTTTTGATTGAATTAGAAACAGCTATGCCTATATCAGAAGTTTCAGTTATATGATCCTTAGCCGAATTAACCTGTAACCAGTCCGTGCTGTCCGGTATTATGCTGAAGCTGCTTTTGATCGCAAACGGGCATAGAAGCCTGAAAGCAACCAGCACCCATAATCCGCACCTCAGCCACTTGGGTGCTTTACGGGATGCAGCTCTTAACAGTATGACAAGGCATATTACCAGGCTGGCATTTATGCTCATATTTAAAATAAGAAGGAAAACATCTGTCATATCTATCTCCATTTCACTGTCTTTCCATTATCTGCACAACCAATAATGAAGATCTCCGTTTTTATGCTATATGCTTTCGATCATCTTCTTTATCTCCGCGATATCCTTTGGACTCAGTTTTTTCTCAGAAGTAAAAGCTGCGATGAATGCAGGAAGAGAACCATTGAAGGTTCTTTCCACAAACTGCGCTGACTGGATATTGGTAAACTTTTCCTTTGACATGACGGAGCTTACCATTCCGCCGTCATTTTTGAAAATACCCCTGTCACAGAGCTTTTTCAGCACGGTATATGTGGTTGATTTTTTCCATTCCAGCCTTTCCTCGCAGAGCTTCACCAGCTCTCTTGAGTGGAGTGGCTCATTCTCCCATATGATGTCTGCAAATTTCTCTTCTACTGCTCCTAAACGCATGTTGGTATCCATTTTATGCTGTTCCTTTCAGTTAATTGTCAGTCACTGGGTCAATCACGGGGACGGTTCTGCGGTTGACGAATTTCTTGTCAACCGCAGAACCGTCCCCATGATTGACCTTTATTATAATCTACCACTTATAGACCAGTCTGTCAAGTTTTTAAATTCAATCAAACTTCACTTCACTTGCTTTCTTAATCCAGGCATCTAATTTTTTATCAAAGTTCTTCACATCATACACAATATCCCAGTTATCATTTTCCAGTCTCCCTAAAACCCTGACCTCTGTAGGATACTCCAAAGCTGAATTGATAACAGGACCTAAATTGTTCTCATAGTATTCCTTTCTAGCATCAGCAGAATCAAAATATCCTTCACTTTCATTTTTCAGCTTGTATGCTATCTCCTTTATCCCCCACTGATATCTGTCCCAAAGACTTCCTGTATAGCTTTCTGTTTCAGGATCATAAGCATAACCGTCTTTAAGAATGACTCCATCTTCAAATAAAACGGTATTTGCATATTCCTGATCCAGCATGATCAGCTCTATCAGCTTAAATGCAGCATCAGGATTTTTACAGTCAGCGTTTATAGCTATCGATGCACTAAAGTGTTCTACTACAGCCTCCGGATAAGTTATAACGTAGTATTCGTCTTTATCAAGCTGGTCTGCCAAGTAATCAAAACTGAATGCAATCGACCATTCATCCAGACAGTCAAATATGCTCTTGCCTTTTCCGACAAGCTGTCCTTTTTTCGCTAGATTATTCAGTGCTTTAAGCCCCTTGATGTAAAGCTCGTTATCGAGTAAGCTTTTAACCTCTTCATCCTCAAAGTATATCCCCTGTGAAAAAGACTGCCAGATGCCGTACATGCTCATAAAACCGGTAGATGTGTAATAAAGCTTATCCTCATCTGTTATAAGTTTTACAATTCCATCCATAGTATTATCAAAGCTTTCTATCTGTTCTTTGGTATACGCACTCTTCTTAAATACAATGGCAAAACATCTACTCATAGTGTTAGGATTAGGTATGCAGTAGATACTTCCGTTTACTCTGACAGAATCCCAGAGCTTTTCAGGATAATAATCATAAAGTTTACTGTTTTTCAGATAATCATCCAGTTTCAGGAATTTATCCTCCATTATGCCTTTGTAACCAGGAGCCCAGGCTGACTCATCGGCTCCATTACGAATTCCTGTAAATAAAATATCCGCATCACTTTCAAGCATCATATCCCCATATTCACTTATATAAGGACTATTGTATGCAAGCTCGGCTATAGACATTTTGAAATCATAGCCATCCCCATTTAATTTTCTGTTTATACGCTCGCATATCGATTCAGCGTCTATTTTTGTCTGCCAAAGCGCCCATGTCACTGTATTCTCGTCTTCCGGGCCGCTGAATCTGGGAGGATACTCTGAATATATAGCTTCTATATCATTCTTTCTGTCAGCTGTTTTTTCTCCTTCACTGTCATTTTTGCCTGCGTGGTCAGTATCATTATCATCTTTTTCATTATCATCTTTGATTCCATTATTATCTTCTCCGGAATCACCAGGCTTATCAGGCTCGCTCCGGTAAGCCTCGCTTGTGTACATAAGCCTTGCATTTTCCAGGTTTCCGTTAAAAAAACCATTTCTATCCACGACATAATAACCATATGTAATAACAGTACCTGAGATTGTTTCCGTCTGATAATAAACCCAGTCCCCCACTACTGCAGTTATCCTGATTATGCCTTTATCGTTAAGCTTGCCATCGGCTACAAACTCAACCTTTCCTGTATTAATATCCTTATACCATACCTTCTTTCCATCCATCATATACATTTTATCATCATATATGTGCTTTGCGTGATATTCCGGCTCATACCCTTCCGGATTAAGTTCCCGCATAGTATAGTAGGCCTTTTTTTCACCGTTTTTAAAAAGATATATGTATTCTTTACAGTTCATGTCTTCTGCCGTTATATAGCCTTCTCCCAAACGTTGGGAAAAAATCAGGCTTCCGTCAAACAGCTTTTTCTTTTCACCTGTTTCTATATCATATTCATATATATACATTACTGCGACATCAGCTCGTTTTTTATAGTAAACATCTATATCTTCAAAATCTGAATACTTTACATCCTCCGTATTATAGTAGACACAGTAATACAGCTTCCCGGCATCCAGCATGCAGTTACATACATTTGCGGAGTATTCCTCATAATCATCAACCAACAGGCTTTCTCCGCTTTTCACATCAATAAGATAAATACCGGATTTCCTTTTCTCTCTTTTTGCATAGGAAAATCCTTCCTGATTTTCCTCCCAATAGTCTTTTGTCTCTCTGTCCATATCTGCCAAATAACACAAAGCAAGCTTCCCATCCAGATAATCTGTCCCATTTACATCCTGTGCATCATTCAGCCTGACTATTTCTTTCCTGTTCCTGCCATCTTTATCCGCTTTATATAAATATACATCAAAAAAGATGTCATTATCATCATACGCCAGGAAATATAAATGATCCTCTGCTATAAATGGTGCATATGAACGTGCTCCAAGGTATGCGTCACAAGTAGAAACACTCTTAGAATCCGTCCTTTTATGCTTACAGTTGGGCTTTGAACATAAAACTACATCGTTCCCTGTTTCGGCATCATAAAAATGAGCTATGCAATTCTCCACATAACATCTTCCCTTTGAATTATATGAGTCAATAAAACCAAATACTATATCTTCAGTATCCCGGTTCACATTATCTTTTTTAATATCTTCATCCGGGCTATCGCTTCCCTTTGAGCATCCTGCAAGGATGCAGGTTAATACTAAGATTGCAGTGCATAGTAATACTTTTTTTATTCTTTTCATAGTCTTTTCCTTTCTTTCAATCGGAGGGACTATTCTCTGATTGATTTCAGTTCATCACATACATGATCAGCAGCGGCCCGACAAATACCACCAGACCGGTTACTATCGTGCGGCTTAAGCTCCTAAGTTTCTTTGATATCAGGCTCAGTACCAGCATTTCCGCTATCATGAACATATATTTTAATACAGCGTAAAAGGCAATGCTGCCACCTATGCTGAAGCCAAGCTTCTCAAATACTGTACCTTCGAGGTTCCTTACGGACTGAGTCGGGAAACCCAGTCCGCCGCTCCCGTATACAGTGAGTGTACTAAGAATATACGGCAGATAATTCAGGCAGTAAATAACAAGGACTACCAGACTGCCCAATATTACTTTCTTCAGGAACAATGCTCTTCTTCCATTTAACGTTACGGATGTCACCCTTTCGATGTACAGCCTGTCATCTCCCGCAAAAAGATATGAGAGCGTGAGTACCAGCATAATACCGGCGGTAATGCCCAGTGTTATCTCTTTGCTTTTCGCAAGCTTGTCGAACGTCAGCAGGCGGTAACCTGTATCATATACTATGTATGCGCCACTGTGCTTTAGCTGTTCCACTCTTGAGACAAACATTTCAAATCCCATTTTAGGTTTCAGCTGTTCCTGATACTGCATCGATATGCTTGACGCAAGCTCCGGCGGACACTCTGCCAGAACCTTGCGCATTTCTTCTTCTATTTCCTTAAACCTATTCTTTTCCGCATTTATCGCCTTCACAGTTTCTTCCGTAACAGGTCCTTCAAACATAAGCGCATATTTTTTATAATACAGAGAATCCTCATTCTCAAAATACTCTCTGACAGGCGTATACCCGGCCGCCTGATAGCCCGCAAAAAGCAATAGCACCCACAGAGTTCCCCCGCATATCAGCAGTTTATATGCTTCATGCAGGAACGGGGACACCGACTTTGGCACAGGGCATTTCAGCCAGCCCTTGCTTTTTCTGCTTTTTCTGACCGTAACTGTAGTCTGAACTGAGTATGCCTTTATGGCAAGCGGCAGGAATACTGATATAAGCAGTATCAGCGAAACCATGACAAACACGAACCGGTTCACCGGATACCCGAAAATGCTGACATTCCCGTATACCGACAGATACCGCCCGGTATCCATAAAGGACATAAGGTTAAACTCCTTTAAAAAAGCCAGATAGCTGTTTTCACCTATCAGATAATAAAGTACGGCTTCTGTACCAAAGATCGCTGCTACCGTTAAGTACACCGCAACCGAAGACTTTAAAACCGACGCTGTCAGGAATATGATGATACTCAAGACTGCGGCTGTAACTGATAGTACAAGGAAATACACTAACATATATCCAAGCACCGAGGTTTCCATCGTACAACCCTTTAGCCCTGTTACGGACTGCACGGATCTGGTCACATCCCCGTTTCCGATTATATATCCGCTCGTAAAGAAAGCCGTCAGAAGTACGATAAATGTTACCGCAAAGGCTGAGGTGCAGCATACAAGGAGCTTTATGAAGCCATGCGTACCGCGCCCCTTATCCATAGTGAATAATAGGTTCAGCTGTCCTGATTCCCTGTCCTTTAATACTATTTCATTTATCATTACCAGGAGCACGAGTATGATGATCAGCCCTGTAACGCCATTTCCGGACCAGAGCTCCAAGCCCTTTGATGGGCCGGGCTCTATCCCTATTTTTCCCTTCAGCTTTTCATATACGCCAGAGGTTTTTATGGCATTTCTATAAAGGAAGCTGTCTTTATCCGCAAATATCGAAACAGAGGTAAGCCTTTCTGCCTCATCTGTAATACCAGCGAGGTAATCCTCGTATGTCAGTTGTTCCTCTAACTCATCCCTTACAGCCTTGTTCAAGAATGCCTCGCGGCTGAAATCCATCATGTCATATTCTTTATCAGCATAAAGGGCGTATGCCTCGCCAAGCTGCATACCATCCATTTTCTGAAAGGCTTCCTTATATTCCTCCGGCTGTACATAATACAGCATTCCCTTTGACCTTAATTTCAGGACTCCGAATGTCGCAAAACAGGCTATAATGACTGCAAAGATTATACCGGGCGTTCTCCAGAGCCTGTGCATTTCATCTATATATATACGCATAGCATAATACCTATCCCCTGTTTTTCAATCTAAAGTTTTTCACTCCCGCACCCTGTACAGGTATACATCCTCCAAAGATGGCTCCTTTTCAGTATATCCGTACCCGTAAGGTACTCTGTCACCTACCACTCTGACTCTTACCCCGTCACGGTCCTTTACCATATCAGCTACTTTAAATTCCTTTTCTATATCCGGAATGTCTCCCTCATCGGCCTGTATCTCAA
>JAFYYN010000088.1 GCA_017557525.1 Lachnospiraceae bacterium
CTGATCCGAAGGGAACAATTAATTTATTATGAGAGAGAAAGAATGTGTAACAAATTTGGTTATATATTCTTTCTCTTTTTCGATAAATAAATCACCTAAAGAAAGGAGGTACTTACTATGGCAGGTAAAACTAAGTTTACGGCACTGTATGAGCGTCTATCAAGAGATGATGAACAGCAAGGTGAATCCAACAGTATATCCAATCAAAAGAGATATCTGGAAGATTATGCAAAGAAAAACGGATTTCAACCTTTCCGACACTTCACTGATGATGGGTATACCGGAACCAATTTTAATCGCCCGGGCTTTCTTGAAATGCTTGAGGAAATCAAGAACGGAAATGTTGATACGGTTATTGTCAAGGATATGAGCAGATTTGGCAGAAACTATATCCAGGTAGGGTTTTATACCGAAATGCTTTTTCCTGATAAGGGTGTGCGTTTTGTTGCTATAAACAGTAACATTGACAGTGCAAACCCCATGGATAACGATTTCGCACCGTTTTTGAATATCATGAACGAATGGTATGCAAAGGATACAAGCAAAAAGATAAAAGCTGTATTCAAAAACCGTATGAGTGAGGGATACCGTTGTAGTGGCAGTATTCCTTACGGTTACAAAAGAATTTCGGGAGATAAACAGAAGTTGTATGTAGATGAACCCGCAGCGAAAGTAGTGAAAAGAATCTACAATATGGCTTCAGAGGGAATATCCCTTACAAGAATAGCAGATACATTGGCAAACGAAAAAGTGTTAATTCCGGCAGCATATGAAGAGAAATATCACCCGGAGCAGTGTTCATACCACAACTTTCATGATCCGTATCGTTGGACATGCACTTCCGTAGGATATATCCTTGAAAGAAAAGAGTATCTTGGACATACGATACTTGGAAAATCGATTTGCGATAATTTCAAAACAAAGAAACGAAGAAAAGCAACTGATGATGAACTAATAGTTTTCTACAATACTCACGAACCCATTATAGATCAAAAACTCTATGATAAAGTTCAGAAATTAAGAGCAAGGAAAGTAAAGAAAAGATATAACGGAGAGAATCCGCACATGCTTTCCGGATATGTATTTTGTGCTGATTGTGGCAGAAGAATGAGTTACGGAAAAGCCTATGAAGAAAGATGGAAGAAAAAGTATTACAGTTTCTATCAATGCAGTAAGTATAAGAGCATATATGATGATGCTTGCGAATCTCATTTTATAAATGCGGAGGCATTGGAAGAAATAGTAACAAACTGTTTAAGATTAGTTTCTAAAACTGTATTGGAAGATGATGAATTGTTTGCAGAACAACTTATGGAACAGTGGAAAGCAAATAAAGAGACAAAAAGCACCGATAATCTAAACGAGTTGAATTCGGCAAAAGTCAGAGTGGAAGAACTTGATGAACTTATTCAAAACCTTTATGAAAGCCAGGTCAAAGGCATACTTCCGGAACGGCAGGCAAAAAGACTTATGGTTCAGTATACGGAAGAACAGGATAATCTTATAGCAAGAATCAAAGAGATAGAGGTTGAGAATACAGAGGAACCCGGTCGCTGTAAGACGGATATAACAAAGTTTACAGCATTAATCAGGAAATATGAGAACTTCGAAGTAATTACAGATGATATGATATCCGAATTGATTGAAAAGATTGTTGTTCACAAAGCAATAAATGGCAGAACGAGATATCGAATGCAAAAGGTTGATATTTATTTTTCTTTCATAGGTCAAATCTCTTTGCTTGAAGCTGATATTTCCGAAGAGGAAAGAATAGCTCAAATTGATGCTGAATACAAAGAAAGACAAAGGGAAAAAGCCCAAAGGAGTTCTGCAAGACAGAAGGAAAAATATTATGAACTTAAGGAACTTGCCGAAACGGATCCTGAGAAAGCAAAAGAGTTTGAGGAACTGAAGGAAAAAAGAAGAGTACATTGTAGAAATTTTGCAGCCAGGAAGAAAGCGGAGAAAGAAGCAAATCCGGAATACAAAAGAAAAGTTGAGGAAAGACAGCATCTTGCAGAACTTAGAAAAATGCCGATTACTCAACTGGAACCTTTGGCAAAAGATGATCCGGTTGCAGAAGAAGTATTGAGAGTTCGAAGAGAAAAAGCATCAATCAAAAACAAACGAAACGCGGAAAAACGAAGAACTGACAAATTGGAGCATCCTGAGAAGTATACTTCAAGAAAGAAGCTTACACCGGAAGAAAAGAAAGAGCATCAAAAGGCTTATTCTAAGAAATCTCAGTTAAAGAGAAAACAAAAATATGCCGAGTTGAAGGAAAGGGCGAAAACGGATCCTGAAGCAGCCAAAGAACTTGCCGCACATAAGGAATATAGTAATCGTGCTAAAAAGAAATGCATACAGAAAATGAGAGAAGAGGCGAAGACAAATCCTGAAGTAGCTGCTAAATTGGAAAGATGGTGTGGCAGAAGGTATACCGCATAGTATTTTGCGATAAGTATCGTGAATGAAATAATTCTTATTATAGATCTAAGGGTTATACTGATATATTTATAATACACATGCTTATATACGATAACTATCGTAAATAAGAAGAGATAAAAGGCATCCTATGATAAAAATCGTAAGATGTCTTTTTCGTTCGCGGAGAAGTCTGGAATAACCCTTCCCCTTAGGTTTCTTTCTTTTTCCCCGAGAAAAGAAAACAGAAAA
>JAFYYN010000089.1 GCA_017557525.1 Lachnospiraceae bacterium
ATTTGCAATGTCTCGCAATGACGAAACATATGCCTTATCTTAAGGGCCGCTTTCGCTACCTCAAAAATACGATAAGTCGCGAAAGCGGCCGCACATTTGGGGCTGATTGTCAAGTGCTTTTTTGAAGAAATGTATTAAGAATTTATTAACAACAAGAAAAGCCTTGAAGCACAAGGCTTCAAGGCTAATCTGATGCAATTTGGAATTTTGAAACCCCAGTAATTTCAAGGGTTTGAAGGCTTAATTTGACCACATTGAGGCCAGACACCGCGCAAGTGTGGCTATTGCACTGTTAAAGGAATACTGGAATCAGGGTATCGGGACAAGGCTGTTCCAGGAAATGATCAGGATTGCGGAAGAAAATGAAAACATACTTCAGATGGAGCTTGAATTTATTGAAGGAAACAGCAGGGCAAGGGCTCTGTATGAGAAGATGGGTTTCAGTATAGCCGGGATACATCCCGATGCAATCCGCCTGAAAGACGGGACTTTACGGAACGAATACCTGATGATCAGGAAGATGCACAGAAAAGATAATTAAAGCGGGGGTAGGTGAAGACTATGAATGGAATTACGGTATTTACACAGAACAGTATCAGGATTGATAGCAGTATCGGTAAGATTTATATTGATCCTTTTAGGATGAATGAGGCACCGAAGGATGCTGATTATATCCTTGTGACACATGATCATTTTGATCATTTTAATCCGGAGGATATACCTAAGGTCAGCAATGGTGATTCGTTACTTGTTGTTCCTGAGAATATGAAGGAAAAAGCTAAGGAAGTAGCCGGTATAGTTGGGAAGATAGTGACCGTTAAGCCCGGTGAGAGCAAAGATGTAGATAAACTGAGCCTGGAGACAATTCCCTCGTATAATATAGGCAAACCATTTCATCCCAGGGAAGCAGGCTGGGTAGGGTACATACTTAATGTAGATGGGAACCGTATATATATAGCCGGTGATACAGATGCTACAGACGAGGCAAAGAAAGTCAAGTGTGATGTTGCGCTTGTGCCCATAGGCGGGAAATATACTATGGATGCCAAAGAAGCTGCAGAGCTTGTTAATAAAATACGTCCGGAGATTGCTATACCGGTTCATTTTGGCGGAGTTGTGGGAAGTCCGGAGGATGCGGATGTTTTTGCTAAATATGTTGATGCCGGGATAAAGGTTGAGAATATCAAGAAGTACTGATATAGCGATTTCGATTAAATGATACTTTGATTTTCGATTTGAAGAAAGGAAAAAAGATGGCTAAGGTAAACGATCCTATAGTGATAAATGGTTTAAAGGTAAAAAACAGGATTACTTTCTCGCCTACAGTAAAATTTGATATGGCAGGACCGGACGCAAAGGTAACCGAGAAACATGTAAGACATTACACGGAGAGGGCTGAAGGCGGAGTCGGTCTGATCTGCGTTGAGGCTACAGCAGTCGAGCCGGGCGGAAGATTTGCAAAGAATCATCTTGGTCTCTGGGACGATGCACAGATAGAGGGGCATACCTTTATAACAAAGGCATGTCATGATAATAAGGTTGCAGTTATAATACAGCTCAACCATACAGGCATTACTGCTAATCCTGAATGTGGTCCTGCAATAGGACCTTCTTCTGTTACGACCAGGAATGGAAACCTTTCAAAAGAAATGACCGTATCTGAAATAAAGGAAATGCAGGATTTGTTTGTAAATGCTGCCATAAGGGCGAAAAAAGCCGGCTATGACGGGATACAGCTGCATGGCTGCCATGGTTATCTGATAAACCAGTTTGTTAACAAGACAACAAACCTTCGTACTGATGAATACGGGGGTAGCGTTGAGAACAGGGCAAGATTTGCCGCAGAGATACTACGCAGGATAAGAAAAGAATGCGGAGAAGAGTTCCTGCTGTCTGTTAGGACTGTCGGGGCGGATCCTGAGCTGGCTGATGCAATAGCTATAGCAGAAGAATATGTAAAGGCCGGGTGTAACTATCTTCAGGTATCACACGGAATGGGAGAGGCCGAACCGGGACTCAGAAGCGAAGAGGATCCTTATAATGGGATCTGTGCTATGGGAGTACATTTTCATAAAGCGTTCACGGGAAGGATACCTACATCTTGTGCTAACGGCATCCTAGAACCTGATCTTGTGAAATACCTGATAGAAAATGATCTGACTGATACTGTGGATCTGGCGCGAGCCATACTGGCAGACCCTGCCTTTCCGGATGCAGTCCTGAACGGGACAGATTATACTAAGTGTTTTGGATGCCCAAGGTGTCAGTATGGACCGTTTACTGAGCATAAATGCCCTGCTGAGATAAAAAGAGGAAAGAAATAATGGAAAACGAGTATAAGAAAAAAGTTATTATGGATGCTTCCGGATTTGTCCTTCTTTCGGATTATGTTCCCGGGATCATCCAGGAAATAAGATATTTTTCAACATATAATTTTATCGGAGACAGGATAGACGGATATGAGGAACCCTGTGCGCTGCTGACAAAAGAAGCGGCCAGAGCTCTAAAGACAGTAAGTAATCTTGCGAATGTTCAGGGGTATCGTCTAAAAGTGTTTGATGCCTATCGCCCCGCTACTGCAGTAAAACATTTTGTTTTGTGGGGGATAGAGGATCTGGATCAGCGTATGAAGCCGTTCTTTTATCCTGATCTTGAAAAGCAGGATCTGTTTAAGCTTGGCTATATTGCCAGCCAGTCCAGCCATAGCAGGGGGAGCACGGTGGATCTCACGCTGCTTGATATGGCAACTGGCAAGGAAGTTGATATGGGAAGTCCTTTTGATTATTTCAGTGAAATGTCACATCCGGATTATAAAGGGATAAGCCGGGAACAGTATGAAAACAGAATGCTGCTCTTAGATCTTATGTCAAAGGGAGGTTTTGTTCCCATTGACTGTGAATGGTGGCATTTTACATTAAAGGATGAGCCTTATCCGGATATTTATTTTGAATTCCCGGTAACAAAGGATTCTTTGAAATAATGGGCTGTGAATACAAAAACACAAATAATATATAGAAGATATAAAGATAATAAATAGATAACATATAGATAACATCTAAACATTGTAAACTGATGATTGGGCAGTTTACGAATATACAGGGAGGGAGCTATGCAGAAGATCCGGTGCGTGGTCGAGAGGATCACATATCAGAATCCGGAAAACGGATATTCCGTGCTGAAATGCAGGGTAAAAGATTATAGCGACCTTGTGCCTGTTATCGGAAACATGCTTGATGCAAATGTGGGCTCTGTCCTGCTTGCGGAAGGGGAATGGAAGGTAGATTCAAAGTACGGCAGGCAGTTTGTTGCTGAGAAGTGGGAGGAAACCCTCCCGGCAACAATTTACGGGATGGAGAAATACCTTGGATCCGGTCTTATCAAGGGAGTTGGTCCGAAGTTTGCAAAGAAAATAGTACAGAAATACGGAGTTGACACTTTTGTAGTCATAGAAGATAATATCGAGCTCCTGATCGAGATAGACGGTATCGGCAGGAAGAGGATAGAGATGATAGCTGAGTCATGGGCAAAACAGAAGGAGATAAAGAACATAATGCTCTTCCTGCAGGAACACCAGGTGTCAGCTTCATATGCTGCAAAGATATTTAAACAGTACGGGAATGACAGCATCCCGGTTATGAAGGAGAACCCGTACAAACTTGCCGACGATATCTGGGGTATTGGATTTAAGACTGCTGACCAGATAGCCATGAAGCTCGGATTCGCGAAGGAATCCTTTCTGCGCCTTCGTAGCGGGCTGATGTATACTCTTTCTGAACTTTCAAATGACGGTCATGTTTATGCAGAGAAACAGCAGCTTATAGAAAAGGGATCAGAGTTGTTGGAGGCGTCTCCTGAGACAGTGGTAATGACGATGGATGAGATGCTTAAGAAGAATGAACTCATCATGGAAAAAGAGATCATAAGACTCGATGATAACGGAACCCGGATAGATCCAATATATCTGCCACCGTTCTTTTTTGCTGAGGTAGGAGTCGCAGCCAAGCTGAAAAAACTTGTTTCTACACCTGCAGGAGACAAGCTCTATACAAAGTTGATGGATGCAAGGCAGCTGACCGGTAACGAGAATCTGTCTGTTGAGATCAGCGCGATAGAGAAATATACCGGTATGCAGTACGATGAGATCCAGGCGGATGCCATCCGTAGGGCAGCGACCGCAAAGGTCATGGTGCTTACAGGCGGTCCCGGAACAGGAAAGACGACTACGACTCACGGTATAATTTCAGCATATAAGGCATATGGGCTTAAGATACTTCTCGCAGCACCTACTGGCAGAGCGGCCAAAAGGATGACCGAGGCTACCGGCATGGAGGCAAAGACCATTCACAGACTATTGGAATGCAAGCCTCCCGAAGGATACCAGAGAAACGAAGAAAAGCCTCTGGAGGGTGATGTGCTTATCCTTGACGAGTGTTCTATGATAGATATTATCCTTATGAATTCGCTGTTAAAGGCAATACCGCCTACCATGAGGCTTATAATGGTCGGGGATATAGACCAGCTTCCGTCAGTAGGACCGGGTAATGTACTGAGGGATATAATAGATTCAGGCGCATTTCCTGTTGTAAGGCTCACAAGGATATTCAGGCAGGCACAAACCAGCCGGATAATCATGAACGCCCACAGGATAAATGAGGGCAGGCTTCCGGATATAAGTAATGGAAAAGCTTCTGATTTCTTTTTTGTAGAGAAGGAAGAGCCGGAAGAAGCCGTAAAGTACATAGTAGATCTGGTTGAGAAGAAGCTTCCGGATTATTATCATATCCCATCGTCACAGATCCAGGTGCTGACACCTATGCAACGCGGACAGGTCGGAGCCACAAACTTAAACCTTGCACTACAGGAGATTCTTAATCCGTCGGAACATGAGATATTCATGAAGGGCAGGGGAAAGGTAACTATGCCTAAAGAGACCTTAAGGCGTAGCGGATATGCGTTCCGTGCGGACGATAAGGTAATGCAGATCAAGAACAATTACGACAAAGACGTGTATAATGGGGATATCGGTATTATAGAAGCTGTGAATGAGACTGACAGGACATTAAAGGTAAATTTTGACGGCCGTAGTATAGAATATGACATAAGCGAGCTTGACGAGCTGGTACATGCCTACGCAACTACCATCCATAAATCACAGGGCTCTGAGTACCCGGTGGTTGTCATACCGGTGATGATGAACCATTATGTTATGTTGCAGCGCAATCTGATATATACCGGCATCACCAGGGCAAAGAAGGTACTGGTCATAGTCGGAACCAGGAAGGCGCTGACCTATGCGGTAAAGAACGTGACAGTGACGAAACGGAATACGCTGCTCAAAGAAAGGCTGGAGAAGGGATAACGGTTTAATCATCTATTAGTATTCTCTGTTTCTTTATTTCTTGAAGCATTTCGTCAAAAGTGATCACTGTAAATTTGTGTTCGCTGTTCTTCCAGTTATGCTTTTTCACCTTTTCATCCATCCAGTCATGGGTTTCTTTCATGGTACGGTTCTGTGAGAAATTATTGAAATCGTCTAAAGAACAGACAAGGGCTCTTTTTACTGTTAGAATGAATCGTTCTGCCCCGGCGCGTGTATTGAATGCGTGCCGCTTTGCTAATTGGATTTGTGCTTTTTCTATGGCGTGGTTAGCTGTGCTTATGTGTCCGTGCTTATGATGATAGCTGACAGTACCTTGGTAAGGCAAATTGGGCATAATTTCACATCTTATTACATATTTTTTTCCCCACATGGCGGTTATCCTTTCTCTTATTCGAAATCCTTGATAAATGTAATGGAAATGATTTTCTAAGAAAAATACGAGAGCTACTTTCTGAATTATAGCATTTATAATTTCGTATGGCAACACTATTGAAACAACCATTATTGACAATTTCATTTATTATTTGAGCCGGCACTCTGCCGGATTATTTGTTGCATAAGGTGACAAGGGCCTTTCCTTGACAAGTACAATTGAAGAATGAAACACTCGAAAAAACCAAAATAAAATATTCGAAAAACACAAAATAAAACACTCGAAAAACACTAAATAGACTTGATTGTAAGGAGATTTGAAATGGAGAAATCAAAGGTATTTTTTACTGACTTTAGAACGGGGCTTGGAGTAAGCCTTACTGTGAAGTTGCAGAAGCTTATTAGAATGGCCGGTATTGGTTCTATTGATATGGAAGGGAAGTTCGTAGCTATAAAGATGCATTTTGGGGAACTTGGAAACCTTGCATATCTAAGACCTAACTATGCTAAAGCCGTTGCTGATGTTATTAAGGAACAGGGTGGGCTGCCTTTCCTTACAGATTGTAATACATTATATCCGGGAAGCCGAAAACATGCCCTTGAACATTTAGATTGTGCAAATATCAATGGTTTTAATACCGTAACTACTGGATGTCAGATTATTATAGCCGATGGCTTAAGAGGAACGGATGATATTGTCGTTCCGGTGCCTAATGGCGAATATTGTAAAGAAGCATATATTGGACGTGCAGTAATGGATGCCGATATATTTATTTCTTTAAATCATTTTAAGGGACATGAGATGGCCGGGTTTGGTGGAGCAATAAAAAATATAGGTATGGGTTGTGGAAGCCGTGCCGGGAAAATGCATCAGCATAATAGTGGTCAGCCCCATGTAATTGAAGACAAATGTAAAGGTTGTAGAAGGTGTGCCAAGGAATGTGGCTCAGATGCCATAAGTTATAATGATAAAAAAGCATGGATAGATCCTGAAAAATGTAAAGGTTGCGGTAGATGTATAGGTGCATGTGCTTTTGATGCCATAGTAAACAATAATTGGGATGCAGCGCAACTTCTTGGAAGAAAAATGGCTGAATATACGGCCGCAGTTGTAACCGGAAGACCTAATTTCCATATCAGTCTTATAACGGATGTTTCGCCAAATTGTGACTGTCATGGAGAAAACGATGCTCCTATACTTCCGGATATAGGAATGCTTGCTTCGTTTGATCCTGTTGCACTGGATCAGGCTTGTGTTGATCTTTGCCAGAAAGCGGAACCGATTAGAAACAGCCAGCTGGGAGACAACATGGCGAGTGAACATTTTCATGACCATGGAGACGTATGGCATAACAGTAATCCAAATGTTTCATGGGCGGAAACACTTGAACATGCTGAGAAGATAGGGATAGGTTCTCGAAAGTATGAACTTGTTACAATGAAATAGAAAGTTTAAGTTTATGGTGACGTGTACTGTGAACCCGGGTCTTGCAGGAAAAGATAGGAGGATTGTAGGATGGGAGGTTTGTTGACCTTCAGAGAAAAGATGGATATGTATGACAAGGAATCGCTGAAAGTTTTTGCAGCGGATCTTTGGCTTCGTAAGGTGTCGCAGCTTAAGAAAGAAGATTTGATAGAGCGGATCGCAGAGAAGTTTTTGAACCCCGAGAATCTGTTTTATAGGCTTGCGCTTCTTGACGATACCGCTATGGGGTTGCTTAAGGCCGGAAGCGAGAACCCGATGGAGTTTTCTCTGGGTGACAGTTCTTTTGACTTGGCATGCACCTTGAATGAGATGGAAGTCGGGTCCATCGACGAACGAAGGAGATTCATCACTCTGTCAGATGTCTGGGAGATTTGTGAGAAAGAATTCGATCATGAGAAGTTCGAGATATACAGAGAAAGGGCCTCTTGGGTTTGGAAATGTCTGCGCTGGACGGAGTACATGTACGGTTATACCCCGGAAGATATCTTTTTAAAGCTCATCAATACGAAAAAGAAGATGCATATGACTTCAGAGGAACTGAGGGAGATTTTTGGCCATTTTCCGGAAGATATGCTGAGTACTCTTTGCATTGAAGATGCTTATATTGAAAGAAATTATATCGGTAACAAGAATGCGTCGGAAGCTCTTCGGCGTGCACAGGGCGATAAGGATTTCTATATACCTAGCGCAGATGAGGTGGATGAGTATTATCGGACCGGAGCGTTGTTGTCGCACAAACCTTATCAGGAGATGCGTAAGTTTCTGGTCGGTGATATGGAGATGGACGAAGATGAAGCGGAAGATCTGCTTCTTGATCTTTGGGATAAGCTTACCATGGAAAATGATCCCCATGGCGTAATGCGGTGGTTCTGGGACCAGTTCGAATTTACCGATGAGGCTCAGGTGAAAAAGGTGGTTTCTTTATATATGCCACTTTGTAACGGAACGAATCTGTTGGTGAACAGAGGATATGCACCCGCAGATATGCCGCGCCCTGTATTAAAGCCAGGCCAGATGCCTACTATTGTTCCGGGAAGCAGTAATGCTGCCCAAATGCTTTCGGAGGCAATGCCGGAGCTTAAGAAGATGGGATTTAGCGTGGATCTGGACGCTAACGCTACCAGTGTTCCGGTATTTGGAATGTCAAACGGTGTAAACAGTCCGGTTCAGACGGCACAGAAGAAAATATATCCGAACGATCCCTGCCCATGTGGTTCAGGGAAGAAGTACAAGAAGTGCTGCGGAAGGAAATAAATTGAGGAATCTTGGATTGGGACGGAGAGATAGAGAACTGAAGCCGTATGAACAATTTCTAGACTGATACAAAGAAAACAAAATGATAGATAATAAAGATTTAGCGTGGGAAGAAATAGAGAGGGAACATATAGTTCAGGATGAGTGGATAGATTTCAGAAAGTCAACATTTAGGCATCCTGATGGTAAGGTGTTCTCGCCATATTATACATATAGCAGGCGAGATTATACTGTAATAGTGGCATCGGATGAGGATGGAAAGTATCTTTGTGTCCGTCAGTTTAGACAGGGTATTATGGAAGTTACTACAGAATTCCCGGCTGGTGGCATTGAGCGAAAAGATGGAAAAGAATATGGCTCTAGAGATGCATCGGAAGCAGCGCTTGACTGCGCAAAGAGGGAACTTAGGGAGGAAACCGGATATGAATCCACAGATTGGATACACCTGATAACAATTCCTTCAAATGCAACAATAGCGGATAACTATGCTTATGTGTTTATGGCCAGAAATTGTAAGAAGGCCGGTGAGCAGCAACTGGACGAGACAGAATACCTTAATGTTGAGAGGTACACAGCTGATGAGATTGAGAATTTAATACATACCGGGAAATTTGAACAATCGGTACATGTTATGGCCTGGTTACTGGCAAAAGAAAAGCAACATGATACAGTGTCAGGTACGTCTAAGATACAAAATATGAAATGTCCTTATAGATCTATTATAAAACGTGAGGGAAATACTGAAACTCAAGACTTTGCAGATTGTTATATGAAAAAATGCCCGAATTATAGAGGTAGAGGTGTTTGTATAAAAACTATAACAGATTTGGCAGATGAAATAAGAAATAATAGTAAAAGTTCACAGTGATGCATACAGTAACTCGAGGGTTTGAAAAAGGGTAAGAGCTGAAATAGGGTAATGCAACATGTATCAAAGAGATACCGAACAGAGAACAGGAGAAGGAAAGTTAGAAGGACCTTACTCTTCGTCCTGATTGTCTTTGTTATAGTTTGTATTGTGATAGTTATATTAAAAAAGCCATCATATGGGATGATCCCAATGTTTTTTGTTGGCTGGATTATAATGACAATAGTTTTGAAAAATACTGAGGAGAAATGGTTACTGGACTTGTACGGCAAAGAATACGCAGATTATAAGAAGAGAGTCAACAGATGCATCCCATGGAAACGCAAAAGATGATAGTATTTGTACACGATAATGGGAGTACGTGACTATGTTACCAATGGACAAATGAATGATAAGAAGTTCTTAAAACTGGTTGGGAAATAGGTTTTATCTTTTAAAATTACTGACTAAGAATAATGAAAAATAGTGAAAAAATAGTGAAAATTTAATGGACATTTTAAGTTGCTTTTGATATAATCATCTTGAGGTGATCTGGCATGATTAAAGCAATACTTACTAACGAGATTCTTAAGTATATAACAGAAATCGAAAAAAACAGATATAAAGTTTCTACTGTAAAGATGTCTCGGTCTGTTGCAAGCAGGCTCCGTAAAAATTCAAAAAAGAAGAGCTCATATGCATCAAACAAGATCGAAGGGAATCCGCTTTCTGAGAAGCAGGTTGATGAAGTGATCGATCGGGATGAAAGAAAGCATTTCTTAAAACCTGAACAGGAAGTGAGAAACTATTTTCTTGCATTGAATTATCTGGAGGAAAAGGTAAAAAAGAAAGAGAAGTTTTCTAAAAAACTGATCTTCGATGTGCAGAAGTATGTAGAAAAGGGTGCATCAAAGGAAAAGATAGGCCTTCGTGGTCCTATGCCCCCAGGTGTACTTTTTGCTGTGTATGATTCACAAACGGGAAATCCTGATTATATCCCTCCGGAGTATTCGGATATTCCGGG
>JAFYYN010000090.1 GCA_017557525.1 Lachnospiraceae bacterium
CAGATAGGCTGGATCTTCTTAACCATAGCGTAAACATCAAGACCTGCATTCTTGCAGATAGTCTCGCATTCCTCTACAGAGGAGATGCCATACTGTGAAATGACCTTGTTGATCTGGTCAATTCTTCTCTCATATGATTCAAATAATGCCATTTTTATCTCCTCCTGTTATCATTCTTTTCTGGGATCGATGATCTTAACTGCATCATCAACACGACCATACTGACCCTTAGCCTTCTCCCAAGCTGTTGTGGGATCGTCACCCTTCTTAATGAAGTCGGTCATCTTTCCAAGTGAAACGAACTGATATCCAATGATCTCATCGTTCTCATCAAGAGCGATACCTGTAACGTAGCCTTCTGCCATCTCTAAGTAACGAGGTCCCTTCTCTAATGTACCATACATGGTACCAACCTGGCTTCTTAAGCCCTTTCCAAGGTCCTCAAGACCAGCACCGATTGCAAGTCCGTCATCTGAGAATGCAGACTGTGTACGACCATAGATGATCTGAAGAGCAAGCTCTCTCATAGCGGTGTTGATAGCATCACAAACAAGGTCAGAGTTCATAGCCTCTAAAACGGTCTTGCCGGGTAAGATCTCAGCTGCCATAGCTGCTGAATGGGTCATACCTGAACAGCCGATTGTCTCAACAAGAGCTTCCTGGATAACGCCGTTTTTAACGTTAAGAGTAAGCTTACAAGCGCCCTGCTGAGGAGCACACCAGCCGATACCGTGTGTGAAACCGTTGATTTCTTCAACTTTCTTAACTTTTGTCCACTGTCCTTCCTGAGGAATAGGAGCCGGATCATGCTTTGCACCCTTAGCTACGGGGCACATAGTTTGTACTTCATGAGTATAAGTCATGTTTGTAAAACTCCTTTCATTATATTAAATACTTTGAGTATTTCTAACCCACCGATTATTATCTCACATGAATCGTCTTTTGTAAAGATGAAAATAATGAAAATTTCGTTAAACGTAACGCCTTCCCCTCTGATTGATTTTTACCTTTCTTCTCGGAAATACGGCAGTCCCAGCGAAGCCGGCGGCTGGGCATTACGTTTATTACCGATACTGGTCATAACAAGGAAAAAGATAGTTACAACATAAGGCAGCATCTTAAAGAGCTCCTGACCGCTTACATCGAGGTTGGGGATGTAATTATGTACTATATAGAGACCGCCGAAAAGTATGGAACCTAAGATACTCAAGCGAGGTCTCCACATAGCAAAGATAACGAGAGCAATCGCAAGCCAGCCTCTGTCGCCGAAACCATCATTGGACCATACGCCATTAGCGTAATCCATAACATAATAGAGACCTCCGAGACCCGCTATAACGCTGCCTATACAGGTGGCAACATATTTATATAGTTCCACTCTTATACCTGCGGCATCAGCAGTTGCAGGGTTCTCTCCCACTGCACGGAGGTTAAGTCCTACACGGGTCTTAGTAAGCATAAACGATGCAAGTAATGCAATCGCTATAGCCAGATATGCTAAAAAACTGTGTGATAAAAATATCTGTCCAAACCATCCGAGATCATCCGCAAAAGGCAGTGAGGCACGGAAATAACTGCTTGTAGCTGTCAAGTTGATCGAAGGCACATCACTTCCTGCAAGCTTAACCAGAGAGCCGCCAAAGAAATTACCGATACCGACACCAAAGGTAGTAAGTGCCAGACCTGTGACATTCTGATTTGCACGTAAAGAAACTGTCAGGAAACAATATATCAATCCCATGATCAGTGAACAGATCACCGCACACATAAAAGGTATAAATACAGCAAGGAAAGGATTTAAGGTCGTGGCATTCTGCTCGTAAAGGAAAGCACCGATAACACCGCCTATACCGCCGACATACATAACTCCCGGGATACCAAGGTTAAGATTACCCGATTTCTCGGTAACAATCTCACCGGTAGAACCAAATAACAGGGGGATACCCTGCATAATAGCACGACGAATGAATTCAGCCCACATTTATGCCACCTCCTTCTTTCTAAACTTAACAGAATACTGGATGAAAAACTCACACCCGATAATAAAGAACAGGATTATGCCTGTAATTATCTCGGAGAAGGATTCATTAAGTCCGAATTCTGTCGAAATCTCAGTTGCTCCTTTTTCAAGGAAAACAATCAAAAACGAAGTAAGTATCATAAAGAACGGATTAAACTTAGCCATCCAGGCTACCATAATAGCTGTAAAGCCACGTCCTGATGCAGTATCACGCGAAATTGTATGATCCGTACCTGCAACAAGCAAAAGTCCGGCCATTCCGCAGATGGCACCCGATACAAGCATGGTCCTTATAATGACCTTTTTTACAGAAATACCGACATAACGTGCGGTATTCTCGCTTTCACCAACAACAGAGATCTCATATCCGTGTTTGGTCTGATTTAAATAGACATAAACAACAAATGTGATCATAAGGACTACCACAATATTTAACAGGTACTCCATATCAAAATATACGGGCAGCCATCCGGCATGAGAAGTCCTGTTAATGATACCAACCTGCCCCGAGCCCTTAGGCACGGAAAACTTATAAACAAAGAACGACACGAGCTGTATAGCGATGTAGTTCATCATAAGCGTAAACAGAGTTTCGTTTGTATTCCAACGAGCCTTGAAAATCGCAGGGATGACTCCCCATAAAGCACCTGCACCGATACTTGCTACGATCATGATTAAAAGCAATACAGGATTAGGAAGAGAATCTCCCAAAAGTATCATGCACGCTGCAGAAGCAAGTCCTCCGGCAAGTACCTGCCCTTCTGCTCCTATATTCCAGAATTTCATCTTAAATGCGGGGGCAACAGCAACAGAGACGCATAAGAGCATCGCAATATTCTGCCCTAAGCTCCACAGACGTCTTTTAGTACCGAAAGCACCGTCTATCATAACCGCATAGATACGTAAAGGGTTTTCTTTAGTCAGGAGGAATGAAACCAGACCGCTTACAATAAGAGCCAGTAAGATGGCACCCAGTCTGATAAGCCATGCCTTCCACCAGACGATACTGCTTCTTTTTGCAATATGAAACAGTGGTTCTTTGACCTTATGTTCAGTATCAGCCATCTTAATTATTTCCTTTCTGATGTTTATTGCGGATCATCATCAAGCCAATCTCCTCTTTTGTTGCAGTCCTTGCATCAACTACACCCGAAACAGCACCTGCACACATAACCAGTATCCTGTCAGAAAGTGCCATGAGTACATCGAGATCCTCACCGACAAAGACAACTGCAGAACCGTTTTCTTTCTGCTTATTTAACAGGTTATAAATAGTATAAGAGGAGTTAATATCAAGTCCTCGTACGGGATAAGCAGCCATAAGCACAGTAGGCGAGGCTGCAATCTCACGCCCAACCAGGACCTTCTGTACATTACCGCCGGAAAGCAGTCTTACGGGAGTCGAAGCATTAGGAGTAACAACCTCGAGATCCTTTATTATCTGCTCAGCTAATTCTTTAGAGTCTGACTTGTCAAGAAATACAAGCTTTCCGTTCCTGTAATCCCTGAGCAGGATATTGTCAATGATATCCATATTTCCGACCAGACCCATACCAAGTCTGTCCTCAGGTACAAATGAAAGCCTTACGCCCATTTCTCGTATCTCAAGCGGCTTTTTGGAATGCAGATCTATAGTTTCCTCACTTTTAGGATCAAAATACAGTATCTCCCCCTCAGATTTTCTTAAACCCGCAATACATTCAAGCAGCTCTCTCTGTCCGCTGCCGGCAACACCTGCAATACCAAGTATTTCACCGGAGTTAACAGTAAATGAAATATTTTTAAGTATCTGAGTCCCATCCTTAAGTGAATAATTTAAATTATCTACTTTCAGTCTCGGGGTACAATTCTTAGGCTCCGACCTGTCGATGCTCAAAGTAACCTTTTTGCCGACCATCATCTCAGTAAGCTGTGATTCATTGGTCTTATCAGTATCAACAGTACCGGCATACTTGCCCTTACAGAGTACTGTAACCTGATCAGAAAGTGAAAGCACCTCATGCAGCTTGTGGGTAATGATGATTATCGCCTTACCGTCATCGCGCATCTTCCTTAAGACATTAAAAAGCTTCTCTGTTTCCTGGGGAGCAAGTACTGCTGTCGGCTCATCAAGGATCAGGATATTCGCATTCCTGTATAGTACCTTGATTATCTCAACAGTCTGCTTTTCTGAAACAGACATCTCGTAAATCTTTTTCGAAGGATCAAGCTCAAAACCGTACTGCTCGGATATTTCCTTTACACGTTTCTCACACTGCTTAATACTGAATTTCCCCTTTTCTTCAAGACCCAGCATAATGTTTTCAGCAGCAGTAAACACATCAACAAGCTTAAAATGCTGATGTATCATACCGATACCGTATTTAAAAGCATCCTTGGGAGAACGTATAACAACTTCCTCTCCGTCCACAAATATCCTTCCATGATCGGGGAAATAAATACCAGCGATCATATTCATGAGCGTAGTCTTACCGCTGCCGTTTTCACCAAGTATAGCCAGTATCTGTCCATGTTTAACGCTTAGATCTACATGATCATTCGCTATTACGCTGCCAAACTGTTTGGTAATGCCCTCCAGTCTGATAGCGGGAACCTCACTTTTTTGAGCCTGCATGAAAGTTGTTTCCTTTCGTAGATTAAAAACAAAGGCTGGCATCCGCTAAATTAAAGAGTGAATGTCAGCCTACATTACAAAGATTTAATTAATACATTTCATTCAATGTAGTAATACCATCAATCCTAAGATCGAAATAAGGAGCTGAGCGGTATTCTGACTCATGGAAGTAACCATCCTTGATTACCTCGGTATCAGGTGTATAGTTGTCATCAGTATCAACATCAGCCAGATAAGAATCGAGTTTGCTTCCGCCAACAGTAAAGTTATTTGTATCAAATACATGGATCTTGCCGGCCTTGAGGTCCTCGATAGCCTTGTCAATTGCTTCCTGAGTACCTGCTGCAGCAGCATTTGTGTTAACAGCTGTAAGCTTTACAGAACCGTCTGCAAGGCTGCCGACATAGTCATATGCCATCTCCTTGCCTTCCATAACTGACTTGATAACATACTCATAATAAGGAGCCCAGTCAATACGTGAGCTTACGATGAATGTGTTAGGGCAGGCATCCTGTGTGGAACCATTGTATGAAATATTGGGAACGCCGGCATTCTCACATGCGGTAGGAGCACCCATAGAATCAGCATGCTGTGAAATAAGTACGCAGCCATCAGAGATAAGCTTGTTAGCAGCTTCCTTCTCAGCGGTCTCATCATACCATGAACCGGTAAACTGAACCTTCATTGTAGCTGAAGGACATACAGACCTAGCGCCAAGGAAGAATGAAGTATAACCTGAAATAACCTCAGCGTATGTATAAGCGCCGATGTAACCGATAACAGCCTGATCAGCAGTGATCTTACCATTGTTGATCATCTCGTTAAGCTTCATGCCTGCAGCGATACCTGCAAGATAACGGCCCTCATAAATAGAAGCAAATGCATCATGGAAATTTGACTTCTTCTCGGTATGAGCAAGAGTACCTGTAGAATGGCAGAACTGAACATTGGGATACTTAGCAGCTGCCTCTAAGATATAAGGCTCATGTCCGAAAGAATCTGCAAGGATGATATTGCATCCACGATCGGCAAGATCGTATGCAGCTTCTCTACACTCGTTGCTCTCGGGGATGTTTTTCTTAATGATAACCTGATCATCAGAAAGACCAAGATTCTTCTTTACAGTCTCGATAGAGTTGATGAAATTAAGATCATAGGTTGAGTTCTCATCATGAAGACAGATAAGACCAATCTTAACATTCTTGGTGTTTGAAGAGTTGCTTGTGTTTGCTGTGTCGCCCTTAGAGGTATCTTTTTCGGAAGAATTACATCCGGTCATGCAACCAAGGACAAGTGTTGCTACTAATAAAAAAGTAGTAAGCCTTGAAAGAAATTTTTTCATTGTGTTACTCCTTTGTATGAATATATTAACGGAAGGTTATTCCGTTTTCATCCATCCTGTCAATGACAGCCAATGACTCAATACGGAGACCCCTCTCACGTAAAGCTGCGCCGCCATCCTGAAAACCCTTTTCAATCGCAATACCTGCTCCTACTACTTTAGCGCCTGCCTGATCCACAAGCTCGATAAGACCCTCTAAAGCCTTTCCGTTTGCAAGGAAATCATCTACTAAGAGCACCTTGTCATCAGGCTTTATAAACTGACTTTCCACAACAACTGTATAATCTGTATTATGAGTATATGAATGCACCTGAGTCTGGTAAACTGCACCGGAAACATTGCTAGTGCGGTGCTTTTTTGCAAAAACCACGGGTACATGGAGTGCAGCACCAGCAGCCAGGGCAATAGCAATACCGGAGGACTCTATGGTAAGGATCTTAGTAACACCGGCATCTTTAAAAAGTCTGCCAATCTCAGCGCCAAGATCCATCACAAGGTCAGGATCAATCTGATGGTTAAGAAAAGAAGAAACTTTCAAAACCGGACCCGGCAGGATTTTCCCCTCGGAAAGGATCCTTTCCTCCAATGCTTTCATACGCTCTACCCCTTTTTACATACAAAAATCATTTACTACTATATACCGATTTTGACTAAAAATCAAGAAGATTTTATAGAAATTTAATACTTATTAATGTAGCGAATTGCACAAAAAAACCTCCTGCATAAAGCAGAAGGTTTAATTTGATTTTACTTAGCGTAATCAACGGTCCTTGATTCTCTGATGACATTAACCTTGATCTGGCCCGGATACTCAAGCTCGTTCTCAATCTTCTTTGAGATATCACGAGCAAGAAGAACCATATCGTCATCACTAACCTGCTCAGGAACCACCATTACTCTTACTTCTCTACCGGCCTGGATAGCGAAAGACTTTTCGACTCCCTTAAAGCTTGATGAAATATCTTCTAACTGTTTTAATCTTGTGGTGTAAGTTTCAACTGTTTCACGTCTTGCACCCGGACGTGCTGCCGAAATAGCATCGGCGGCCTGAACTATGCAGGCGATAAGCGACTGGAATTCAACATCGCCATGGTGTGCTTCAACTGCATTGATGACAATAGCCGACTCCTTGTACTTTCTACAAAGGTCAACACCGATCTGTACATGGGTACCTTCCATCTCCTGGTCAACCGACTTACCGATATCGTGGAGTAATCCGGCACGGCGTGCAAGTCTTACGTCACAGCCAAGCTCTCCTGCGAGGTGTCCTGAAAGGATAGCAACCTCGATCGAATGCTTTAATGCATTCTGACCGTAGCTTGTTCTGAACTTCATCTTACCGAGAAGTCTTACCAGTTCAGGATGCAGATTGTGGACGCCTGCCTCAAGCATAGCAGCCTCACCTTCATCCCTGATCATCTGTTCAACTTCCTTCTGTGCCTTTTCAACCATCTCCTCGATGCGGGCAGGATGGATACGGCCGTCAAAGATCAGTCTCTCAAGTGCAATCCTTGCAACTTCACGTCTTACGGGATCGAAACATGAAAGGACAACAGCCTCAGGTGTATCGTCGATGATAAGATCGACACCTGTCATAGTCTCTAAGGTACGGATATTTCTACCTTCACGACCGATGATCCTACCTTTCATTTCATCACTGGGCAGCTGAACTACAGAAATTGTAGCCTCAGCCACATGATCTGCGGCAGTTTTCTGGATGGCTGTTATGATAAGATCTTTTGCCTTCTTATCAGCCTCATCCTTTGCCTTTGCCTCGAGATCCTTGATCATTACAGCGGTTTCATGTTTTACTTCATCTTCAACAGTTTTAAGCAGATATTCCTTAGCTTGTTCGGAGGTCAGCCCTGAAATCTTCTCTAATTCCTGAACCTGCTTAGCATGAGCCTCTTCCAGCTCTGACTTTAACTTATCAAGTTCAACTTCCTTTAGAGTGATCTTGGCTTCCTTGCGCTCTAACGCTTCAGTCTTTCTGTCGAGGTTTTCTTCTTTCTTCAGCACTCTGTTCTCATAATGCTGAAGCTCTGCCTTCCTGTCCCTGGTCTCTTTCTCGAGCTCCTTCTTGGAACGGAGGGATTCCTCTTTGACTTCTACCAGTGCCTCACGTTTAGCGGATTCAGCTTCTGTTTTGGCTTTGTCGAGAATTTCCTTAGCCTTTGCCTTTGCATTATCGAGACTATCCTGATCTTCCTTGTCTCTCTTGGCATTAACGGCTTTAGTTACCATACTCTTGGTAACGAGGAATGCAACAACAGCGCCAATTATAACACCGATGACCGCTCCTATTACGTATTGCACAGGAGCACCTCCTAATATTAAATTATTTGTTATGTATGCATAAAAGATATAAAATCTTATTGCACAATCACACAAATATTTATTTTATAGGTTTTCAACAAATATGTCAAGCATTTTTTGTGAAAAATACACAAAAAATGTATTTTTATACTCATACTATAGTGACAGGGGGACGGTTCTCCTGTCACTAAAAAGAGTGACAAGAGAACTGACCCTTGTCACTCATGAAATTACTCTCCAATTTCGATTTTAATTTTTGCCTTAGAGTTTCCGGCTTTCTTAAGCCTATTCTTCATATTTTGTGTGATATTCTGTATTTCATCAAATGTTGCACCCTTATGAACAACAACAGTCACTTTAAGTTTTGAAGAAGTACCCTTAAGAGAATTCTTAGCCAAAACAGTATCTTCATAGATTGTTAACGAGGTAAGTTTCTTATGCTTATATAAAGCTTTCTTCTTAACAGTTTTAATGTTTTTGCCTAATGTAATACTAGTTACTTTTTTGTCAATTAATCCTTTAGTAATTGTTGTAACAGGATGAGCTGTTCCATTAGCATCTACTATCTCATCAGGAATAATTACAGTAGTTGTATTTGATTCGATTGATTTTATTACAAGGGCACCGCTCTTCTCATCAATTACAAACTGTATCTTTGTTTCAGTTCCGTCAGCACTATTAGATGTCATGGTTATGGCAGAAACAGCATTATCTGAGTATTCAGTAGTCACGGAAGTTTTAGAAACAGCTTTTCCAGTCTTTATTGTATGAGTTTCGGTTACTGTACCGGTAGTATCATCAGTAGTTCTTGTATTTGTTTCGGTACCGGTAACTTTACCCTTCGCACTCATGATAGTTGTCTGCTCTGTAAAATCACCATTTGCAGAAGTCTGACGTTTAGTAGTTTCAATTGTTTTATCCGGATTAACAGTCTTTATGGAATCAGTTGTTACTCCGGTATTTTCGTCATACGTCTTTATATCTGTGATCGTTGTGGTCTTTCCATCTGAATCCTTAATCGTCTCGGTAGATGTTTCGGTATTTCCATCAGCAGAAGTAGTTACAGTCTTGATACTTGTGGAACCATCTGTAAATTCAGTTGTCTCTTTTACAGTTGTAATTCCGTTCTCATCTTTCCTCTCTTCTGTTACTGTTTTGGAGCCGTCTTCGTTAATGGTCACGTTCTCCGATTCGGAAGCAGGTTCTCCCTCAGGATTTTCAGGAACCTCTTCCTTCTCAGAATCAGGCTTTACTGAAACTACCGGGTTATTCGGCTCAACCGGATTAGGAGTTTGAGGTACTACCGGGTTCTGAGGCACAACAGGATTCTGAGGTGTTACAGGGTCAGGATTCTGAGGTGTAGGGGTAGGCGTATTTGTCGGCTTCTGTGACGGCTCTGGGCTCGGTGTAGGAGTAGGTGTATACGTCGGCTCCTGTGAAGGCTCAGAGCTCGGTGTAGGAGTAGGTGTATCCGTCGGCTCCTGTGACGGCTCTGAGCTTGGTGTAGGAGTAGGCGTATCTGTCGGCTCCTGTGACGGCTCTGAGCTCGGTGTAGGTGTAGGCGTATCCGTCGGTTCCTGAGAAGGCTCTGAGCTCGGTGTAGGAGTAGGCGTATCTGTCAAATCCGGGGTAGGCTCAGGAGTCAACTTCGGAATATCAGCTACATCCTTTGTGGTTACACCTAACAAGGTATCATTAAAATCAGCTTTATACTCAGTTACACCCATATCATTAAGAGTAGCTGCCTGTTTAACACTTGAAGAAGCATTTACAGTCTTAGTTACCTTATGATCAGTATTATGGCTACATATAACAGTTGCTGTACAAGTAGCGTAATCCTCGCTCCATTCATATACAGGTGTGCCATATTCATGACCAAGTACATCACCATACTCGAAAGTATTAGTACCAATTGCTCCACACTGGCAGCTCTTATAATAAACTGCTTTATGTGTACAATCTGCTGCACTCTTAAGATATGCATCTGTTGCTACTTCTTTATCAAATGTATGGTCTATAATTGCAATCTCTACTGGTGCTACAAGTATATTACCACATATCGAGCACTTGGTTCCTTCTGTATATCCTACTGAAGTACATGTGGGAGCTACAGCGGGGATTGTTTCCTCAACATGATCATGTTTCTTTATTACAGCACCCACGATTTTATTATGACATCTTGAGCATTCCAGGTCAGCTTCCTTGCCATCCTGATCCATTGTAACTGCGACTGCAGTGCCGGGTACAACCTGGTAATCATGACCAAGTGCCTCACCGTACTC
>JAFYYN010000091.1 GCA_017557525.1 Lachnospiraceae bacterium
CGGCATAGCGCCAAACAAAAAGACTGTCGCAAAAAATGCGACAGTCATAAATATTTTATTCATCCTCTTCATCCTCCTCGTAAATTTCTATTACATCGTTTCTCACATCGTTACCATTCATGAAAGCTTTTAGTTTTCCGCTTAGAATCAAATCAAGGAAACTGCCAAGCTGTTCGGGAGACATATCCATTGCTTCAACATCTGCAGCAATTCTTTCTCTCTCGGCTTCCCTGAGTCTTTCTTCTTTGTTTCTTATCTGTTCCTGCAAAGCCAAATCTTTATCACGATCCTTTTGAATATCCTTACGCATTTTCACAAGGTTATCGTAATTCCTTGGCTTCAATTCTTTCTTAACCATATTTTTCCTTTCCGGCTTTCGCCTATTCAAACAAGTATTCTTTATTTCCTTTTGTTTCGAGTAAAAGCTTGTATCTGAACAGCTGGTCTTCGCTAAGCCCCAGACTTTGAACATAAGAATCGATAGAGCGACCTGTCAGAGTAACATTCAAAATATGATATTCATACTCGACTTCGACCTCATAGGATTCAAGAACATCATACGGAACCTGAACTGTATATGTATACTCAACTAGTTCTCCGTTTTCCCATCTGTAGCCCGTTCTTTCTTCCTCTCTGTAGTGAGTTACCCAATGCCACCTGGTCTCGGTCCTTGTTCTTATTTCAACCTCTTCATTGGTTGTGAAATCGTACTGACCATCGATTATAGTAGTCAGGTAATCCTTGACCTCTGCTTCGGTATAATCCTCATAAAGCACTGTAAGAAGTGCAGCAAGTTCGTACGGATTATGATTAATCGGTGCGATTACATATCTGTATTCATCGTATCCCGGATAATCTTCTTCGACCGAATCCATCTTCGAAGAAAGATCACTTTCCAATGCTTCGTAGTCTGCTTCGACCGCAAGGATGTCTTCATCGTTTGCAGTAAAGCTTGTCGAAAGTATTGTGTTGTTTGCTCCCGTAAAAATGAGTCCGAAAGCACTTGCGGTTCCTGTTGCAGATAAGATCCCAATCGAAAGGATACTCGCTATAACGAGTACCATAGGATTATCCTGAACAAACATAATAACCGTTTCGCTTATCTTTCTAATCAATGCTTCGATTTTCTCACCAAGAGACTCTGCAGCACTTCCAAGTGTATTGGCTGTCTTCACCTGAGCGCCTCTTTGCATTATCTGCTTTTGCGTACTTCTCTTTTGATTTTGCAAAGATCTCGGATTGCTTCCCTCAAAATATTCCGGTTCATCAATACTTAAGTCTTCTGCACCTTTACGCCATACCTTTCCTGAATATCCTTTTTTAAGATTATGCATTTCGCCTTCATGGGCACAGTACCTCGTATAATAAGACTTATGTTTTGGTGCTTCTGCTTTAGGTTCTGATGAACTTGACGGGCTATACCCACGGCTCGCATATATTTGCTCTATCTGCTCAGCGCTTAGTTGCTTACCTTCCCTTATGATGCTTCTATCATGTTCCGGTGCGCAGTACTTCGTATAATATGCTTTATGCTTTGGAACTGTACTTCCGTCGCTTTCGATAGCTTTTCCGATATTTCCGCCTCGTATCTTTGCCAGATCTTCCGGTGCGACATATCTTCCATTAACCAAACTTGAATGGTGTGCCCACTCGGGATGTTCGGAATAATCTATTCCGTGACACTTAGGCCTCTTTGCATCCCACATATATATGCTTGATCCAACCATCACACCGGTAAAGCCTGCATTGTCTCTTATCTCTTCAGATACGTCATTGGTTTCTTTGAAATCATGTCCGTGAAAGTTCTTTGAGCCCGGAGTCGGGGGTGTGGGAATCGGAACCTTAAGCCCAATTCTCCGCTTACCCTGTCCACTCTTTTTTAATTTCTGTCCGTTCTCTCCTTTTTTACCGCCCTTGCCAAACTTGCTTTTCGTCGCAGCAGAACTTGATTTCTCCGTTTTTAGCTTTTCCGCATGAGCACTTTTCCCATCGCTCTTACTCTCTGCTTTTCCCTGGGGTCTGCCCGTATTTGTCGTTTGTCTTTCTTCATCCATTTGCTTTTCCTTTCTCCCAAACCTTAAGTTTATCTCCCAAAAACTACTTTATTTTGGGAGATAAATTATCAACAGTTTCTTCCTTTGCTTCCGTTATCTCCGAGAGTTTCGTTGTCATGATTCGATAAAGTTCAATATCCGTAGGGAATCTGTCAACAAAAGGAAGTATTACATTGCCATAAAAAATAAGCCCTTCACCGGAACCCGAATGTGTTACATAGGATAACTGGTGAGGACTTATATTAAGCTGTCCGGCCAAGATCTGTCTGTCGCCTACTGCCTGATTAAGCATATATACAAAATCTGAGTTTTCAAAAATGTTCTCGACTTCCTTTGACTGTAAAAAGTCTTTTACGTTCTGTGTGATACCTGTAGGAATACCGCCCCATTTTCTGAACCTCTTCCAGATTTCAACTGTATACGCAGCCGTCTGATCTTCACGAAGTAAAAGGTGCATCTCATCCATGTAATACCTGGTTGATTTGCCTTCCGACCTGTTCGCGGTAACTCTTCCCCAGACCTGATCCTGAACTACAAGCATTCCGATTTTCTTAAGCTGTTTACCAAGGTCCTTTATGTCGTAGCAGACAAGCCTGTTTGTAATATCTACGTTGGTTCTGTGATTAAACACATTTAAAGAACCTGTTACGTAGATTTCAAGCGCAGTCGCCACATTTTTGGCTTCTGCTTCTCCCTGCTTTAAAAGTTCTTTATAAAGATCTTCCAAAAGAGGCATGTTTTCGGGAATCGGATTTGCAAAGTATCTTTGATAAATCTGATGAATACATCTGTCGATTACTGTCTTTTCAATAGGTTTAAGTCCTTCCTTTCCGCCCACGATAAGTTCACAAAGTGACAAAAGAAAATCCGCCTTAAGTGTCACAGGATTATCATCGTCGGAATAATTCATGTTTATATCCATGGGATTAATATACTGTGTACTTGTAGGAGAAATCTTAATTACCTGTCCGCCGAATCTTTCAACGAGCGGTGCATACTCTGCTTCAGGGTCCGATATGATTACATCATCATCTGTAACAAGGAATGCATTTGCAATCTCTCTTTTAGCAGCAAACGACTTACCGGAACCGGGAGTTCCAAGTATCAAACCGTTAGGGTTTTTTAGAAGCTTCCTGTCTACCATGATCAAGTTATTCGACAAAGCATTCAGTCCATAGTAAATACTTTCATCTCCCGACTGGAACAATTCCTGTGTTGTAAAGGGAACGAAAATCGCTGTACTCGAGGTTGTCATGCCTCTTTCTATATCCACCTGATTGTAAGCAAGCGGAAGACTGCTCATAAGTCCCTGCTCCTGCTGGAAATCAAGGCGTATGAGATTACAGTTATGTTTCTGTGCTATCGACCTTGCCTGGAATACATTGTTTTCAAGTTCTTCTACGGTTTTCCCGGTATTCATGATAAGGAATGTTAAAAGAAACATTCTTTCATTCTGGCTCTGCAATTCCTTAAGAAGCGCTTTCGCATCCTTACCGAATGTTGCAAGGTCTGAAGGAATGATATCCATGTCGTACCCTGCTCTTATTGCTTTCTTTTGTTCCTCAATCTTACTTCGATCAAGCTCAGTTATTGTATGTTTAACCGTTTTTATCGCTTCATTCTGATCTACCGAATGAAGATGCATTGTCACTATCTGACTGGATTCCATATTTAAAAAATCCGATAAAAGTGCATCGCTTATATCCGAAGCATCGATTGATAAAAAGCTCACAGCCCCATAAATGCTTCCAACCTGAAATGTCTTTCCATTAGGAAACGAGAAGCTGCTCGGTGCTATGAAATCCTTGGGAGACAAACCGCTTCCGACAAGGTATTTCCAGTCGAAGTTAAACTTATCATTATCTCCCATATGAAACTGCTGATGCATAAGTGCCAGACGTTCTTTTCCGTTTAAGGTCTGTGTCTTAACACCTAACTGCTTAAAGTTATTCATAACAGAAGTTTCAATATGATTAAGTCTTGTTTTCGCATCCCTTATGGAATCTGCATGTATTCCAAAGGTTAAAAACTTACTCTTCGTAAGACCGTTGTTACCGGCTTCCATCTGATGAAAAAGCATCGCTGAATATTCATCTCTTACTGAGTTAAACGAATCCTTCCGATGAGGTATCGCAATTCCTGCTCTGAACTCATCCATGTCGGTTACCATGTTCATGAAAGAGAGTTCGAAATTAACCGTTGAATCGAAGAAGTTAAGGAATGAACACCATTCCTCGAATATTTCTGCCTTATCTTCCTGAAGAGCCAATTGGTAGTTTATATCCTGAAACTGAATCGTTTTCGTATAATAATCATCTGTAACTCTGCAGATGCCATCTTTAAACATTCTCTCAAAAGGAATGCTCTCCTGAGCGGTATGCGGAACTGAGTTTTCTCTTCTTGCTTCTTCTATGATTTTTTTAACTTCTTTTTTCTCTGCTCTCGTTAGTCCTTCCGGCATTTTGAAGTTATCTTTCTTGGACTTAAAAAGTGAAATCACTTATCCTTCCTCCTTTCCTTCTTTTTTTCTTCTTTTAAGCTGATTTCAAGCATCCTTTGATCAACTATTTTCTTAATCTTTTTCTCCGCATCCGCCTGTCGCTCTAATGCAGAATAATAATTGTTTGTTTTATAAGGTCTTTGTTTGGGCCTTATAAATGTTGCCTCGATGAAATGTTTTAAAATGACTTCCAAGGGCTGTCCGTTCTTTTCATATAAAGCCATAAAGAAAAACGGCATCATGATTGCTATCATGCAAAACGCCGCTACGCTTAATGAAGCTACCGACTTTATCAAAAAGAATGACGGCACTCCGATAAGTGCCGCCA
>JAFYYN010000092.1 GCA_017557525.1 Lachnospiraceae bacterium
AAACCTGATATACCATTCTAACCGCTACAGGGAATATTGCAGGTCCGGAAAATCCACCCATCTTATTTGCGATGACCGGACGTCCCCTCTTAATATCAATCCTCATACCGAGCAGGGTATTTATAAGACTTATCCCGTTCGCACCTGCTGCCTCACAGGCAAGAGCAATCTCCGTAATGCTTGTGACATTCGGGCTAAGCTTCATATATACAGGCTTATCCGTCACAGACTTAACCGCTGCGGTCACCTCTGCCGCAGCGTCAGGGCTGGTACCGAAAGCCATACCGCCTGCATGTACGTTTGGACAGCTTATGTTAACCTCAAGTATCTCTACCTGCTCTTCCTTATTTATCCTCTCGCAGCAGTACTTATATTCATCAACCGAAAAGCCGCTGATATTCGCAATTATAGGCTTGCGGAATATTGCTCTTAATGCCGGCAGCTCCTCATTTATAACCGCATCAACTCCCGGATTTGCAAGGCCAACGGAATTGATCATGCCTTCCCTGCACTCGGCAATCCTTGGAGTAGGGTTACCGAATCTCGGCTCCCTGGTAGTACCTTTACAAGAAAACGACCCAAGTATATTTATATCATAAAGATCGGCAAATTCCTTGCCAAAACCAAACGTACCGCTTGCCGGTATTATCGGGTTATCTAATTTGATCCCGCTCAATTCTGTATTTAAATCTATCATATTACGTATCACTCAGGCATGCTTACACATCGGCGACGTGCCTGTTACAGCACCGACGGAAGTCTGATTTTTATTTCAGACTTAACTAACTTTTAAAAAATCACATCCTGGCTCCAGAAAATCGGACCATCCTTACAGACCTTCTTGAAACCGCTTTTTGTATTGATGGAACAACCCACACATGCGCCGAATCCGCAGCCCATTCTCTCTTCAAAGCTAAGCTGTCCCAGGATCTTTCCGTTAAAATGATTGTAAAGAGCCTTTAACATAGGTATCGGACCGCATGCACAGTAATCGGTTACATCATCAAGACCTTTGAGGCAGTCCGTTACAAAGCCCTTCGTCCCCCATGATCCGTCCACAGTAGAAACCCTTACGTCAAGCTCTATACCTGACAACAGACGGGAAAGCTCCTTAAATTCTTCTTCGTAGAAAACATCGGATTTTGAATTAAACCCGAGCACAACCGTAACCCTTTTTCCAAGAGCAAGCAGCGCCTTAGCCATGCCGTACATCGGAGGAGTACCTACTCCGCCACCCACTATAAGTGTATGTTCACCGCAGGCATTTACATCAAACCCGTTTCCAAGCCCCATAAGGCACATGAGTTTTTCACCCGGCTGCATACGGCTTAACACATCCGTGCCGTTACCCACAACCTTATAGATGATCGTAACACCCTCATCATCATAATCGCTTATGGATATCGGTCTTCTTAAGTAAAACCCCGGTACCTTAATATTAATAAACTGTCCTGGAGCCGTTATCAGCGATGTATCTCCGTCGAGGCACATCCTGTAAACCTGATCCGCTAATCTTTCATTAGATATAATGACCATTTCCCGGTCGATCTGTTTTTTAATTATGTCTTCCAAATCTTTTTACCTCTTATATCTTTAAGCCGGAGACTAATTTCCTGCTTTCTTTCCATCAACGTAAGTTGCAATACATTTTCCGGTTACCCTGCATCCTTCAAAGGGTGTAAACCTGCCCTTTGTAGAAAAACTGTCAGGGTCTATCACATATTCCTCATCAAGATCGTATACTGTAAGATCCGCCGGCAGACCTACCTCAATGCCGTGCTCCACATCGAATCTCCTTGCGGGAGCGATGCTCATGAGCTCCACAAGCTTTTCAAGGCTTATAACCCCTTTTTTAACAAGTCCGGTATATAATACCGGGAAGGCTGCTTCAAGTCCTACAACTCCCATCAGCCCGTCAAAGCCCTTTGATTTTTCCTCTTGTGAGTGGGGTGCATGATCGGTGGCTATCATATCGACCGTACCGTCCTTAAGCCCCTCTATGAGAGCTAATCTGTCCTCTTCACTCCTTATGGGAGGGTTCATCTTAAACCTTCCTATACCGTACTTAACCTTATAATCCCGGTCATACTCCACAAGACCTGATTTTACTTTATAACAAGCCGCCTTTCCTTCCGCAGACTTCTTATATACATCAAGTATATCCTCATCGCATAAGAGCAGGTAATGAGGCCCTGTCTCACAGGTTATGTCAACTCCGTCCTTCTTGGCATTTCTTATTAGTTCAATGCTCTCCTTTGTAGAAACATGGCAGACATGATACCTGCAGCCTGTTTTCTTTGCAAGCTCTATATCACGCTCAACCATCTTCCACTCGCTCTCAGAGGAAATCCCCCTGTAGCCAAGCTCTCTGGCAAGCACTCCGTCATGTACATTTTTGCCGCCCAGTATGGATTTTACCTCGCAATGTGCGGAAATAATGCCATCTATCTCTGCAACCCTCTGCATCGCCTCATCCATGTAGGCCTTATCCTCGACTCCGGTACCGTCATCGGAAAACCCGGCAAGTCTTACTGCTCCGCCTTTTATTTCACCATCGTTTAGCTCAACTCTGTCTTCCAAAAGCTCAAAGTACTCATTTATCTCTTCGAAATCTACAAGCTCTTCTCCCTTTTCACCCTTAGTGATCGAAGCATATGGATAAACCTTAACAACTGCCTTTTCATGAATGGCCTGCAGCTCCTCGTTCATGTTTTCAACAGAATCTGGAACAGGCTTTAGGTTGGGCATGGTAAATACGTGTGTATACCCACCCTTAGCTGCAGCTTTCGAGCCTGTAGCTATGTCCTCTTTATATAAAAAACCCGGCTCGCGAAAATGAACATGCACATCAACGAAACCGGGAAAAATATACTTATTTGAATAATCAACAACAGAAACAGAAGAATCTTCTGCCTGTAAAGATAAAGAATCTGACAAAGAAACAATTAACCCATCCTCGATCAGGATGTCTTTTTTAAAGAAGCTACCATTTATATAAACATAGGCGTGGGATAGTAAAGTTTTCATTGTCCAACCTCCTTCACGATATGTTACCATAACTCACAGTCAGTTGTCAAATGAAATATTTTTAAAAGTTGAGAAAAAAAGCTTGACAAATCACCAACTAGATAATATAATGACTTTTGTTGACGCAACAAGGGATCATAGCTCAGCTGGGAGAGCATCTGCCTTACAAGCAGAGGGTCATAGGTTCGAGCCCTATTGGTCCCATTCGTGGCGGGATAGCTCAGTTGGCTAGAGCACGCGGTTCATACCCGCGGTGTCGAGGGTTCGAATCCCCCTCTCGCTACTAAATTCAAAGCCGGATCAAATGATCCGGCTTGATTTTTTATTTCAGTTAGATTTTTAAGCAGGTTCATCCTTTCCCATAAGGGCCTCATAGTCCTGCTTAACCTTAAGGAAGGTCTCCTGATCTCCGTTTTCAGAATCGGGATGGAATACCTTGCACAGATCCCTGTATCTTTTCTTTATTTCTTCCTCGGTCTTACATCCGTTAAAGTATCCGGTAATCTGTCCGGGCTTGGAGCTGTTATCGTTCTGCTTTTCCTTCTCAGTCTCCTGCTCGTACCTGTACTCAGCCTTCATCCTGTCCTGCTCGGCGGTATCACCCTTTTCACCGTAATGATCGTTTAAGATCCTGTCTCTTATAACGAATATTTCGGTCTTTAGCTCAGTAACTCGCTTTAGTATCGGGCCGCTGGCAGCCCCGTTATAGCTGTACTTTATCCTGGTAGCTTCATCATAGTAAACTCTCAGCTGTTTCATATCATCTTCTCTAACCTTTAAGGTCTTATAGTTAGAGCTGATATAAGCCATACAGGAGTCAATTTTCTCAAGCTGGGCATGTATACGTGAAGAAATCTCCGCCCTTACTCTCTCCTTTTCTGCTTCCTTCCTGTGCTTTGTTTTCTCCTTTAGATCACTTCTGTAATCAACGGTTGAATCAATGAGCAGATATATGACAAAAGCGATGAGCGCAACTATCAGAGATGATAAAAGCATGTTTCTTTCATACTTTGCGCCGTTAAACAGCATTAACTTACCGGAGTAATTAAAGTCAGGCTTACGTACAAAATCATAAACCCTTTCAATAAACTCTCCTAAGGGCATCGTCTCGATCACCTTCTTACTGTCGGAAGAAAGTGCCAAAAGACAGGTACTTGTGATCACAAAGGGAGCCGGCATCATAACAATACCTGCAAGCACCCTTGAAAAGAAATTGCCCGGCGCGGTATTTTTCCCGCCATAAATAGCTGAAAGATGAATACCAAGTACAATTAATGATGATACTGTAAGATAAACTGCAACCGCCCATCCGGGTAGCCCACCGCAGAAATTAAGTATCAATGATGCAACTATAAGGTGCGTAATTGCGCCTGTGCTGATAACCAGCGCGTTCCTGAGCTTTACAAACTTGGAAATTTCAAATATCAGCAGCATAAATGCCGATGTCATCAAGAGCAGATTGAACCATTTATTCTCAAAAACCGTCGGATAATATAAATCATACTCCTTATAGCCTGTTGCTATCATAAACCAGGCCAAATTCAAAAACATTACTTTTATATACGGAGCTGCCTTGATATAATCCGTAAAAAGCATCAGCGCTCCATAAAATATTAACAGAAAGATCATAGCAATAACTGCTATTACCGCATGAACCATATCTATGTAAACCTTTCATTTATCAACTTAAATTCTGTTTTTCTATTATATTACTTTTTGAAGCTAATTACAAGCACGATTTTACTTATCAAAATATAGCGTCATTAAGCTGCTCAGCATCTCCTTGCTCTTTCTTACAGCCGATTCCGGACCGATGATTTTGGCACTATCTCCTAAAGAGAAAATCCATCCGAGAAACTGGGGGTTAAGATTAACCTCAAAGCGCACGAGGGATCTGTCCATCTTCTGCGGCATAACCGTAACCTCATCCCTTCCAAATCTGTCTATGAACACTCCTATCAGCCTGTTATCAATTTCGACAGTAACCTTCTTTTCCTCGCCCTCGAACATACTGATATTTTTTCTCGTATAGTCGGCAAGATTAAACTCCTTAAAAAGCTCTGCGCCATCCCTCAGCTCTTCACTGATGCTCAAATCCGTCATCTTATCGACTCTGTAATGCTTGATGATACCGGCTGCAGTATCATAGCCAATGAGATAGTAGTTTTCATTACTCCAGCATAAAGCCCAGGGGCTGATACAGTAGTACTCTCCGTCCTTTTTTAGCTCCATCTCCTTCTTTATATTCCAGTTCCAGTAATGGAAACGGATTTTCTTATTACCGGAGATAGCTGAATGTATGGAGTCTACACCCTGATATATACTTTCGTTCATGGTCTTTATCCTGCCATGGACATAAACCTGTCTCTGGAGTCCGGCAGCCTCTTTTTTACTGCACAAACGCTCAAGCTTTTTTATCAGCTCCTCAGATTTTTTCTGAGTGATGAATTTTGATGACTGTATGGCATCAACCAGGAGCTTTAGCTCAGCAAGCTCAAACTCTCTTTTTTCTACACTGTAAAAACAGCCCTTTTTATCCTTTTTGGAAACGATCGTAATACCGGTATCCTTAAGCAAAGCCAGATCGGTATATACTGACTTTCTTTCAGCATTTATCCCTATCTGATCAAGAGCCTCTATTATCTCCGGTACCGTAATACCATGCTCCTGGTCCGTATTTTCCAGCATTAATTCGCGTAAATAGTACAGCTTAAGCTTCTGATTCTCACTTCTAGGCATGTTTCTCTCCTTATCATTTCACCCACAAACCGCCATCCTGTAAACTATACCCTATTTCAATCAAAAAATCAATTAAATGGAAATTAAAAACAAAGCATAAAAAAACGGAGCAGTATCAGCTACTCCGCTATTAAAACAATTTTACAAATGTTCCGGTGATACTTACATATCCTCATAAGCAACAACCAGATCAACATCGTTTTCCTTGGCAAATTTAAGAGCCTTGTCAGCCAGATTAATGGCTACATGATAATCGCCGCCCTTGTAGATGGTAGTGCCGACCGAAATCTTAAAGGTACAGGGCACATCCTTTTTGTTTGCGACATGGGTACGGATCCTCTCGCCAATCTCCTTGGTACGTGCAAGCCCCTGATTGGGAACTATAATCAAAAACTGCTCCCCGCCCATACGGATACATACGTCATCCCCACGGGTACATATCTTGATTATCTTATACAGCTCCTTGATGATCTGATCACCTGTATCATGTCCGAAGCTCTCATTGATCTTTTTAAACTCATTAATGTCCAAAAGTATAAAACCGGCATTCCTTAAGGTAAGCTCACTGGTATCCTCCATGCACATCATGTTTAGCTTAGAACGGTTATACGCACCGGTCAGCTGATCATGAAGAGCCACATCCTCCAGCTTTTTCTGGATATTATACATCTCGGCGTAAGCATTCTCGAAAATAAACTCAAATGCACAGATAGCGATCAGGCTGGCCCCGTCAAGAGAGATCAGCGTATCAATACCGTTAAAGTTGTTAAATGTCGAAGCCAGTACCATATCTGCTATCAGCAGAGCATGGAAAACACAGTGGTATGTCTTAGGCGATGCAATACCTACAATAAGGAACATCAGCTGTAAAACAAGGAAACCCTCTCTTAAGTTCTGGACATTCGAGATATAATAAGAAGTCCAGACTACCGAGAGCATGCAGGCATGGATCATAACATAAGAAAACGGAACCATGATTTTATATGATGATACATGCTTGAATGCAAAAATATAAATACCCAGCGGAACAATGATCAGAAATCTTGTAAGCAGCGTATTTTCAGAAAAACCAAGTGCCGCGCTGCAATCCGATACGAAAAAGGTCATTTCTATAACACAGGAAATAACAATAACCCAAAGTACCAGAAACTTGAAATGATCATATTTACTCTGATAAAAGTCTTTCCGCTTATCCTTAGGTATACTAACAGGTTTTAAGATCATCTTAAAGTCCCCCCTGCTTTCATATATTAAAGAAAGCTAACTAAAAAATTACTAGGCTATATTCTACTAAAAATCGTTAAAAAAAACAACCCTTTTTTAAACATTTGACATTTTTGTCACAAATATATATAATTGCCGAAGTATATAAAATTATAGCAAAAAGCCTAAAATATAGGTGTATTTGGAGATAAAATATGAATTTACCATTGATACACAAACTGATTTTAGAAAGGTCACTATCCGTCGATATTGAAGCCGGTATAACCCTTAAGATAAAAGACGACGCCTTCCGCCCGGGGACTGTCAGAGTCCATCTGCCCGCTCCGATCAATGCGTCATGGCTAAAGGAAGGCCAGCTCTTAGACTCCGATCCCATGTTCAGGATGGCTTCGGTAGAGGACTACCCACAGAGAAGCGTATATTTCAATGAACGCCTTACAGAAAATACCCCATTTTCAGTAAAATATGCCTTCACTTCCACCCATAAATACATAAAGCCCGACCTCGCTCTTATCGATTCAACCGAGCAAAAGGACTTCTCCGAGGAAGAAATCAAGCGTTTTAGCAGTTCACATCATTGCGGCTGTGAATCATATACCGCTTTACCTGCAGACGCAGTAAGCATACTCGACGTTATCGAGGACAGAGGCATCAGATTCAAGCCCGAGTATAAGTCTTTTATAGAAAAAATCAGTCAATCAGATTTAAAACAGCAAAAAAACGGTACCATGGCATATAGCATATACCGTTTTATAACAGAACAATTTAATAAACTGGGCCGTAATGACCATAACATAGCCTTTGTATCCATGTGCCGTAGGTGCGGCATCCCCGCAAGATGGCAGGGTGGCTGGGCTACCTCTGAAATTGTTTGCCCTGACAGCGATACAAATATACAATATGCAGCAACTAACCACGACTGGGCCATGGTCCATCTCCTGCCTTACGGCTGGATATATGTGGACTGCAAATTTGGCGTAGAGTCATATGACCTAAAACTTACCTGTCCCTGCTCATGTACTGATACTGATCTGAAATCCACAACCTCCGAACAGATTACATCATCAGAAGGTTTAAATCTTCAAGAGTATTTCTTCGGAAACATCGACCCCTGCATGGTACCCACTGCTTCAGCTCCTGAAGCCGACCTCTATCCCGCCAAGGATTATGAAAGAGCTGACAAGGTGTTTAACGTATACGGAGAAGTTGAGTTAGTACCGGACAAACTCGGATCCGAGGGGCATTTTGAGGGATACGGAATATCAAATCAAGACTACATATCAAATATTTACATATCTATAAATTGAAAATCCATTAATCATTTTCTTATAATAAAACAAGGGCTCGTGACGGGCATGCTCCCGAGAGAAATTGCATTTGTCCGACGGACATGTGCCTGCAATTTGTCTCGGGATGCCGCCCGGACAGAGCCCAAACTTATTATATATTCAGTACTTTACTCGGTTGCCTTCAGATCCTCTTCAGCGATCCTGATATGCACCTCTTTAAGCTGCTTCTCGGTAACCTCGCTCGGAGCGCCGCACATCATATCCTGTGCCTTACCGTTCATAGGGAAGGTGATAACCTCACGGATCGACTCTTCACCGGTCAGCAGCATGATCATTCTGTCAACTCCGGGAGCTGCACCTGCATGAGGCGGAGCACCGTAACAGAAAGCATTGTACATAGCCGGGAACTTAGCCTTAACCTCTTCCTCACCAAGCCTTACAAGGTTAAACGCCTTGATCATGATCTCGGGATTATGATTTCTAACAGCACCTGAAGCCGACTCATAACCGTTGATAACCAGATCGTACTGGAAAGCATTGATGGTAAGCGGATCAACCTCTCCCCTCTCAGCCTTCTCCAAGATTTCAAGACCGCCGTTAGGCATTGAGAAAGGATTATGACAGAACTCAAGCTCGCCTGACTCCTCACCGATCTCATACATAGGGAAATCAACGATCCAGCATAACTGGTACTGTTCCTTGTCCATATGTTCAGGACAGAGCACACCTAACTTAGAACGCATAACGCCTGCTGTCTTCTGAGCCGCGTCAAGCTTTTCACATGCAGCAATACCTACGAAATCTCCCGCCTTAAGTCCTAAAGCCTCAACAACCTTTTCCTTAACAGGCTGTACAAACTTGGCAATACCGCCAACAATCTCACCCTGTTCATCAAGTCTGAACCAGTAGGTCTTCTGAGCAGTCTGTACCTCAACATCCGCGATCAGCTGATCGATCTGCTTTCTTGTGGCTGTGAAATTAGAAACCTTTACAGCCTTTATCTTCTTATCCTTAAAAGGATCAAAACCAATATCCTGCAGTACTGAAGCATCCTGCAGCTCAAGATCTATACGCAGGTCAGGCTTATCGGTACCGTATTTCTCCATAGCCTCACGGTAAGGTATCCTCTTAAAAGGTGCCTGAGCAACTCTCTTGTAAATACCATATTTTTCAAAAACAGGAACTATAACTCTCTCGAGCACGCCAAGTACATCATCCTGTGTAGCAAAAGCCATCTCCATATCCAGCTGATAAAACTCGCCGGGAGTCCTGTCTCCACGTGCATCCTCATCTCTAAAGCAGGGAGCAACCTGGAAATATCTGTCAAAGCCGGAGGTCATGAGCAGCTGCTTAAACTGCTGGGGAGCCTGAGGCAGAGCATAAAACTTTCCGGGGAACTTACGTGAAGGAACAATATAGTCTCTAGCGCCCTCGGGTGAAGAAGCAGTAAGTATGGGAGTAGTGATCTCTAAAAAGCCCTCTTCTGTCATAGCCTTTCTTAGATCAGCCACAACCTTGCTTCTTAAAACGATCTTGCTCTTAACCTCGGGATTACGGAGGTCAAGGAACCTGTACTTAAGCCTTGTATTTTCATCAGCCTCTTTAGATCTGTTGATCTCAAACGGAAGCTCATTATAGATACATTTTCCAAGTATCTCGATCTTCTCGGGAACAACCTCGATATCGCCTGTAGGCAGATTAGCATTCTTGCTGCTTCTCTCTCTAACGGTACCTGTTACAGAAATAGTGGACTCGTTGTTGATGCCGTCGATGATATTCATCATATCCTCGGTCTCAATAACAATCTGGGTAGTACCGTAAAAGTCCCTTAAGATAAGGAAACCCAGAGTCTTGCTGACCTTACGCATGTTCTCATACCATCCGCATAAGGTAACCTTGCTTCCGACATCGCCAATGCGAAGCTCGTTACAATTGTGTGTTCTTGACTGTTGCATTTCTTTTTCCTCTCAAATATATAAAAAATTTTTCAATCAACCCTTGATTTTTCCATTATAAACCTGACAAAATCGATCCTCTTATCCTCAGGCACCTTCTCTATATCTATTACCAGCGCATTCTCTTCAGAAATATAAAGCAGCATGTATCCCTGATAATTGCATACCCTGAATATCTGTCTGTAAATGTATTCCGAAATAGAATCTATCCCTGATAATGTGAAAAACTCATCATAAAACTTAAAGGTAGCTGTAAGGCTCTTCTTTTTCTTAAGGTCATAACGCTTGATCAGGTTATCAAGATATTTCTCGGCGCCGCTGTAACGCAGATAAATGATAACAACTGCCGCTGCAACACCAAGTATCAGTACAACCTTGCTGCCAAGATAAACCGCATATCCTACAATAAGCAGATAAATAGCAGCTAAAACAAGATCACGCTTAATGTTTCTGAGCCAGGAATTATAAGTGGTATAAGTCTCCAGCAGCTTTTTATCATAAACTGTCTCAACCTCAAATACCGGCTCGGATATATTGACTTCCCCTGCCTGTTTCTTTTTCCTGAATGCCAGCAGATCCTCGGAAACAGCCTTTACTCTTTTCTTTTTCTGCTTCTGACGGTACTTGCTGATAAAGAGAAGTATGAGCATCAGCAGGATGCCCGCACCAAAGAAAGCTCCTATTGTAAGCAGGCCCTTTTTCTGGTTCTCCTGATACTCTTCATAGGTCATGATCCTGGTCATATGGACATTGGATACAAACTTTTCAAGCAGCTCAGCATTTAAGGTCATGCTGCCGATATGCTTTGTATCGGTACTGAACTGTATCAGAGTACCGTTAATGATCGTGCCGTAGATAAGCTCCTTATCCTCATTGTCCCCCGTAAAGGTACATTCAATCTTAAACATATTCATCTGAGGATGCTTATAGACGCCAACCTCGGATGAAAGCGTTGTATCCTGGGGAACTATGGTCTTGGCAAATTCTATCATTTCATCATCACTGTACTTTGAAATATCAAAGATATTAAATGCAGATGACGATTTACTGATAAAATTGATCGTAGAATTTGAATCCGGATCAAAATATGCAGCCACAAGATTTAAGGTCTTGTATTCATCCTTAGTCTGTGACGGGTTATCAATATGTGCCTTCTCCCATGAGGCGTCTCCGTCCCTAAGCGACTGAGTAAGCTTTACATAAGTATCGGGCACCGTGATCTCAAGATACTGCATCGAATATTCATCAACATGCGTACCCGTTGCCTCATCCGCCCTAGCAACCGACCCGGGTAATAAACAAACTATCAGAAAGAGGCTTAACAAAACAGCCGCTTTTCTCTTAAAAAACACAAACATTAAAGTAACTCCAATCAAAAACCAAAATTATTTAAACAGATCCCCCAGACCATAACCTGACAGACCGAGCTTATTTAATGAATAATCCCCTATCGAAAGCTTTCCGATCCAGTTTTTAATCGGAAGAAATGTCTCGCTAACAGAGTCAAACAGCGATTCTGCATCCATCTCCGACCACTTTTCAAGCTGTCTGGTATATCTTGAAGGCATATTCATCTTGTCGGCATTCTTAAGCACGGTACTCCAGTCAAAATTCTTAACCCATGCGCTTAAGCCGTTATTCTTATCAACCTCTAAGATCTTTGAAGGCTCCTTAACAGTGCCTGCAGATGATTTCTTAAGAGTGATATCTGCCTCGATGATAGTCTTTCCTGCATCGGAGAAAAGTGCCTTTGCTGTAGACTTGCTGTGTGAAAGGTCAAATGTCACCGTACACTTAAGTCCCTTAAACTGCTTGTCTCCGGTAAGATCATAAATATCAATAAGTATTGTACCTGTAGGATTTCCGCGTAACAGATCGATAACATCGATGTCACTGAAATCTATTGAAAACTTCTCTACGCCGCTGTTGGTATAATACTTAAGATTTCCTGTAACGGAATTACCGCTGACGGTTCCTGAAGCCCTGACATTGGTAAGCACCTTGTTTTTCTTGGTGCTGTATGCCTCAAAGCCAAAATTGCCACCGTTAATTACATATTTATAGGTATATCCGGTACCGTTATCTTCGATTATCTGCTGACCTACAACAGAGCCTGAGTTATTAACCCAGATATTTAAAGTCCTGAAAGGATATTCCTTTTTATAAACCTCATCCTGCTGCTTTTCAATCCAGTCAAGGAAAGCATCCGCACTTACCTTGTCACCAAACACGCCTGTCTTTTCAATCTTATTGATTATTGCAAGCACATCATCATCCTTGGAAAGTTCCTTAAGGATAGCATCAATAATCTCCGGCTGCTTTTCCTCGTCAAGCTCTGCCGATATCATGAGATATCTGTCCTTAACGCTTGCTGCCTCTAAAGCCTGATCCTCGTAGAACTTTATCCTGTCGATCTTTTCAAGAGCAATGTCAACATACTTTGAGATGATCCTGTTAAGTTCCTTTTTGGAAGGCAGAGCATCCCTGAAAGCTGTTGAAGAGATAAGAGTCTGGAAATTAACTCCTCCGATCGAACCAAAGTCCATGGTTTCAAGATCAAACTTATCAGAGAAATCATACTTGGCATATTCCTTGTTTAAGATCGGTATACCAAGATACATTTTGCTCTCGTTAAGGTTACCTATCATATCAAAGTCAAAGAGATCCTTCTTATTAACAACAGCCTCACCTGTCAACTGGAAATTCTTATCCTTCATCTGGAAATAGCCTTCGGCACTAGCACTCTTTATCCAGCTTAAGTCAACATCCCTGTTTTTCTTATAGATAGCCTCGAGAAAATCCTCAGCCTCATCTTTAACATCAATATCAACATCTAAAGTATACTTTGATTTCATAAAATCAAAGAGCTCTACAAAATCATCTTCATATGCGATACTTAAATCTTCTACCAGCTCACAGATAGCATTTTTCTCAACCGACTTAAAATATTTCTCATCGGACATAAATACTCTCTTTAGAGAATCCCTTGCCGACCCTGAAATAAGGAAAACAAGAGCAACGACCAGTACTATCAGACCCACCGAAGCAACTATCAGCAGTCCTACCGGTACCTTTTTGCCCATCTTAATCTCATCGGAGTTTCTCTGTTCCCTTGCAGTCTGCTGTCTTTCATTATTCTGATTATCTGCCACAGAAACCGGCGTGGTATTCTCATCAGAAACTGCAGGTACCTTCTCTTCGGTACCCTCTGTTACTGCAAGAGCATTTTCTGTATCTGAAACAACCTCTGTATTTTCTGCTGCCTCTTCAACCGGCACAGACTCCTCAGAAGGAACCGGCAGATTAACCGCATCCGTTACTGCCTCCTGAGCCTCTTCCGCGGTCTCTGTGATATCACTGATCACCGCCTCAGTTGCCTTTTCAGCTTCCCCTGATTCTTTAACCTTTTCGTCATATCGCTGAGTCATCTTGGCAAACTCTCTTGCCGTCTTTTCAGCGTCTGCATTGGCAGCCTCCACAACGCTTGCAGCTGCCTCATTAGCTTTGTTTAACTCTGCCTGCGCATCATTTTGAGTAAATACACCTTTATTTTCGGTAAGCTTTGCACCGCAGGATGTACAGAACACGCTACCGTCAGGTATCTTGCTTCCACACTTCACACAGAACATAACACTTTCTCCTCCTTTACCCAAAAGCCTATTCTGTTATTTTACTTCTATGCGGCATTTATGTCAAATAAAATTTTAAGAAACATAAAAGAGGGACGGACCGCGTACCATATATCAGGTACTTTGGGAACGTCCCTCTATCATCATTTAATTTGTATCAGGTTTTAAGTCTACGATCAGATATAGTACTCAACCTTATATTCCTTCTTACCCTCAACTGCAGGTACAAGATTTCCTTCTACAGCTGCACCGTCAACTACAAGACCCTTGCCACTGCCATCCTGGATGACACTTATATCATACTTAGCTCCGCGGTACTTACGTACAACATTATAGCTGCCAAAGTCCTTTGTAACACAGGGCTTGATAGCCAGACCCTGTAATGTGGGCTGTACACCAAGGATAGCCTGGGTAATGTCGACTACTACCCATGCAGCAGTACCTGTAAGGAATGAGTTCTTAGCCTCGCCGTAATGAACTGCAGCACGTCCTGCGATCATCTGGCTGTATACATAAGGCTCGGTACGGTGAATCTCACTAACATCCTCTAAGAATGCAGGACAGCTTCTCTTATAGATATCGAACGCCTTCTCAGCATCGCCGATAACTGTAGCAGCCACTGAACACCAGGGATTGTTATGGGTAAATATAGCACCATTCTCCTTATATCCGGGCGGATATGAAGAGATCTCGCCAAGCTCAACATGGTATGTTGTATAGCAGGGTGCCAAAATCTCAATACCGTAATCATTTACCAGATGCTTATATACTGAGTCAAGAGCCTTTGCGCCATAGCCCTTCTCCTGACCGATGCCGGCCATTGTACAGAAGCCCTGAGGCTCGATAAAGATCTTGCCTTCTTCACAGCTGTCAGAACCAACCTTGTTTCCGTATGCATCATATGCACGCAGGAACCACTCGCCGTCCCAGCCAAATTCCTCGGTAGCAGCCTTAACCTTGTCTACCTCAGCTCTGATAGTCTTAGCCTCGTCAGCAAGTCCTACATAATCACAGATATCAGCATATTCCTTGCCGTACTTAACGAACATACCTGCGATAAATACAGACTCTGCAACAGGTCCCTCTGAAGGTCCGAAGGTCTGGAAGGACTCACCGGGCTCCTCTGAGAAGCAGTTAAGGTTCAGACAGTCATTCCAGTCAGCACGTCCGATAAGGGGAAGACCGTGAGGTCCCTTATTATTGATAGTGAAATTGATACTCCTGCGGAGATGCTCCATAAGAGGCTTCTCACTGCCCTCAACATTGTTGAAAGGAGTAGGATGATCAAGTATTGTGGTATCGCCAGTCTCACGGATGTAAGCAGCGGTACAAGCTACAAGCCAGAGCGGGTCATCGTTAAAGCCGCCGCCGATATCCGCATTGCCACGCTTTGTAAGAGGCTGGTACTGATGATATGTTGAACCGTTTTCAAACTGGATTGAAGCTATATCGATGATCCTGTCGCGTGCTCTCTCAGGGATAAGATGCATAAATCCGAGCAGATCCTGACAGGAATCTCTGAAGCCCATACCACGTCCGATACCGGTCTCCCAGTATGAAGCAGAACGGCTCATATTAAAGGTAACCATTACCTGGTACTGATGCCAGATATTAACCATACGGTTAACCTTCTCATCCTTTGACTCTACATGATAGATTGAAAGCAGGTCATCCCAGTACTTCTTAAGTGCTGCGAAAGCTGCCTCAAAAGCTGCATCAGAATTATACTTATTGATAAGCTCAACAGCAGGCTTCTTGTTGATGATGCCCTTAGACTCCCACTTCTGGTCCCTAGGTACCTCAATGTATCCTAACTGGAATACATAGGACTTCTTCTCGCCGGGAGCAAGCTTAACCTTGATAGAATGGCTTGCGATAGGATACCATCCGCTTGCTACGGTATTTCCGCTCTTGCCCTCTTCTACCTGTACAGGGTTGTTCCATGCGCGTCCTGCACCTAAGAATACGTCACGGTCTGTATCAAAGCCGTCAACCTCAGTATTTACAGTAAAGAATGCATAATGATTACGTCTCTCACGGAACTCTGTCTTATGATAGATGGTGCTGCCGATAACCTCGAGCTCGCCAATGCTTAAGTTTCTCTGATAATTCTGTGAATCATCAACCGCATTCCATAAGCACCACTCGATACCGCTGTAAAGAGTAAGCTCCTTGGTCTCATTGGAATTATTTGTAACCTCTAAACGATGAAGCTCACATGCATCTCCTAACGGAACAAAGAAAGTAAGCTTTGCGTTAACACCATCCTTGGTGCTGTTGAATGAAGTATAGCCCATACCATGTCTGCACTCATAGCTGTCAAGCTTTGTCTCTGCAGGACGGTAAGCGGGGCTCCATACGGTATTTCCATCCTTGATATAGTAAAGTCTGCCTCCGATATCATTAGGAACATTGTTATAACGATAACGGGTGATACGTCTCAGCTTGGCATCGCGATAGAAGCAGTAGCCTCCGGCAGTATTGGAAATAAGTCCGAAGAATCCGTCATTTCCGAGGTAGTTGATCCAGGGAAGCGGAGTAAAGGGAGTTGTGATGCAATACTCTCTGTTTGCATCGTCAAAAAAACCGTACTTCATAGCTTTGGAATCCTTTCATTTATTTAAATTTTTTAAATGCTCTAATGTATATTTTAACATTAAACATACATATTTTCAAATGAATTATTTGTTAACAATTTTAACCAAAAATCATATCTCTGAGCTTCGGATGAACCTCACCGTATACCCTGCCCATGTTTCTTACATGCTGGGTATAGACAAAGCTTCTCTTTGATCCTGTATCCATTGTGATACAGCTGCCGGCTGCGCCGTCCCATCCGAAAACACCCTTGGGTGCAGGTGAACCGATGCTCTCAGGGTCAAGCAGCACTACCATGCCTACTCCGTAGCCGCAGCCCCATCTGCCCATTTTGTTGTGCAGATCATCCATTGATGCATCACTCAAAAGATTTTCCTTTATTTTTTCAACTGTCTCGGGCTTAAGTATCCTCACACCGTCCATCGATATACCGCCACAGGCAAGCGTATCAGCCAGTTTAGCATAATCCATAGTACAGCTGACGAGTCCCGCACCGCCGCTCTCATAGCTCTCGGACAGCTGGTAGTTACAGCTGTACTCCATGGGTACATATTTCTCATTATCAATACATGTATACTGTGCTGCAAGTCTCTCAAGACCGTCATTCATGGGCTTTGCGAAAAATGTATCCGTCATCTTAAGCGGCTCCCAGATGTTTTTCTTAAGATACTCGGAAAACTTCATTCCTGAAACCACCTCTATAACAGCTGCTGCCACATCATGGCTTAAGCTGTACTCATAATGTGTGCCAGGTATAAATTTCAGAGGACTTTCAACAAATGAATCCACAAGCTCCCTTGTAGTTGCCGCATCCCCCTTTTCCTTTAAAACTCTCAGTATCCCGGGGCGGCCAAGATCATAATCAAGCCCTGACTGCATGGATACAAGATGCTTCATAAGGATCGGATACTTTTTGCTCTCTCCCAGGACACTAACTTCTTTATAAGCAGGAAGATATTTACCAACCTCATCCTCTAAAGAAAGCTTTCCCTGCTCGACCAGCTGCATAACAGCAGTCATGGTCTGCACCTTAGTTATCGAAAACATCAGGTATCTCTGGTCAGCAGCAACCTTCTGCTTTTTTCCCGTGTCAACAGTACCAGCCATATGACGGTAAAGCTGCTTGTGATCTTCATATACTATAAGGTCCACCGAAGGTACCCCAAATCCAACTATCGAGTCAAGATATTCCGTTAGTTTGTCGTAATCTATAGTATTCATAAACACCCTCCTTCGAGATTACTTTATCACCATAAAATTAAGATTGCAACATAAAAAAATTATTTTCTTTTAAACTGAACAATATAATCTGTTTTCTGGCAATATAATCTCTTTTTTTAGCATAAAAGACTATTTACAAACCCCATTTTCAAGGTTAATATATATGAAAAGCTGTAAAAATATACCATACGATAAAATGAAGAAAGAAATGAAAGAAAAATTTGACTGGAAAACCTTTATAAAAAGAATATGCGTGATCGCAGTACCTGTTGCACTGCAAAACCTGCTCACCACTACGGGCTCCATGGTTGATACAATGATGATATCCTCCATCGGGCAGAATGAGTTAGGTGCAGTAGGGCTTTGTGCCCAGTTCTCCTCGCTGATGTTTGCAGGCTACTGGGGCTTTGTTGGCGGAGGAATGCTCTTTATCTCACAGTTCTGGGGAGCAAAGGATGAAGACGGCGTAAACAGGGCCTACGGACTGACCCTTACCTGCATGATGATAGTTGCTGCTATCTTCTGCGGGATGGCGGTGCTCTTCCCCGAAAGCGTCATGCGCCTGTACACCGACAAACCCGATATCCAGAAGATCGGCGTGGAATACCTCCGTATAGTCGGCTTTTCATATATACTCATGGTATTCTCCATGGCCATGGCGGTGCTGCTTAGATGCACCGAACGTGTACGCATCCCGCTCTACGGCTCAATAGCATCCGTTATAATTAACATTTTCTTAAACTGGGTACTTATATTCGGAAAGCTCGGTCTTCCCGAAATGGGCGTAAGGGGTGCCGCTCTTGCAACTCTTATAGCACAGGCCTGCAATATTTTAGTCATCCTGATACTCGCAAAGAAAAATAAACACCCCTTCCTGTTTGCCATAAAAAAGCATTTCAAGGGGCGTAAAGGACTTACAAAGGAATATCTGCAAAAAAGCTTTCCTATTATAATGAATGAAGTTCTGATCGGTCTGGGAAATATGATGATAAATATAGTCATGGGCCGCCAGACCGAGGACGCCATAGCAGCCCTTGCACTGTTCAGGACCATCGAGGGCCTTGTCATCGGTTTCTTCGCAGGTTTCTCCAATGCTTCCTCCATCCTTGTAGGAAAGGAAGTCGGCGCAGGCAATCTCGATACAGCCTATAAGCGTGCCTGGAGAATAGTTTACCTCTGTCAGGGCTTTATAGCAATAGTCGGAGTCCTGCTGATACTTCTGCATTCTCCGATACTAACACTGGCTAATCTCGAGGGCGAAAGCTTTAAGATAGGTACAGAATTTATTGTCATATATTCACTCTTTGCCATCATCCGTATGGGCAACTGGACCCAGAACGATACCTACAGATCCGCCGGAGATGCGGTTTACGGCACCGTACTCGAGATCATCTTTATGTGGATAGTTGTTGTACCCTCGGTATGGGTAACAGGCATGGTACTCGGAGCACCCACTTTTGTAGTATTTATCTGCTGCTACATAGACGAGCCTATAAGATATATACTAATGCAGATCCATCTTTTTAGCGGCAAATGGATAAAGCCCGTAACCCCTGAGGGCCGGGAAGCCTTGAAAACCTTTAAGGTAAGGAAAAAGACTTCAGGATAAGCCTCTTCTCATACGGTTTATGAGTATACCTCCGTTATCCTTTAACCATTTGTCCCATTTATGATAATCAGGAAATACCTTTAAGATCTCGTCATAGAATCTTTTGGAATGATCCATATATTTTCTGTGACAGAGCTCGTGAACAATTACACTTTCCAGCACTTCCCGGGGAGCAAGCATCAGGAGGCAGTTAAAATTGAGATTGCCTTTTGCTGTACAGCTCCCCCATTTTGTTGTCTGGTTTCTTACTGTTATCCTCCCGTAGGAAACACCTATTATTTCCGCATAATATTTTACGATGGGCGGTATCTCTTTTAGAGCTTTCTCCGCAAGCTCCTTTATTTCCTCCAGTTTAAGTGGCTCACCCATCTGCTTTTCCATTTCCTGATATTTTGCAAGATTTTTTAAGATCCAGCTTTCATGCTCCTGCAAAAATCTCATTATCTCTTTATCAGCAATACGCAAAGGAGCCCTTACGACCACAATGCCATCCTTTATCGTAGCTGACATGGTCCTGCGGTTGCTCTTTATTATTTTCATTTTGTATTCTGTAATGTTGTTATCCATATATATAATCCCGTCAAAAATGGTCAAAAAAGGTCAAATGTCAAGGTGAATTCTAGTTTGTCAGATTAAATTCCAGGTCAACACCGTATATCGATATCATAACATAAAAATTGATGTAAAAAGGTCGCTTTTTCTGATGAATTGATGTAAAATAGATGCTAGTAGCT
>JAFYYN010000093.1 GCA_017557525.1 Lachnospiraceae bacterium
ACATTACGGTAATAGTACTTTTCTCCATTGCCGGCTTCAATAGTTTCAATGGCATCAGGGATAAATCTATACCAGAAACTAAGCATTTCGTCATTTAATACATAGATTATCTTCTTTTTGTTATGTTCCTCCGTTATCGCTGACTTTTTTTTGATAATACCTGTTTCGAGCAGGCTTCTTAAAAAGTACGAAATATTTTGCGTAGCTACACCGGTTTTGTCTGCAATTTCTGTAACCTGATTTGCTCCAAGACTGATGGTTTCGATTATCCTGCTATATGTATCAACCTCGCGAAATTCCTGAGTTAAAAGATTATCAGTTTCTTCATAAAGGTATCCTTCTTTAGTAAAAAAAAGATTTATGATATTCTCATCTATACTAAGGTTTTCATCGATAAGTGCAATGTATTTACACTCTTGAGAATTATAACGGAAAAAGGGAAGGAAGTAACCCGGTCGGGAGTGCTTACAACTACGGATATTACTACACCGAATGGATCTTTTGTAGAAGCAGTAAAAGGGTATACCTGGCTTGATCATGGAGTATATTCAGGACAAGCTAGTGTGATCAATAATAATTTCTGTTCAACATATGAGACAGCGATTTTGATCGATCCTATAAGTCCATCATATAATTGTCATTCGTATGCGTGGTATTCGCAGAGTACTTCAAATGAATACTGGATATCGGGTGATAAAATAAATCCATATTTGACAGATGGCAGTTACGATCCTGTGACTACTCCATCTTTAGCGTTAAAAGTGGTGTATAGAAACGCAGGTGGATTTGCGGGACACTCTGCAAATTATTCGTATTATAATACATTTATTCAAAAATCGTTTGTTGTTTCAAAATGGGGTTATTATGGTGTCTTTTACCATGAACTAACGGATTGTCCTTACTATAATTCAAATTCTAACATAACTTATTGGAATTAAATCAAAGAGAGTGCCAGGCATTATATATGCCTGGCATTCTCTTTTACAAAAAATATGTTGTCAACCCCTGTTTTTGTGAGTCATAGTAAACGCAGTCCTTGACAATTCAAGGCGAAAGTGTTAACCTAAACTTAAACTGGGGATGGTTGTACCATTCAGGAAAGAAAGCTTCTGAAAGGAGGCAGTTAGATGGGCAAGATGGTTGTAGTCGGAAATGAAATCTTTGATGAGTTCATTAAAGAAGATGGCTACTATGTAGATAAAACGGACCTGATCTACGATCTGGTTACAGGGACCAGGAAGAAAGTAACACTCTTTACCAGACCAAGAAGGTTTGGCAAGACCCTCATGATGAGCATGATGGAGAGCTTCTTCGATGTTCGCCGTGACAGCAAAGATGTCTTTAGAGATTTGGATATACTGAAAAAATATCCTGAGTTTTGTAAAGAATGGATGAATCAGTATCCTGTACTGTTTTTTACATTGAAAGATGTAGAAGGACTGGACTTTGATTCAACTTTCGAAATGCTGCAAGATCGGATTTCAAGCGTATGCATTAAGCATTCGTATTTGTTGGACAATGAGTGGAATGATAAGGTTGATCCTACAGACCGGGATACCTTTATGAAGCTAAAAAACAAAAATGCATCTCTGGCTGAGATCAAGAGCTCACTCCAAACTATTATGCGCATGATGACGGCGGTTTATGACAAGCCTGTCATCCTTTTGATAGATGAGTACGATGTACCGTTGGCTAAGGCACAAGAAACGAAGAACAAAGAGTTTTACAGACAGATGCTGGATGTTGTTCGTGGGCTTCTAAGCATTTCACTGAAAACAAATGAGTATCTTAAATTTGCTGTGATCACCGGATGTCTTCGCATCTCGAAGGAAAGTATCTTCACAGGTGTGAACAATTTCGCTTGTTATTCTGTAACGAATCAGAAGTTTAGTGAGTCGTTTGGTTTTACGCAGGATGAAGTAGAAGAAATGCTTAAAGCATTCGGGATGTATGATAAGATGGAACTGGTTAGGGAATGGTATGATGGTTACATCTTCGGAAACACGGAAGTGTTCTGTCCATGGGATGTGGTCAGCTATATATCCAGTGTCCTTGATGGAGAAGGCGCAGAGCCACAAAATTTCTGGGCTAACACAAGCTCGAATGTCATTTTGGATGAGTTCGTAAACCATAGGAAGATAGATGCATCCGAGAAGTTTGAAATTCTTTTGAACGGAGGAACTGTTACCGAGGAAATCTGTGAGGAGCTAACCTACGATAAGATAGGAGATTCAGAGAGAAACCTTTGGAGCGTACTGCTGATGACGGGTTATGTGTCAAAGGCTGATAAGTCAATCTCAAGAGGAAAGGTAAAGCTTCGGATCCCTAATGCCGAAATAGCAGATCTGTTTGAAAAAGCAGTTGTTGCGCGATTTGAAAGAATCATTGATACAAGTGATGTAGATGCTTTCATTGCAGCAATGTGGAATCGGGATGAGAAAACAGCCTCTGAAAAGCTTACAAAGATCTTGTGGAACTCCATCAGTTACCATGACTACGCAGAGAACTACTACCATGGGATGCTGAACGGGATCTTTACGGCAAATGGTTACAGTCCGGATTCTAACGATGAAGCTGGGCTTGGAAGGCTTGATCTTCGCGTCAAGGACAGAGCAAATAGAAGAGCGATTCTTCTGGAGTTTAAGAGATCTGATAAACAGACAGACCTTGATGCGGATTGTGATGAAGCACTGAATCAGATTTTCACGAATGGCTATGACAAGCTTCTCCCGGAAGGGTATGAAGAACAGTTGATATACGGAATTTCATTTTATGCGAAGATTGCAAAAGTAAAACTGAGCATGCAATAAAAAAAACTTATGTTTCATAGATCGGAAGTATACAATGGAAGGCAACATTTTACTGATAAATTTAATACTCTGGCCGTTCGCGGCCGCCGTTATATGCTATCTTGCAGGGTGGCGGAAGGTTCCGTTTGGAGTGGAAGGCAGTACTGAGACAGAAAAGGAAGCAAAGGCAAGGAAGGACTTAAGGAATGTCCTGGTAATTGCTTCAATGCTGCTGGAGATAATGCTCTATGTATTTGCTATTTTTTCCACGGAAAAGCAGGGAAGCAGCCTGCATATTGATAAAATCTGCGGACTTGGGCTGAACCTTCATTTCGGAGGTTTTAGGACTGTATATGCCGGAGTAGCGCTTCTTATGTGGTCTATGACAGCGCTGTTCTCAAAGGAGTACTTTGCCCATTATAGGAACAGGAACCGTTATTATTTCTTCTTCCTGATGACCTTGGGGGCTACTTTGGGCGTATTTATGTCGGGAGACTTATATACGGCATTCGTGTTCTTTGAGATCATGTCATTTACCTCATATACCTGGGTAGCGCATGACGAAAAGCCGGGAGCTATGAAAGCTGCAGGCACTTATCTTGCCGTAGCGGTCATAGGCGGTCTGGTGATGCTCATGGGCATTATGATGTTGTACTTTAAGCTGGGAACCGTGATGATCTCCGAGATATGCGTGGCAGCAACACCTCATTTTCAGAATGGAGAGGATATCGGTTACCTTTTTGCAGCGGGCATTATGATCCTTTTCGGATTCGGAGCAAAGGCGGGTATGTTTCCGCTTCACATCTGGCTGCCAAAGGCTCATCCGGTTGCACCGGCACCTGCCTCGGCATTGCTTTCGGGCGTGCTTACAAAGTCCGGAGTATATGGCGTGCTGATCCTCTGTTTTGAGATTTTCAGCGGAAATAAGACATGGGGCGTGCTGATATTGGTACTTGGTGTCATAACCATGTTTACCGGAGCGGTCCTTGCGGTATTCTCTATAGATCTGAAGCGTACCCTCGCCTGTTCATCAATGTCCCAGATCGGGTTTATACTGACTGGGTGTGCTGTTTCGGTTTTACTTGGAGAGGAAACAAGCCTGGCGGCTGCGGGCACAGTGTTATATATGGTAAATCACTCGCTGTTTAAGCTTGTGCTCTTTATGTGTGCCGGAGCAGTATATATGAAGCTGCATAAATTGGACCTCAATGACATCAGGGGCTTTGGCAGAAAGAACAATTTCCTGAAAGTAATATTTGCCATAGGTGCACTCGGCATCATGGGCGTGCCTCTGTTTTCGGGATATATCAGTAAAACTCTGATACATGAGGGTATAGTCGAGTATGCACATGAGCTCACAGGCGGAGCACATACAGCTGTAAAGGCTGTTGAATACCTGTTTCTGCTAAGCGGCGGTATGACCATCGGATATATGATAAAGCTCTTCATAGCGGTATTTGTGGAAAAACCCAATGTCGTACCTGTATCGGCAAAGCAGGACACCTTTGATAAGAAGTGGAGCATTAGCCTTCTGTCCAAGATAGCTCTCATCATCCCGGCAGGCGTAATAGTGGTCTGCGGCGTATTTACTTCGATATACATTGACCACTTAAGTGTTTACATGAGTGACATAACGCATGCTCCCGAGATAGAGCACATCGAGATCTTTTCACTGGAGAACCTGAAGGGTTTTGCGATATCACTTACAATAGGTCTTTTGGTATATCTCTTTATCAGAAAGTGTCTTATGAAGGAAGTAAATGGCAGAAAGGTTTATGTGGACAGGTGGCCTAAGGCACTTGATCTGGAAGAGCTTATCTACCGTCCGGTACTGCTGAAACTCCTGCCGGGACTGTTTGCGGGGATATATCAGGGCTTGATAAAGCTTACGGAGATTATCTGGAGTGGTTTGATGTACTTAGGTAAGGGTATCGGTTTCATAGCCTCATCCTTTGGAGAGGCCATCATATACTCAGTAAAGAAGATATTCTTTAAGGAACTGCAGGAAAACAAGCCCAGCCCTATAATGGAAAAGCTCTATGCGCGTTTTGATGCCGGAGACAGGGCATTAAGGATTATAGAAGCAACCATTTCCTATAGTATCATCTGGCTGATGCTGGGACTTATCGGAACCATACTGTTCCTTATCCTATACAAGTAGAAAAATAGCCCGAAAGCGGAAACACCCGCTTTCGGGCTTTGTCATATCATATTATATCATGCCTCGTTCAGGCATACGTAAATAGACAGATGCTCATCATCGTTGATGATTATCGGTATCTTTATAGCCGTAGTTTCAGCCTGGAGCTTTAAATCGTAGCCGTGCATGGATAACGGAGGGGTAATATCAAACACAATATTCATAGTAGAAAAAATGGTTGATGTATTTCCCATTATCATATTCCCAAGCTCGCCTAAAGCGGAACTGGCCATTGCATCTAGTTCGTTTACGGGCATACCCATCATCATAACGCTGGCTGTGTCCTTTGCTTTCTGCTCGGTAAAGCCTATGATGACCTGCCCTTTCATCCCTCCTGTCACGCCAACCTGTATCAGGAAAGCATTGTCCGGGAACTTCATGTCGGAAAGGGACGGTTTCCCGAGCTTTCCTCCGATCATACCCAGCATCTCCATGACTGTTATCGTGGCTTTGACAAAGGGATTGATATATTTTATGTCAACTGTTGCCATATTCTGTATATCCTCTCGGTCGCATATGTAAATTGCCAGAAAAAGCACATTTTTACTGTTTGTGACTTATAGTTACTTCCATTAACTAAATTATTATAGCACATGAAAACCAAAAAAGCAAGAAATAAAAAAATGTTGCTAAAACCTTTAAAAAGTAGTATTATGTAACATAGTATTTATGTATTTCGGAGGTTTATTATGGATAATAAAGATTATATGCAGGAGTACTGCCTGTGGATGTCATCTGACGCCTTTGACGAAAAGACCAAGAAGGAGCTTGAGTCCATCGCCGGCAACGAGGAAGAGATAAAGGACCGCTTTTACAGGAGCCTTGAGTTTGGTACCGCAGGACTTAGAGGAGTTATTGGTGCCGGTACAAACAGGATGAACATCTACACCGTAAGAAAGGCTTCACAGGGTCTGGCAAATGTCATCATACGTGAGGGTGGACAGCAAAAGGGTGTTGCTATCGCCTATGATTCAAGACATATGTCTGTAGAGTTCAGCGAGGAGGCTGCTTTATGCCTTAACGCAAACGGTATCAAGACATATCTCTTTGATTCACTTCGTCCCACTCCTGAGCTTTCATTTGCATTAAGAGAGCTCGGATGTATCGCAGGTATCGTTATCACAGCCAGCCACAATCCTTCTGAGTACAACGGCTACAAGGTTTACTGGGAGGATGGTGCTCAGATCACCGCACCTAAGGATGCAGAGATCATTAATGAAGTTAATTCTATCAAGGATTATCTTACATTAAAGACAATGTCGAGACTTGATGCCATTAAGGCAGGACTTTTCCACATCATAGGAAAAGAGATCGATGACAGATACAACGAGGAGCTCATGAAGCTGGCTCTCCGTCCCGAAGTAATAAAGAAAGCTGCTGAGGACATCAGCATAGTATATACACCTTTCCATGGCACAGGTAACCTTCCCGTAAGGAGAGTACTTGCAGAGCTTGGTTTTAAGAAAGTATACGTTGTACCCGAGCAGGAAAAGCCCGATGGAGATTTCCCGACAGTTGCTTACCCTAATCCTGAGGACAAGAGTGCATTTAAGCTTGCGTTAGAGCTTGCAGAAAAGGTAAATGCGGATCTGGTACTTGCTACAGACCCTGATGCAGACCGTCTGGGAGTTTACGCTAAGGACTCAAAGACCGGTGAATATATGGCATTTACCGGAAATATGAGCGGTACACTCCTTTGTGACTATCAGCTTAACGCAAGAAAGGAGCTCGGACTTCTTCCTAACAATTCAGCAGTTATCAAGACCATCGTTACCACAAATATGTGTGATGTAGTGGCTAAGAAGTTTGGATGTACACTTATCGAGTGTCTGACAGGCTTTAAATATATCGGAGAGCAGATAAAGCTCTTTGAGCAGGGCGTAAAGGACTATACCTATGTATTCGGTTATGAGGAGTCATATGGTTGCCTTATCGGTACCCATGCAAGAGATAAGGACGCATGTGCTGCAGTAATGGGACTTTGCGAAGCAGCAGCTTACAACAAGCTCCAGGGCAAGAGCCTTTGGGACAGAATGCTTGAAATGTACGAGGAGTACGGCTACTACCGTGAGGGTGCTGTTTCAGTAACAATGAAGGGGGCTGATGGAGCACAGAAGATAGCAGCAATCCTTGATAATCTTAGAAATAACCCTATTTCAGAGCTTGGCGGCTTTAAGGTGCTTGAAGCAAGGGATTATAAGCTCCACACAGTAAAGAACCTTGTAACAGGTGAGCAGTCTGCAACAGATCTTCCTGAGTCAAACGTACTTTACTACGTGCTTGAAAACGATCAGTGGTGCTGCGTAAGACCTTCCGGTACAGAGCCTAAGATCAAATTCTACTATGGCATCAAGGGTTCATCGATGGCAGAGGCAGATGAGCTGTTCGACAAGGTTGGAGAGGCTATCAAGAAATTAGCATAAAAAACAGTTGACAATTTGAAGGTTTTCTTATAAACTTGTAGCAGTCATAATATATGAAGTATTTTAGGAGGAAAACAATGAAGCATATTAAGACAGTTGAGACACGCAACCTTTGCGAGAGCGCAAAGAAGGGCGGATGTGGCGAGTGCCAGACATCATGCCAGTCAGCATGCAAGACAAGCTGCGGTATCGCAAATCAGAAGTGCGAGAAGAGCGATAAGAAAAACTGATTAAACAGAAGATGTCGCCTCTATATGAGGCGATATTTTTTTATAGGAGTTTACAAATGATACATCAATATAAATTAAACGGCTACAACATAGTACTTGACATCTGTTCAGGTTCAGTCCATGCAGTTGACGACGTAACCTATGATATGATAGCTGCCTACGAGAATACAGACAAGGAAACAATTTTTGAAGATCTTAACAAAAAATACGGCACATCTATGGAAGAACTGTCCGAAATCTATGATGAGATTACCGAGCTTAAGGATGCAGGAAAGCTTTTTGTAGAGGATACTTACGAGGATATGGCCGGAGAACTAAAGGCCAGGACCAGCGGAGTAGTAAAGGCACTCTGCCTGCATGTCGCTCATACCTGCAACCTGAATTGCTCATATTGCTTTGCAAGCCAGGGAAAATTCCATGGTGAGCGTGCACTTATGAGCTTTGAGGTCGGAAAACAGGCTATGGACTTCTTGGTAGCAAACTCAGGGACGCGTCATAATCTTGAGGTAGACTTCTTTGGCGGCGAACCACTGATGAACTTTGATGTGGTAAAACAGGTTGTGGAGTATGCGAGAAGTATAGAGAAAGAGCACAACAAGAACTTCCGTTTTACTCTTACAACAAATGGCGTGCTTATAGACGATGACGTGATAGAATATGCCAATAAAGAGATGAGCAATGTGGTACTCAGCCTTGACGGGCGTAAAGAGGTGCATGACAGGTTCAGGGTTGATTATGCTGGGAACGGCAGCTGGGAGAAGATAGTACCTAAGTTCCAGAAGCTGGTTAAAGAGCGTGGCGGAAAGAACTACTATATGCGCGGAACCTTTACACATCTGAATCCTGATTTCTTAGAGGATATAAAGGTCATGCTGGATCTAGGCTTCAGGGAGCTCAGCATGGAGCCGGTAGTATGCGCAAAGGATGATCCCATGCATCTGACAGAGGAAGACTTGCCGATAGTATATGATCAGTATGAAAAACTGGCAGAGCTGATGCTACGGAAAGATAAAGAGAAAGACCCTTTCACCTTCTATCATTATATGATAGACCTAAAGGGCGGCCCCTGCATATATAAGAGGATATCCGGATGTGGCTCAGGTACCGAATATATGGCAGTAACCCCTTGGGGTGATCTGTATCCCTGCCACCAGTTTGTTGGAGATGAGAAGTTTAAGCTTGGTGACATATGGAAAGGAGTAACAGCCAAGGAAACTCAGGAAGACTTTGCATCCTGTAATGTATACGCAAGAGAAGAGTGCAGGACCTGCTGGGCGAGATTATACTGTGCAGGAGGCTGTGCCGCAAACGCATATCATGCAACAGGTTCAGTACGCGGAGTATACGAGTCAGGCTGCAAGCTTTTCAAGAAGAGACTTGAATGTGCCATCATGGTAGAAGTTGCAAGAACATTTGAAGATTAATATATACACAGCTAAACCCCGGTACTACCGTTACTCAGTACCGGGTTTTGACATTTTTAGGTTCATCAAGCTCATCAGCTGTTCTCTTGCACAATTGATAAACTAGTGGTATATTTTATTCAAATGAATTTTTAATAAAAGCATTCTGAATAAAAATGAAATTCTGCGTTAACTTACGATTAATATTATACATTAGGTAATTGCGAAACTGTTCAGTAGAAAATGTGCATAACTCAGTACGAGCAGAAAATGCTATTTTAAAAAAATTGGTGCATAGAACTGCTTTTGGCGTACTTTAATAAGCCTATTATCACCATAATGTTGATAAGTCCTA
>JAFYYN010000094.1 GCA_017557525.1 Lachnospiraceae bacterium
GTAAGGATGAGGGTAAGGAGTGGTAAAACTTTTGGAGAGTTTTTTGAGGTGGTTATGGTTGGGATACCAACTGTGGAATAAATAAGTATAAGTAAGCAGGAAGATGCTGATGTTTTCAGAATTTGTACATCTGATATCTATGAGTCAGAAAAAAATTAAGTTGTGCGGTATCAAATGATGGGAGAAAAGGTATACGGAAAGGATTTTTCTGTTCCTAATGCTGATTTATTAGAAATAATTCTGACGATAAATAAGGTGATATTTCCTTTTAAAAAGGAAAGGCTATACTCATTGATTTGAGTTTAGCCTTTTTCTTTTGTATCTAATAAATAAACACTCTGTTCTCACTGATATGAAATCAGGAGTTAGTGTGCAGTTTTATATTTTGGCATTATAAACATAATTTAAAAAACAACACATATAGATGACATAGCCTTTTGTTTTAGTCAGTTTTTTGTTTTAAGCAGGTCGTTATTCTAACCCTATATTAACCGCTTCCGCCGCCTTCCTTCTCTGATCCTGTCCTCTGTTTACATACCTTCGTGAGGTGGTTTCGATGGATTTATGGCCCATAGCGTCTGCTGTAAGCTGAATATCCCCCGTAGCCCTATACAGAGCCGTACCATAGGTGCTCCTCAGCTTGTGAGGGGTTATGTGTTTCAGCAGACCAGCCCTCTCCGAATATTTCTTTACCAGAACCTCAACCGTTCTCACGCTTATCCTCTGTTTACGGGAGGAGAGGAAGAGGGCGTTTTCGTCCTTTACATCCGGGATGCTTTTTCTGTAGAAGATATAATCCTCAAGGAGTTTTGACAAGTCTTCATTGTAGAAGAGAGTGGTATATTCCGAATGTCCCTTTCTTATCACCCTCAGGGATCTATTTCTAAAATCTATGTCACTGATATCCAGTCCCACAAGCTCAGAAACTCTTATTCCTGTATTAAGAAGAACGGAAAAGATAACAATATCACGAAACTGCTGAATATTATTATATTTGGCAGCCTGTGTGGAGTCGGCCTTTTCCCCGGACAGTATGGTATTAAGAAGAATTGATGATTCATCGGATTCAAGAGCAATTATTTCCTGTTCATCAAGTTTCGGAGACCTTACCTTAGTCATCTGATTCTGAGGAATCTGATCCGTTATATACAGATAATTGTAAAGGGAACGGACAGAGGAAAGGCGGCGGGACTTGGAGCTTGAGGCAGACTTGCGGGCTTTTCCGTTTCTGTCAGATATATTAAGAAATCTTGAGTAGTCTGAAAGAAAGTCTACGGAGAGAGAAGAGAGGATGTCGGGAGTGATATCCATAACCATTATATCAAGCTCTTTGGCAACATAGTCAAAGAAGATTGTAAGGTCAAAAATATAATTTTTTCTTGTGAGAACAGAAGTGGTGTCGGATATGAAGGTTTCATATCGTGATACAAAATCCGGCAGCTCGTTAAGAAGCTCATTTATTTTATCTATTGTCTTGGTCTCCCTGTCGTTCCAATATTCTTTTGACATACTTTTCTCCTTATAATTTTAAAAATTCCCTATAATCTGAACATATTTTTATATTAATATTATCATCTTTACGTATATTTTATTTTATACGAATAGATGAGGGTTTTCAAGGCTAAATATAATAGATTTATAATAAATATACCATTGACAATAAACATACAAAACCATAAAATAATTATAGATTTTATGAAAGGTTAAATAAGGTTTTTGTGTTATGGATATAGAGAATAACAACCCCACACCCAACGGTTTTCCGGAAGGCTTTGAAGAGGAAGGACAGTTTCCGTATCAGCAGAACGTGATGCCTGTCCTCTCTGAGCCCGCAAAGCCCCTTTTTGATCTCAAAGCCCTTATCATAGTGGCAGCAGTGGTTGTCTTTGTGATAGCTGTTGTTACTATGTCCGTTATATTTGGAGGAGGCAGCAGGGGAGGTGCAGACCAGCCCCTCGCCATAGCCCATTCTTATATAGCGCTTATTAAGGGTGAAAAAAATAACTTCGAGGATTATATAAAAAAAGAGGACAGGAAAAAGGCTGAGGATTTCATTGACACAAGTGTTAAGACCTTTAAGGAGTATGACATATCAGACGAGGAATATACTCAGGAAGAAAACTCAGTTAAGGTTTCCTTTACCTATTCGGATACCAACTCTTACAGGGCAGTTGCAAAGATAGACTGTGAAGAGGTAAAGGGCAAGTGGTACTTCAGCTCTTGTGAGTTCATAGAAGAGGAAATATCAGAGCCTCCTACAGAAGAAATAGTTGAGGAGCTTACTGAGGAGGCTACAGAGGGGGCTACAGAGGAAGCTACTGAGGAGGCTGTAGATGGATCCCGTTATTCAGAAAACCTTGTAGAGGTGGGCTCGGATGCAGGAGGCTATATGTCTATTCCCGATGATTACAAGCTCGGAGACTTCGATACGTCAAAGATAGCAGGCATTACCTATAAATATGTCTATACGAGAGAGTATGAGGGTAGGAATGAATATATAGTCATGCTCACTTATAAGAAGAAGGTTAAGAATGTAAAGAAAAAGGCAGACAAGCTGTCCCTTGCACTTCTTAATAACGATAAGGGCTCTGTCAAGGAAGAGAATGTCTCTACGCCTATTTATACGGATATATTAGAAGCAGACGGCATGGTTTACCGGATACTCACCTGTAAGGGCAAGGACGGTATCGTTCATACTGTAATAACTGTTACCGCCAAGGATGACAAGGTGTCTGATTCCGTGATCTCATCCTATTATCTCAAGAAGGGATTTTATGTGGAAAAGGCTACGAAGACGGACGCGGAGAAAAAATCCGAAGAGGGGGTACAGGAGCAGCCTTAAGTAGTCGCTGTGGTTGGGATACCAACCGGTGAAAATTTAAAAATATACCCTCGGGTTAGTTGCGTTTGTATCAATTGTATACTATATTTATATTATCGAAAGCGAATTGGTGTAACGTAACATAGCTCTTAGGTCGGGCGGCACCCCAGACTGATAATAGAGAAGTCTCCTGTTCAAATCAGGTGTTCGCTTTCCTTTTTTTAAAGTATAGAAAAGAGAGGTATCAGGTTATGGTTAGAACAATAATTAACGGAGAAGAAATAGAGTTCAGAATAGGTAAGTATCCCTTAGGTCACAGACCTGATATGTGTTTTGTAGGTATTTATGGAGTAGCTGTATTAAATGCCTGTGGTGGAGATTATCCGTGCGATACTCCGTTAAGTGTAAACATAGACGCTGATCTGGGCGGTCCCGACAGATTTTTCTACAATCAGAACAAGGACTACAACCTCAGACCTTATCTTCAGTATCTCCTTGATGTGGGCTATGTTAAGAAGACTGATGTAACAGGGGATTCGGGTTGGGTTACGTATCCTGTCTATCAAATAACAGAAAAATTCAAGAAAGAAGCATTTAATTATATGTAGGTTTTATATCCCCGTTTTTATCCTTTTTGGAAAAAGGTCTCCCGTTATAGTAAAGATCATAAGTGATTATCATTCGGGTTCGATTCCCGGGCGGGGAAAGCTTAAGCGTCCGATCAGCGCTTAGGAAGTGCTCGTACATAGCACGACTTCTGAAATTGGTGTGTATATATCGGTAGGGATAAGAGGATAAGCCGAGCGTAGATGCTTAAGTGACGTCTCAGTGCCGGAAATTCTCTGTGGGTTCGATTCCCTCTATACATATTATTTATATGTAGAGTTAGAAAGAGGTTTGTGATGAAGAGTAAGGAATATATCAGATGCATTAACTGTGAATATAATGAAGCCTGCTTCCTCCAGTCCGTAGCCTCCGACCTCACGGGATGCTCAGGGCATTCTCTTTCAAAAGAGAGGGGTAAGGTTGGAAAAATAACGATCATAGATAACAGTAAAAATGAGAGAAAGACCGCGAGTGATGATTAGAGAAGTAAAAGATATCCCTCAGGAAGAGAAGAAAGTTCAGACAGGCTGTCACATAAGGATGTGTGAGGATATAATCTCTGCTATTAACCATAATATAGGTGCTTTTGAGTTTGTGGAATATAAAGACAAGCCGGGATACATGTATCAGCTCAGGGCAAGGACGGTACGTTTGGTAAATTTCAGACTTTTTGGAGGAGGTTACGGAAAGCCGGATATTTCGGAATATATAAAAATATCAAAGTCTGAAAAGGACGGGATTAAGATATTCTGCAAGCTGGATCTGGATAATATAAACAATATTTTAAACGAATATAAGGAAGGTATAAGAAATGAGCAAGGAGAAGGTTAAGGATCATGAGTGGGACGAGATTTGTAAAGCTATAAATTATACGGAGAATCCGTTATATAAATATATTTTAAAGCTCTATACTTTAAAAGTGTGCGAGTTTGTTACGCTTATCGAAGAAGAGGATGTAGAAAAATACGAGACTCTTATTAGTAAGGATAGTGTAGTTGCTATTAATATCCTCAAAAGAGAGTGCGAAGGAAAAGAGCTTAAAAATGTAGACTATAAAAAGGTATATAAAGAGATAGATGAAAAGTGTTGCAGGTTTATTTCTGCTATCTATAAAGAAGCTTTACTGATAGAAACATAAAGGAGAGGTATAAGCTATGGGAAAGATTGAACCTTTGGCAGAGAAGATCTATAAAGTATCCTATGAAGATAACGGCAAAAAGATAACAAACGAGTACCGCTTAGTTTTGGAAGAGAGCGGAGCCTTTCACTATGGCAACGGCCACTGCGTAACCCTTTTCAAGGGAAATGATATAGTTGAGAGCTGGGATGCCCGTTACGATAAGAGATTCTACGATGAGGAGACCTTTTATAAATATGCTGATGAGTTTGTAAAGGACTTTTTCAGAAAAGACGCTGAGATATGGGGAAGAGTGGTATAAGGGGTGGCTTATGGATACTGTAGCAGGAAAACCGTTAGAAATAGACGAGATTATAAAGATAGGTGGAGAGGATGGTATCCTCACTCTCGGCCCTTTTCACTGTAAAATCCTTTCCCTTCCCGAGGGGTTTCCTATTGAGGTTATAGAGATAGTGGGAGGACATGGTTACAAGTGGGGGATAGTCCGGTCAGCAAAGTCCGGGGAGATATATGGTTATAATGCGGTAATACTTGAGGAGGCAGGCTGTGAGTGAGATAATCAAGATAAAGTATCATACAGATGAAATCGAAAAACTCAGATATATAGATGGCAAAAGTGATTGGGTAGACCTCAGGGCTGCTGAAGAGGTGTCTCTAAAGGCAGGGGAGACCGCCCTTATCAGTCTCGGGATATCGTTAAAGCTAGATAGTGTCAAATGAATTATGAAAAAATGATATTTCGATATTAATGCTCTTCGAACTCACCCGCCCTATCAAGTTGGTGGTAGTTTGGACGAAATTAGTCCCGCCCATGAGTTCTCAGAGCATTGGTGCACATTGATAACTGCAAATATTTAAGTTGTCGAGAACTTCCGCCACCCTTGACAGCATAAAAAGAACTGCTGTCCGGTTATCACCGACGGCGAAGAACTCAAGAACAGTTAAGTTTTCTCCGTCGCTTACAGCATTGTAGCAGTTCTTTTCATTTAGCAGTCAAGGGCAAGCCGCTTTGCGGTGGCTGGGGTATAACCTCAGGCTCAGAATCTAAGAACAGTTAGCGGCTTCGCCGTTTTGAAGATTGAGGATTGTTTGCTGACCTAAAGCTATTAGCATCTGCCATTTGCCTGGCATTGTGTCTATGCACTTCAAGTCTTCGACCTCGTTGAGAACTTTGTTATGAAAGTGTTCATGAGGTCTTAAAAAGTTATAGTAAGTTACCCATAGAGCAAGGTCATAGTTGGCTCCGTCGATGTTATTAAAACCATTTGTAGGTCTGTAAGAAGATTTGTAGGTACGGTTAAGCCTTTCAATCATCTGTTTGTAAGGTCTGTATTTTTCTGAAACCGCATCGTCGTTGGTAAGTCCGATTACCCGTGTGATATTGAACTTAAATTTTTCACCGTATTCTCTTAGGAACTGCTGAGATGCAAGTACATAAGCACTGTATCCATCTGCAATAAAGCGAAAGTTTTTCGGTAGTTCACTGAAATGTCTGAAAGCCATGCGCATGGATAGTATACAAGCACCGACGTCTCGTTCAGAGGAGATGCGATAACCTATGATTGAACGTTTGGCAACATCCATGATGAACCAGATATAACCACGGATTCCGCGGATTTTGATGTAGGTTTCATCGGCGGTAAATATCCTGCCAGCACCGTAATCGAAGTTATCTGTAAATGGTTTTATACAGACGGCTGCCTTCTTGCAATAGTTGGCAATGGTCTGATAAGAAATGTCGATTCCGTGTATATCAAGGAGAGCCTGCTGAGTTTTTCGCAGAGATAGTCCAAGATTGATTTTGTAGGTTAGACAGAGTCCCATTACATTTTTATCAAATTTAGAAAACTTGAAGGATGCTATTTTCGGAAGAGGGTTTAAGTTCTCTTTAAAGAAATCTATGTTGAATGAACGATAGATGTAATGAAGCTTATACTTATTTTTTCCGTAGTCATCATCTAAATCTTTCTTTGAAACCTTTTTGAGATTTTTGATGTAATAAGGACATTTAGGATTAACGCACTTATAAACTATAAAGTTTTTACGATCCTTCTTGTGAACAAGAGCATTATCGCAGTGAGGACATCTGTAAACAAAGATTTTAGCGAAACGTCCTTCGGATTCTGTGGTGAATAAAGACTGACAGACTTTACAACGGAGCTGCTTCTGCTTTTTTCCGTCATTCCAGGAAAGATATTTATAGGGCGCATTACATTGTGTGCAGGTACAGGATTCCGGAATAGTACATTCACCATGACGAAAAACTGGTTTGATAGTTTTGTTGTAACGTTCCTGGTAATAAGATATTAGATCAGTCCAATTCCATTCCTGTTTAAATGAGATGATCTTAGGCAGTTCATCAATCTTAAATTTTTGATACTTAGGTGAGTTGGAATCATCGAAGATCCACTGCTTGAGTGGAATGTATTTGCAGATAAAGTTAATAAGCCAGCAATTTTGCTGATAAAGATATTGAATGATTTGAAGTAAATAAAGTATAATGTTCACGAGCATTTACCACCTTTGTGTAGTTTAGTTTGGTCGCTAACATTATACATAAAAAAGGGGGTCAATGCTCTTTTTATTTGCAAGGCCTCTAAAATAAAGGGTTTATAAACAAAAAAGGGGTGTCAACTTGACACTACCTAAAGCTACCCGAAGGGTATGAAATGATAATAGCCCCAAGAAGTTCTACCTATAAAAATTTTGGGATTATACAGACAAACAGTATAGGAGTAATAGACGAGTCTTATTGTGGTAATGATGACATTATAAAGATGCCCGTAAAAGCAGACAGGGATACGGTTATAAAGGTAAATGACCGCATCTGTCAGTTCCGCATCCTTAAGCATCAACCTACTCTTATCTTTGATGAGGTTGATGATCTCAATACGAGAGGAAGAGGCGGGTTCGGAAGTACGGGAAGGAGCTGAGAGATGGCTAAGATATGTCCAGAGACAGGAGAATATGTACTTTACCTTGACTGTCTCGAATGCGAAGAAAAGAAATGTGAAACAGAATCCGTGGAAGAAGATAAAGGAGAATAGTTCTATGAGAAATGTCGTTTCCCTCTCAACCTATCTCAAGTCCTATAACCTTAAAAGGGCGGATTTCGATAAGGAAATAGAAAAAGATAGGGATTATTTTGACAAGTATATAGAGTGGGGTAAGAAAAAGGATGGCTCCGATACCATCCTCCCTCCCCAGGTCTTAACCCGTCTCGGAAAGGTTTTTAATGAGAAAGTATCGGAAATGACTATAACAAGAGACGGAGAGGTGAGAGATAAGGTTCAGCTTGTTTCCCTAGATGACTCCGAGAAAAGAGGTAAACAGATGGATATGAGTGAATTTATGGATAAACCCGTAGATGAGGTTAAGGAAGAGAAAAAGGCATCCATTAAATCTCAGAGCGGGGTTAAGAAGAAAAAGTCAAAGCTGAATATAACAAAGCAGTTTATACAGGAGCACGGAAAAGCGGATATTATGGATAAGGATTCCCTCAAAAGCCTCCGCAGGTTCCTTCTCAATAACGGCTCCTATAAGGCAGAGGATATAGCTCTTATGGGTGATGAGGAGGTACAGGCTGCTTTTGGTAAGGACTTTTATGTGATAAGGGCTGAGGAAGGGACTTATTTCATAAAGAGATCGGCTCTGGTTGGGATTATGAGTGATGTATATGTGGTAGGAAAGGAGTAGGCTATGAGTGATATTCATATATTTGGTGCCGGTACAGCAAAAGACCTTATGCCTTCAGAGGAGTTCCACGAAAAAATGATGAAACTCGCATCTCCCCACTGGGATGATTTCACTCTTATCCCTCATCTGCGTACACCGATACAGCTCTCTATAAGAGAGGAACTTGAAGAGGGAAAGGATAAGGATGGTCAGACTTATGAGAATATAGCTATAGAATATCTTACTATGGGTTATAGGGTAGGGGATGATAGCTACGAAATTATAATCCCCGAGCATCCCGAGAGAAACATAGACGACCTCTGGTCCACCGGCAACGCCTTTGTCCGTTCTAATAAGGAAGGGGATAAGTACCTTGTGGGTAACGGCTCGGAAGGTTCAAGGTGGCTTGAGCTTAAAGCTTGGAAAGTGTTGGGATAAGTAGGAGAAAGGGATAAAGTTCACACCATCTATAAGGGCAGAGTATCTGTCCTTCATAAATTATTCGGAGATAAGCGGTGGCTGGTCTCTCAGCTTCAAGTATGATAAGGAAGGACTGAGAGATCTATTTCCGAAGAAAGATATAAGTGATAAGAAGAAATGGAGGGGATAAATAATGTCAAGACTAAGCCCTGCTCCCGTCTTTCATTCCCTTCCCTGCTCCATAGTCTCCGTAGGCTGTGCCCTGGGCTTCTCCCGGGACAAAACTATTGAGAAGGCAGAGGAGATAGGGCTTAAGGATGACGGGTATCTTACTTTGGAAAATATGAATAAATTTATCCGTTCCCTTCTCTCGGTTCAGAAGAAAGAGTATTACAAAAGAGGGACAAGACCTCTTCTGGAGGAGTTTTTGAGAGGAAATAAGAAAAGGGCTGTGGTGTGCCTTCTTGGGCACTATGTATATGTGGACAAGGAAAACTACTACTCATTCTTTCAAAATGAGAGGGATGAGGTGGTATGTGTATGGTGGTTAAAGAATGAGAGTAATAATTAAAGAGCCAAATAAAAAGGCTTATATTACAGATATTGAGAACGAGCTTAAACCTATACAGCAGATTGTGGGCGGTTATATTGAAGCCCTCCCTTATAATGATAATTGCCTCATCATATGTAACGAGGAAGGAAAGCTGAGGGGGTTGGAGCCAAATATCTATTATGGTGCTTTGGACTGTATTGTAGGCACTATCATCGTTTGTGGAGCGGATCACGAAACGGGTGAGTTTGTGGATGTGCCTGTAACTCTGGAGAGGTTTGATGATATAGTTGAGGAATATAGGGAAGAAGGTTGAAATGGCTGATTTTTACATAAAGCCCTGTAAGATATGTGGCGGGGACAGGATAGATTACAAGACAGAAATATATAATAAGGATAGCGTAAAGACATGGGCTTTCTGCCGGAACTGCGGTCACAGAGGGCTTTCCGCTTTCGGTAAGTATGTGAACGAAGCTTCAGCAAGGGAAGCGGCGCTTGCCATGTGGAACAGATCATGAGAATAAAAAAATTCAGCCTTACTAACGATATCCGTTCCCTCTGCCATGTCCGACTCAGTAATAATCTCCCATGCAAAGAATGTACCTTCTTTGACGTATGTACTAAGAAAAACGATCCCGAGCATTTGAAAAAATATATGAATGTAAGGAACTTTCCAAGAGAAAGAAAGGAATAAAAGATTTGAAGAAGAAAAACATACCGTTCCTTCTCTCATTCTTACTCTTCATAACAGGTGTCCTGTGCCTTATCTTGTACCTTTTTAGAATAAAGGCAGAGGATGAGGCTTTTGTTAGTATAAGGGGTGCAAGAAAAGCATCCGAGGAGAAAACGGAAGAAAAAAAGGATGAAGACGAGGGACTTAATTATTATTTAATTAGCGGTGAGCCGGTACAGGAGGGGCTTAAGGACGTATACCTTAAAAACCGGGATGTGATTGGTTGGATTAAGATAGATGGAACACCTATTGATTATCCCATAATGTATACTCCCGATGATATAGAGTATTATATTCACAGGGGCTTTGATAAGGAGTACAGCTTCGGAGGGTGCATCTTTGCCGGAGAAGGGACGAGTATAGACAGGCCGAGTGACAATATCATCACATACGGACACCATATGATAGATAAGTCAATGTATCATGAGATAGACAGATATGAGGATGAGGAATATTACAAGGCTCATAAGTACCTAACCTTTGATACATTGAGACAGACGGGAAAATATGAAGTAATAGCAGCTTTTAGGACTCAGATATATCCAGAGGATTATGATGGCTTTGTTTATTGGAAATTTGTCAACGCAAAGGATGAGAATGAGTTTAATGACTTCATTGAAGGCTGTAAATCTCTTTCTTCGGTTGGTATTCCAACCACGGCAGAATATGGAGACCAGCTTCTTACTCTTTCTACTTGTGCCTATCACACTCATAACGGAAGGTTTGTGGTAGTGGCTAAGAGGGTAGAGGGAGATGAGATAGATTTAGAGAAGGAACCGAAAGGAGTGATAGAGTGATGGATAAGGAGTGCGAGGCTGTATCAGAGCGAATGGTAAAATAAAGTTTATGGAGAAGATTTTATTCTTCTCCTCTTTTTTTTATTTCTATCAAGCCTATTTTTCTTGCGTCTGTATCAAGTTCCTGCTTCATAAATACGATATAGATTTTCTCATCCTGGGCTCAAAAGCCTCTCTACAGTTGGGATACCAACCGCAGAGAAGGGCTTTGTGGGTAATTCTGCCATCTTGGTGCATTACCGTATCCTTTCCTAAAGATTTATTACGTTAGATTATAATGTCTGAAATATAATCCATTCAAGAGCGGATGGAGTAAGGGTTCCCGAAAGGGCAACTTCCTGTAAGGCTGTTTCTTATCAGACAAAGGAGCAGTTCCTCGCTTACAGGTCGCAGGCTTTGAGCCGGAAGAGGAAAAAGGTATTAAGCCCGTCATGGTGGGCTTAACCTCTCGTAACAGAAAGTCATTAAGACCTGAGGCGAGAGGTTTTTTCTTGCGTTTATATCAAGTCTCTCCTCAATAAAAATATCTTATACGTGGTTGGGATGCCAACCACAATGAGGGTGTGGAGCTGTAACGGGGGCACCTTGATTCAACACACGGAAGAATATTTAATATTACGTTTAATTTATATGTAATCAATGAATCTTCTCGTAGAGCCGGGAGGGTAAAACATCATTGGTAAGGGATGAGGGATGGTCTCCTCTATCCTTAAAAACAAGACCAGAAAGGATAAAAGTATGTTTGATTTATACACAGGCTCATTAGAGCCTCAAGAAAAGGAACTCGAAGTTGAATGCTCCTTATGTGGGCACAGAGAAGAATATGAGCTTTCTGATGAGGAAGCTCAGACACTGCAAAGATACAGGGTGCAGGGAAGGTCTATGGGGTATATACAAGACCTCTTCCCGAAGGTACCTGCCTGGATAAGAGCAGGCGCTATAGATGCATATGGGGGTGGATTTTGTATCTGTCCTGAATGCAGCGGGCTGTAAAATGATAAAGAGCCTTCTCGGTCATGGGATCGGGAGGGCTCTTTTAAATTGTAATCGAATTAAAGATGATTTTTCCTTATATTATTTGTATTTTGTTAGGATGGAAGCTATTATTTCAGTTCCATCTGTGGAGCTATCATTAAATGTTCTTGACGCTGATATTAAATTGTTCACTTCATATATAGCTCTTTCGATAAAGCTCTTATCTTTGAGACATAAGGCGATGGAGGCTGCCGCAAGGATCTCGTCAAAGTCAATAGGAATAGGCAGAATATCCTCCCATAGGATAGCCCAAAGAACTATCCTGAGTTCTCTAGATTTAGCACATAGTTGAGCTATTCTTAACGCATCGGAAACTATATAACCTTCTACAGGTTCTATTTCATTTTCCGTGCAAAACAAACTTACTATGAAATCTGTAAGGAAAAGTGATTCATCAAAGTAAAGCTCATGCCTCGATTCATTCAATAAGTTCTTTAATGTCTGTCCGGACTCTGTTGCCAAGTTGCAATATAAGTAGAAACCCTTTGAATGTCTCTTAACGGGTTTCTCTTCCTTGACCTTGTCCGTGTCAAACATAGTCTGACACTGTTCCTCGGAGAGGTTTAGATAATATCCGAACAGTATGTAGATTAGGTTAAAAAGATAAATTATTTTTTTCATATTTAATTCTCCTTAAAATCAATTAATCTTTAATTCGATTACGCATGGATTATGGGGAAATTTGACAAAAATAAAAAAAAGAGTCTTAAGAAAGACGGAAATCTATCAATTTTAGGATGTTTTTGATTGATATTTTTATCCTTTTTTTGTGCATAATACCTAATAATATATACACTTTGAAATATATATGATGCGTGTTTTTGTTCACAATTCACGAAATTAAAAGAAATTTTAAAAAAAGGGTTTTATGAAAGATAATTTATTAATTTATGTTATATAATTTCTCTATAATTAATTAGTGAGAAAAGGAGCCTCCCCACCCATGCCTAAACCATTTCTAACAAAAAAAGAACAGGAAATTATCCTCTCAACCTACTCCAAGAATTTTGATAGGGAATTTGACAAGGTAGGTCCTTATACCTTTGGCACAAGGTACCTTTATCAGATCAGCATGTGTCCCGAAATAGACAGGGAGGGGAAGAATACAGGACGGATTCTTGTCAATCACTATTCTTACTCCTATGCCTTTCTAAAACATATTCCTGAGTTTATTGATGTGTGGGAAAGAGAGGACAAGGAGTTTATATTTAAGACAAGGAATCTTCCAGGCAAAGACCTTATATCGGCAGAGGAGAAGATAAAGGCTTTAGAAGAGGAACTGGAAGGATATAAAAGTGTAGGAATAGAAGATAAGAGCTTCGCAAAACTAAAGTATCAGCAATATAAAAGAGAAATGGATGAGAGATGGGAAATGAGTCGGGATCTGTATAATACAGTTGTGACCAGGATTCATTCATACAAGGAAGAAACTGATACGTATTTCAGGGAGAGTCCCGAATATTTTGAATTAATAAAAGAAAGGGATGAGGCTTTATTTGAGCTGAATGATATAAAAAATAAGAATAATGACCTTGAAGAAAGGCTTTGCAGAGTTAATGATAATCTAATTAAAACTTCTGAACAGCTAAGACTTAATGCTGAACTCTCTCAGCCCCTTACTCATAACGCTCGTGGTGCGGGGAGGAAAAAGGATCCCGTTGTGTCTCTAAAAAAGGAGAAGATAGAGAAATTTTACAGAGATGGGCTTAGTGTGGATGAGATATGTCAGAGAGTGGGATTGGGGAAGAGTACATGCTATAAGTATATTAAGGAGATCAGGAATAATGACGGAAAAAGAAAAGAGAATAGCTGAGATGAGGGAAGAGGGGCTGCTCTTTTCAGAAATTGGCGAAAACTCGGTATCTCTCCCTCATCCTGTCAGAGTATATATGCAAGGTACAAGGAAAAGGTTAAGAGAGCTGAGAAGACAGGATTTCCCGTGGATATGCCTATATCCATAATGAGGCCTCTTTTAAGAGAGGGTATAGATAGTATTGATAAGCTCACAGACTTTATCGAGAATGGTGGGGATGTTTGCGGGATAAGGATGTTGGGAGAGAAGGCTGAGATATATCTGAAAGAAATGGTTAAGGATTAGGCAGAGTCAAAGATGTCTTATTCGTTTCTTACACAGTAAGGCACGAGGATGTTATTAGAATAATCTCTGCAAGGCTCGCAGACGAGGAAGAAACGAGGTGGTATTATGAGAAAAATGATTTTTAATGAGGGAGATAAACTCCCCGAGGAAATTATTAATCAAATTAGAGAAGCTGACTTATTAAGGTTTGTAAATAATAAGCCGGTTTATCAAATGAGTATATTTGAAAATTTTTGTATAATAAAAGCCGTGTCATATCAATATCTTAATTGATAAGATACGGCTTTTTTCTTTTCAGCATCATCATTTCCCGACTTTGCCAGCTCTCTTGCCTTATCCAGCTCTCGGAACTGAACTATAAAGGAAGAACCTCTATGCCCGCATCTGGAGCAGTAGCCGTAGACCTCCATCTCACCCCTTCTCTCCAATTTCCCCTTGTTGCTTGCGCCCGTGAGGAGTATAATAGACGCATAGGAAAAGTACTATTTTTAAGGAGTATTTATTTATGAAAGTGAAGTTAAATCTTTCCCTTGACGAAGATATTGTTTTAAAGCTTAAACAGCTTGCCAAAGACTCTCACAAAACCGCCTCTCAGTGGGTTACAGATAAGGTTTTTGAAGAGATGAAGGAAGAGGATAAGAAGAATGTATCAGATCAGGGATAACAAGACCAGAAAGATCATCGCCCGCTTCCTCACCAAGAAGGATGCCGAATCCTTTCTCCGGATAAAAAAGAGAGAGGATGAGGAGCGGTATGTCCTAGTGAAGGCAGGGGAGAAGGATAAGAAAGATGAAAAATAATAGAAAATCCCATGATTTTTACCTTTGCGAGATTGAACCGGAGCTTGGATCCGGTTACATGGTAAAACATGTTAATAAGGAAGGTAAAACTATTTTAGAGCACTTTATTCCTTTCGAGGACATAGATTGGTTCCGGGAGGATAAGGATTTCGTTATTGTGAGCAGAAGTGAGTGGGATGAGATAGGGATAGGATGGTGTCAGGAGGATAATAGATGACAACTTTGGTTTGGATAATTATTTGTATTGTTTTGTTTGTAGTAATTTTCGTCATTACAGGAATAGTTATTGCTATTAGGTATTTAATTAAGAAAAATAAAGAACAAGAACAATACTATAAGGATATTCATAAAATAACTGAACAATTGGATAAGAAATAAAATTTGGGTCAAGGAGGGGTTGCTATGTCACTTTCGTATAGTGCAGTTGATAAATTTTACGATTATTTAGAGTTTTACCCTGAAGAGGGAGAAGCTGGCTATGACGGAGTTCATGATGGCGGTTGGAAAGGCTTGAGAAAAGATGCTCCAGAAGAGGCTAAGAAGCAGTATGAGGAATACTTGCAGTTACAGGAGAGAGCAAAGAGGAGTGGGATCCTTTTGTAATCCAGAAGAAAATTTAAATAATATGGGAGGATTTGGAATGTCAAAAAAGAAGGATGAATCTGTTACATATTGTGGAGGAATTAAGATTCCAAGTTTTGATATATCCGAATTAGAGCAAACTTCCAAGGAATCTTCTTATAATGATCAGATAATAGATGACTCAAATGATAAAACAACAGATAAGCAGGACCATAAGTAGAGATATATTACGTATACAATGGAGGAGTAATCATGGTATTAGCAGCCAC
>JAFYYN010000095.1 GCA_017557525.1 Lachnospiraceae bacterium
TTTACCACTGGCCTGGAGAAAAAACAACACAGGTCTTTTTGTCTTGTGTTTTTCTAGAAAAATTGATATAATCAAATCGAAAATATATAAGCTTTTATTTCTTTATCGTCTTAATTTGACGTTATTTATACCACATTGGGGTCAGTCCCCTCTGCTGCGTTAAAGTACTAAAGTAGTCGAACCTCTCTGAATCGGGGAAATGGTGTGGTATATGGGTAAAAAGACAGTAACCTATGTTTTGGCATCTGTGTTTATGCTTATGATGCTTATTCAATTAATAGCTTATGTTGCAAAAAATAATAGTGAGTATTATAGAGCAGTCAAATATGCGTATGATAAGTGTCATTGGAGTCAGAATAAAGATGATAAAATAATAAAGAATGAAGAGAAAAAGGAAGTTACGTATAAAATAGTAAAAGATAATCCAGTTGAATATTTTGTAAATGCATATAAAGAATACCTTGATATGCATCCGGAAAGTTTTTTAAATGACGGATACGCTATTCAATTTGATTTTTGTGATTGGTTTGATGGACACAGAGTAAATGAAACTACGTTGAGTTTGTCTAATAAAGATGTGAATGGTAATATACATAAGGAATTCGATGTAGGTAAGTTTTATTGTGATAGATATAGTTCTTACTCTATTTGCAAAATCACCTGTGTTAAAGAGTTATATTTGGATTTATATTATCCTCACGCAGATGAATATCTGGGATTATTAAATTATTTTACAGGCGTTGAAAAAGTAATAGTAGAACCTGAATACAATGATCCCGAGTATATTAACAGGATTACTGAATACATCGAAGAAATTTTTCCGGGATGTACGATTGATTTTGTGATCGTGGGCAACGACTGATATGGCAAAAAGGAGTGAGGGCTGGGATTATGATGCATTTCCTTGATGTTATGAGATTTGACAGAATATTTGATGATATCGGAGATTTTTTTCAATATGGCATGATAATAGCTGCATTTATCATTTTTATATGTATTTTATGTTATACGATTAATGACTATCATGATTATAAAAATAATAAACTTGATGAAAAAGGAAACCCGTTAGTCACAAAAAAGAAAGTTCAAAAAGCAATAATCTTTGATATTATTTTTGTTTTGATAGCTGTGGCTTATATAGTTGTCAGGATTGTATTTGGGTAATACGTTAAAAACAAAGTCTTTCAAGATTATTGTATTTTATAAAACAAATTTACTGAGTTTGGAGGTTATTGTATAATTGAAATACAAAAGTATTATCGTTGCAATTGTCCTTGTTATGGTATTAGTAGGATGTGCAACCGAAGATCCCGACTATTCCGGGAAAGTTGAAGATAACCCCTTGAGTGAAAAAGAAATTATAACGTATGTTAAGGATATAATGCTAAATAGATATGAAGATGAGGTTGATGTCAAAATTACAGGGAAACACGACTTAGCGCATACGACATATACTCGTCCGGGGCTCGATGGTGGTACAAGTATTTTCGGAAGAAAATACGCTAGTATAAAGAAAGGACATAGTTACAGCTTAGAAATAACAAGTTTAAGATATAACATTACTACTACTGGTACATACAGGGATGGATATTATTTAACAAACAAAAATACTGATAATTCGCAGTTCTTCGACAGATCGTTTGATATTGATTATCACTATTCAATACAAAAAGAAGAATTATTATTTGAAAATGAAGCTGATGAGATTCTCCGGAATAAATTCTCAAAATTTAAGTTATACAAAGATCCATCAAATAACAGACATTCCGGAGCTGGCTATTATAATATTTATCTTTACAGTGTTGATGATAATGATATTAGTGAAGCTATGAGTGAGTTAATTTTGATTGACTATAAAAAATACAATTCTGTAGCTTATAAAATACGTGCATTCATCTTTAAAGATGAAGCCTTTTATGACTCGTTTGATTTTGATGTATGTAACAATATTGAAATAGTTAATACCAGTTTCGGAGAAAGTGAAAAGGACAATCCCGGTAAACTTACTGAATCAGATGTACAGTATAGGCCAGAGAAAATAATAGAAAAATATCTAAATACTGAATTGACATATATTACGTCATGTGTAGATTTGGATCATGATGTTTTCATAACAGATGGGCTAGCGGGATATTTTAAGGACATAGAAAAAGGATATAATAAAGATATTGATGAATCTACTATAGAGAATTTTGATCAAGTAATATTTATATATGCGGTTGATCCTCAGATGTATAAGAACAGCATTGAGGATAAAAAGAAAGAAATTCGTTACGGTACTACTACAGTTTATGGGTATGTGGGCTAAAATCAAAAGATATTTTATAGGTGTTTTATGATACAAATTACCAAACAGCAGGCAAGACAATTTATTCTTGCAAAGCAAGGTTTACTGGGGAAATATAAGTTTGTTGGAAAGCAAGGAGCTTATGATTACATTCGCCAGGCAGGATGCATACAGTATGATCCGGTTGATGTTTGCGGTAAGAATGCAGAACTGACACTTCAATCGAGGGTAAAAGGTTTTGAAAAAACAATGCTTTACGAACTGCTGTATAAGGATCGATTACTGGTAGATTATGCCGATAAGGAACTTTCTATCTGGCCAACTGAGGACTGGCCGTACTTTTCCTCTTACCGTGATAGAAGTATTGAATTAGGTGAAACATTTAAAGGTTTGGACAAACTAAAACAACAGGCGCTTGAGTATATCGATAAAAATGGTCCGGTCTGCAGTTCATCTTTGCCTATTGAAGGTGAAATATATTGGCATTCGACAATGCACTGGAGCGGAAACTGGCATAAAAAATCACCTGCTGCAAGGTCTGTGCTGGAACAGATGTATACTGATGGAGAGCTTATTATCCACCATAAAACAGGTAGCCGGAAGTACTACGATCTTGCAAAGAAATATATTTCGGCCGAAATCCTTGATGCTGAGAATCCCTGTAATGATGAAGAAAGTTTTACAGCATGGCGTGTTTTACGCAGGATTGGAGCGTTAGGGATTTTGTGGGATAAAAACAGTACTGCATTTCTTGGTATTAACCTCAACGCAGAACAAAGGAAAAAGACTTTAAACATTCTTGAGAATTCCGGGAAAATAAAAATGGCTCAAGTTGAGGGACTAAAGCCTGCCTTTTATTATCTTACTCAAGATGATCAGCTAATGCAGATGGTGATTGAAGGTAGTGCAGATGTTAAAAAACGTATGTCCTTTATTGCTCCGCTTGACCCTTTGATGTGGGATAAGTCATTGATATTGTCATTGTGGGATTTTCAGTATTCATGGGAGATTTACACTCCTAAGGACAAGCGTAAATATGGATATTATACCTTGCCAATACTTTGGGGCGATCAATTTGTCGGACGCATAGAAGCTGTCCCTGACAGAAAAGAGAATATCCTTTATGTTAAAGGGTTATGGTGGGAACCGGAGACCAGACAAACGGAAAAAATAAAACATGAATTAGATAAGACACTTAAGGCTTTTGCAAAATTTAATGGGGTCAGCGAGTTCTTTGACGCGTTAAAGTGCTAAAGGGGCCAGGCTCCTCTGATGCTTTAAAGTACTAAAGAGGTCAGACCCCTGGATGAAAGGAAGAAAACAAGATGGAACTATGGGATTTATATGATATTGATGGCAATAGAACCGGGGAAGTAATAGAAAGAAAACCAGGATCGTTTAAGAAAATTCCTGACGGTAGCTATCACATGGTATGCGATATACTTGTTCAGCATACCGACGGGACATTTCTGTTAACTAAGCGTCATCCTGAGAAAGATGTGTATCCCGGTTACTGGGAGGCTAGTGCAGGTGGGTCTGCCATAGCAGGAGAAAGCCCAGTTGAGGCCGCCAAGAGGGAATTGTTTGAGGAAACAGGTATTAAATCTGACAATTTTGAGCTTGTGGGAGTTATACACAGATGCCAAAATCACGGTGTATTTTACTCATATCTGGTAGTTACAGACTGTGCCAAGGATTCCATAGTATTACAGGAAGGTGAAACCACTGATTATAAATGGGTAAGCAAAAAAGAGCTTATAGAACATGTTGACTCTGAGGAGTCAATTAAAACCCACAATGGCAGATATAAAGCACTTTTTAACAGATACAGGGCTGAGTTAGCTTCAGAGCAATATCAAAATGTCCTTTTGGTTAATGCCTGCGTTAGGGAAGAGTCAAGAACCAGGAAGCTCGCAGAAGAAATACTTAAGGACCTTGGCGGGTTATATACCGAAGTAAAACCTCAGACAGAGGTTTCGTGTATAAGAAATGAGGAGTTTATAACAGCGCGAACCCGTGATACTGCTCAAGGCACACTAGACAGGGAAAAGTATTTCTCGGCATATCAGTTTGCAGAGGCTGATGTAATAGTTGTAGCTGCACCATATTGGGATCTGTCCTTTCCAGCAATCTTAAAAGCATACTTTGAAAAGATAAATGTGCTCGGGATAACATTTAGGTACAGCCCTGAGGGAGTACCAATAGGGCTTTGCAAAGCTAAAAAACTGATTTACGTTACCACAGCCGGTGGTCCTATTATTTCAGATGAGCTTGGATTTGGGTACGTTAAGGCACTTGCCGAGAACTTCTATGGTATAAAAGATGTATCACAGGTGAAGAAAGAGTTTCTGGATATTTAAAGCGTAAATTAGATGTGATTTTTTAAAAAACTTAGCTTCATGAACATAAATGAACATAAATAAACTTGAGAATGGACATAGTGACAGAGAACGATAGAGAGAAAGGAATATTATCCATGAAGAAGATTTTTGCAATATTATTTGGTGTAGTAATGCTTATTGTATTATCGGCTCCCGTAGCTGCTAACGCAAAGCAGAAGAAGATAAATACAAAGATTTTTAATGACTACGGAGAAGTATTAGACTGCTCATTTCCATATTACAGTAAATGGAAACTAAACAAAGAAACCTTAGGTACAGACAAGATACTATTTACTACATCGAAAAATGACAGTATTTCTATAGAAGTAATGTGTAGTTACGATGATGAAGAGGCAAGGATAATCATCGAGGGCTTATCATCGAAGAAAGGCCTAAAAGAGTTTAAAAAATTTCTTCAGGAAAGCTTAGATATCCCTGAAGGATATCCCCTTACTTTATCAGACATTTATAAATTTAAGAAGGATGGAAACGGAAGATATCTGGGTATATTCAATCTTGGTTATTACTATTCAGTAATAAAAGTCCTTGATGATGATCATGTGTTAGTATACACATTTGAAAGTAATTCAGATGAAATTTCCAAAACACAAAAAAAGCGTGTCCTTTCTTATGCTAAAAATTCCAAACTTAATGACGTTATAAACGGTATGGAGGGCGATGATATGTCAGAATTGATGCCAAAGGGAAAATGGTTTGACAAAAACGGTGATACAATGCTTGAATTTAATGGGGACAAAATGTATGCCAAATGGTGGAGCGGAATGGAGACTCCCGAAGAGTTTAAGGTTAAGATAATAAAAGAGTATGATAATTTTTATATCATATGCGTTGACGGAGAGTACGGCTCAAGCTTTGGCATGATGTCAAGGTTAAGAATAGAGAGTGACGGTACTTTAACAGCTTATGAAGAGATACTTGACGGAGAAAGCCATAGTTATAAGTTTGTACCTGAGGACAAGATAGAAGCTGAAAGGGCTGTTAAAGATTTTTCAAAGGATCTGCCAAAAACTATCGATTCCGAAGATATCTATGCTTTTTCTCTTGTTTTATGTCATTACAATGTTGAAAACCTAGGTAGTGGCACATATTCCTGGGAAATAACCAAAAACGATGACGGCAAGTATACCTCAAAATTAAGCGGAATGGGTCCTTCATATGTTATTTTACAGGACACAAAGGAAGTAGACGAAGCATTTGTAAAGAGCTTGATCAAGCTGCTAAAAGAAGAAAAAATCTATGAAAAAAACGGATTGTTCTTCTCTCATGATAAAAGCGATACAGAGTACTCTTTGTATATCAGGTTTGAAAGTGATGAATATATTTCAATCAAAGTTGGAAGCAAGGCGCTTGACAAATGGCCGATAGATAATGAGAAACTTATAGAATATGCCATGAGTGTTCATGAGGTTTGAGAATGTAAAACGGTGTTTATTGGAGAAACTGTAAGCAATAATCCTAATCTTGAAGTCAAAATATATGATAATAAGACATAGCTTATAAGCTGACGATTGTTATAGGAATGGAGGGTTATCATGGCATCGTATGTATTACAGAGAGTGGCTCGGAAACTGCCGGGCATGGTTATAAAACCTATCCCAAAGCCTAAGCCAAAGGTGACTGAAGGGTTCGGTAAACGTGCAAAGGTCGGTGAAATCTGTAAAAATGCCGGATACAAGAGTGTTATGGTCATAACCGATAAAACACTCTATGCGCTTGGCTATTACAAGGCGATTGTTGAATCACTTGTTAAAAACGGCATTCACTGCATAGTATATCATGATATATGCACCGAGCCTAATTCCGAGATCATTGACACCGGTAGGCGTTTGGCTGTAGAGTCAGAAGCGGAGTGTATAGTTGCCATAGGTGGTGGCTCAGTGCTTGATTCTTCTAAGATGATAGCTGCCGGTGCAAAACTAAGGCATCTAAGTACTCATGCTCTGTTGTTAAAGTTTCTGCCGGTTGATGGCGGGACGCTCCCTATGATCACGATTCCCAGTACCGCAGGGACAGGTGCAGAGTTTACTGTAGGAGCTGTAGTCACCAATCACAAAGGGACAAAATGCTCAACCGTAATAGTCGGGCTAAATGTAACCAATGTTATCCTTGATAACGAGCTAATGATAAATACGCCAAGCTCTGTAACGGCAGCCTGCGGGATAGATGCACTTAGCCATGGCCTTGAGGGGTGTGTTGCAAGTGTGGATTCAGGAAAGAGAAACGAAAAGAAGAGCATGGAATGCGTAAAGCTTGTCCTTGAAAACCTTCCTAAAGTTCTTGAAACCCCAAAAGATATAAATGCACGGAAGAAAATGTGCAGGGCAGCATTCCTTGGAGGTAATGCCATAAATGAGCAGCTTGCAGGCTATGTTCATGCTTTTGCGCATTCTATCGGTGCAATGTATCATGTACCTCATGGAAATGCGATAGCAGTCTGCCTGCTACCTGTGATGAATTACCAGAAGAATCAATGCATATACAAATTATCAACACTTTCAAGATTCTGTGGTTTTGCGGATGAAGAAACGGATGATATAACTGCTGCAGATGCATTACTTGAGAGATTATCCGACCTTTTAAAGCTTTGTGGATTTAAAAAGGCGGACTATATAATGAGGGAAGATTATCATGAGCTTGCCTCAAAAATATCGGATGATGCCATAAATTATTCCGCCCCGATAACTTTAAAACATGATGAAATCTTTATGATCCTAGATAATATCAGAGGTCGTAACAGTCATATTGTGGGGGGCTGACCCCTGCGGCGCGTTAAAGTGCTAAAGGGGTCTAACCCAGAAATAGGAGGTAAAAACCATGAAAAGAAGAAACTTTATTGCATTATTACTGGCATTAGTTATGATCATCTCTCTGGCACCGGTTAAAACCTTTGCAGATGAGGAAATCTATAATGAAATTGTTGAAGATGAAGTTATTGAAGATGAAGAATTAGTTTTTCAATTAATATATCAAGAAGATATCGATATGGTAATAGATGAGCTAAATTCTATTTCAACATTATGCAATGATGAAAACAATATTGATGAGATCGGAGATATATTAAATAAAATCAGTGGACAAGTATTACCAATTTTTAATGATGTGTACAACAATAATTCATATTATTTTTTGAACTATAGCCGTGATGTATATATTGCAGAAGAATTTAAATATACACTCGAAAATCTTCAGAAAATAGATTCTTTATATAAAGAAAAACTAATTGAAGTAAGTAATTCTGCATGTAGAGATGCTTTATTCTATGAGTATCCATATGGTTATTATACTGTATGGGATATGTTTGGGCTTGCAGAAAATGATCCTGAGAAGACTGATCTGTTTGTTATATCCGGAGAGATTACTAAAGATGGCTATCATAAGATTACATGGAACAAATTATGGTATGCTGACAAAGTAGTATATGAACTATATGGTGCTCCTATAGGTGAAAAATACAAAAAACTGGCAACAATAGATGAAACAGAGGAGCTTTCATATGTAAATGAAGTTAAGGATGGGAAAATCTGGAAATACTGCGTTATCCCTTATAAATTTATCGGAAACAGTGGTGCTTTTTGCATATGTGAGAAAAGCACTCAATGTTTCCTTGCCTCAAAAAACAGTAAGAAATATACAAATGCAGATGCTATAAGCATCCTAGGTGATGAAGAAATAACCTTAACTGAAAACAAAAGTAAAAAGATCAAAACTGATTTATCAAAGGTATCAGATAACAAGAGACTTTATTCTGGTAAAAAAATTAAAAATGTTAGATATTATTCATCAGATGATGGTGTAGCAGAGGTTTCCAAGAAGGGAAAGATTACAGCATTATCAGAAGGATCATGCTATATATATGCCGTCACAGAAAATGGTCTTATTGACTACATTAAAGTTAATGTAAAAGCAGAAAATTCCGATATAAAGAAATTTGATTACTCATATGCAACAAAAGAAGAAGGCATAAATTTTCTTATGTCTAATAAAGATTATCTAAATGGTTTTTCACAGTATGATCTTGATTACAAGACAAAGAAAAATAATGCAACTATGGATGAATATCTTGAGTATGCAAAAGATCAGGTTATGGAATTTACCGAAATAGATAAATTTATTATTGATACTGCCATGGACGATATAGCAGAAAGGCTCGCTTACTATAACCTGACTTTACCGGAAATGGAGCATATTACTTTTATAAAAACTTCCATGCTTGAAGAAGATTTAGGTGCAGGTGGGTATACACATGGAACACAGATTTATATTGGAATGTTTAATATGGAGTGTTTTAAGTATGATGATTATTATGACGATTTATTAGAATTTTTAGCTCATGAAATATTCCATTGCCTTACCAGGAATAATCCTGATTTTAGAAAAGACATGTATAGCTTTATTCACTTTACTGTACAGGATGAAGAGTTTGTTATCCCGCCATCTGTAATGGAGCATTTCATAAGCAATCCAGATGTTGGACATCATAATTCTTATGCAACATTTAACATAAACGGAGAGGATATTGACTGTTTCCTGGCTTTGATAGCTTTGGAACCTTTTGAAAATGCAGGAGATTCTTTCTTCGATTCTATGGCGACAGCTATTGTACCTATAGATGGTACTGATATTTTCTATTTACCTGAGGACACGTCAAACTTTTATGATTTACTTGGTTTAAATACCGGATACGTTGTCGATCCTGAAGAGTGCATGGCAGACAATTTTAAATTTACAATTATCCATGGTCTTGATTGGGACTATGCTACTCCTGAGATACCTGAGGCTATCTGGGCATATCTTGGTGGAAAATAAAGAGTTTATGGTGACGTGCACTGTGAACTTCAGAATTAACTGAGAAGACAGGGGACGGTTCTCTGTCTTAAGATTACAAGAGGAGGGTATAAACTATGGGAAAACTTTATAAAGTAAGTGTATTTCTTTTGATTATGTCACTAATTATTGGCTACATACCTGTTGATGCCGCGGACACTCTTTCTATGCCACAAGAGAAAGTGCTCTATTTGGAGGGCTCAAAGGGTACGAAAGCAGATGGAACTCCCTGCAATATTTCTTACAAGAAGTTGGTTTCTAAAATGATAAGTGGATTTGATGCCGATACAATGAGCGTCATCCTTGAGTCTGAAGACAGAAGTATTGTTTCTGCAACCGCTACAGGCCGTATTGTGGCAAAGAGCATAGGTACTGCAAAAGTAAATGTAAAGGTTATAAATGCAGATGAGAATTTAATATTTGATCAGGATCTTAAGGTTATAGTCAAAAAGAATGCTACCGAGGTTACTGTAAATGGTATTGCCGAGGGCTGTCATTATACAGTGGGTCAGGTTGTATTGGTATCTCTTCCAAGAGAAGAAGATACTGACGAAAGAGAACTGTCTGTTGATAAGCCGGAAGATGTGGAGGTATTTGGCGATGATAGGCCCAGAACATGGATGGTATCATTCCTTGAACCCGGGGAATTTACATTTACAGCAAGGGCATATCAGAATGAAGCATATTCAGGGAGCACGGCTGAAAAGACGATAAAGGTTATTGTTGATTCTGCTGAAGGAACTGAACCAACAGAGGTTATAGAGGTTCCTGATATTGATGAAGTAGACGATCCTGCTTTTGACATGGATGATGGTGAGGAAGATGCAGAAGGTGAAAATGAAAAAAAAGAAGTATTTGTTTCCCTTAATGCATATTTAAATGGTGATAAATTGATTGTATCACCGGAGTTTGAACTTGAAGAGGGTGCTGTATCGCCGGCAGGAACAATGGATTATTGGTATGGTTTTGAAGGTGGGGAATCCGCTACCCAGGTTTTGGCTTCCGGGGTTCCCATTACAGAGCCATTTGTTTGGAATGTCGAAGATGAGTATATAGGCGAGTATATTACTATCAAGTACGCATACTCCGGTGACGAGAATTATGAAACGTATCCTTTTGATGAATATTTCGATTATGATTATTTTGAAATTGGATTGTTACCTCCGGTGATAACATCGGAACCGAATGTGACCAGAGATGGCGATGCTTATTCGTTGTCGTTTGACTTGATAGGAAATTCTTTTGATGAATTAAAGGTAAATGAGTATTATTATCTTTTAACTCCTTACGACCCCGAAGGATACGATGCGCTTTCACCTAAAGAGCTGGTTGGTAAAATTAAAGAATGCTATGACAATCGTGAAGCCAACGGGGAAACAAATAACACTTATTTTGGATATGGAATAATAGAAGGTAGTGAAGAAATAGGGGATGAGAAGAAGGTTGATATCCAGATAGACGGCAGTCTTTTTGAAGAGGGCTTCTATGTTTTGCGTATAGTAATTACAGGCACCTCTTGCAATATTTATGATGAAAAGAATTATAGCAAAATTGTTGAAAGCCATGTTTTTAATACTCCTCTTACGCCTTCTTTAGAGGTCCATACCGAAGTTGATTCAAATAATGGGAATGTATTATTAAGCGGCATTGTCAGCGGTATTGAAGGGGTTGATGCTCCTACCGGTACATTGAAGTATGAGTATTCAATTGATGGTACTGCATGGAATCCTATAGCAGACAACAAAAGCTTGGGAGATACCAATGCTTACATATGGAGCATTCCGGAATCAATACAGAATAAATCTTTTTGGGTAAGAGCAACATATTCAGGAGATGATAATTACAATACGACCGTATCAGAGAGTTACGAACTGTTCTTTGAGGCTCCTTTAGTTGAATCCACAGCGCCTAAAATGACTGAAACCGGAAGCTTTTCTACAGATACGATGACTGTTGAGATAAGTGCAAATAATGTAGGGGATACGATTTATTATATAGTAGGAAACGAAGAAGAAAAAACTTTTGTATGTACTGAAAACACTGCAACAGTAAGTTTTGATATTAACAAAACCACTGTGGTAAGTGCATATGTTGTTGAAGTGGGTAAAATAAAAAGTGATACTGTTACAGCTACATATACTTATGTGGAAGCACCTGATAGTAAACCTATTTTAACAGGAGATGTTTCAACAGATAAGAACATATATATAGTGACGGCAGATGTTTCCGGCATAACCAATGCAGAAGGAAAGACAATTGAATATAGTTGTGATGGTACAAATTATGGTTCAAAAAATGAATTTGAGGTTGAGGCAGGAAAGGAAATAACAGTATATATCCGATTTGCAGCAACTTCAGATTTAGTTGCCAGTGCTTCTGTCAATGCTTCATATAAGGCACCAGAAGTTATCACCGAAGAGACCACGGGAGAGACTACAGAAGAGACCACGGGAGAGACTACGGGCGAGACCACGGGAGAGACAACCGTTGAGACTGTAGAAGAGACCACAGGAGAGACCACGGGAGAGACTACAGAAGAGACCACGGGCGAGACAACGGGCGAGACAACGGGAGAGACTGCAGAAGAGACAACTGGCGAGACCACAGAAGAAACCACAGGAGAGACCACTGGCGAGACAACGGGAAAGACCACTGGTGAGACAACGGGTGAGACTACAGGCGAGACCACTGGTGAGACAACGAACGAGACAACGGGCGGAACAACAAACGAGACCACGGTTGAAACAACGAACGAGACCATTGGCGGAACAACGAACGAGACAACGGGCAGAACAACTAATGAAACCACGAGTGAAACTACAAACGAGACTACGAGTGGAACTACCGGAGATTCATCAGGTTCAAAAGACAGTGAAGCTAAGGAAGAAAATAATAATTCTGATGATATCGTTGAAATAGTAGATGTAATAAACAAAGTTACTGAGTCAGAGGATGGGACAAAAACAACTACAATCATAACAAAATATAATGATGGCAAACAAGTAACTGAAAAGATGGTAGAAAAGCCTGATGGTTCATCCACTTCAACAACTACGACTAAGGAAGCTGATGGTACAACGCTGACAGAAAAGGAAGAAAAAAAGGCTGATGGTACCACTGTTACAACAAATACGATAAAGGAAAAAGATGGATCATCAAAAACTGAAAAGATAGAAGTAAAAACTGACGGTACATGCACCACAACAAATACTACAAAAGATTCAGATGGTGCTACAATAACCGAAAAAGTAGTAGAAAAGCCTGATGGAAGCGTAACCACCACCTCAACTGAAAAAGATGCTGATGGAAATGTTTTCAGTACATCAAAGGTTATTAAAAAGACTAAGGAGGATGGAACTAAGACTATTACTGCAACAGAAAAAAATGCGGATGGCAGTACTAGGACGTCAAAGACCACATTATATACAGATGGAAGCAGTAAGATAAGTACTACTACACAGAATGGAGACGGCAGTACCAGTGTATCTAAGACTACCATTAAGGTTGATGGAAGCAGTAAAACCAATACTGAGACGCAAAATGCGGACGGATCTACAACAACTGAAAAAATCAACAAAGAGAGTGATGGATCCCTAACCCGTACTGCGACTACAGTTGACGATGATGGTAATGTGCTTTCTAAAGAAACTGAGAAAGTTACCATAAGTAAAAGCGGAACCTCAACAGGTACTACTTTTGTTGAAAATGCAGATGGTTCATCTTCAGAAAGCGTAGTCAAAATAAAGACAGATGGTTCTGCTTCAACGACTCTTACGGAAACAGATGCAGAAGGCAATGTTTCTGTAACTTTGGGAAGCACGAATGCTAAAGGGACTGAAACCAAAAAGAGTTTTGCTGTAGAAGATTATGAAGCGGCTTTAAAAAAGCTTGAAACTGAAGGTACTACAGCGACGGTACCGTCCACTATAAAAGCAAATGGCCAGACGATTCCGGTTACCAGTATTGGCGATGGGGCAATGAAAGGTAATGAAACTGTAAAGACAATTAAAATCGCTGATACGGTTACATCAATTGGAGAAGGTGCTTTTGACGGAGCCAAGAATCTTAAGACCATTAAATTATCGGCTAATATTACAGAAATCGCACCGGATGCTTTTAAAGGGATAAATAGTAAAGCAACTTTTTATATCACAGCCAATTCAGATGAAGAGTTCGATGCTCTTGTAGAACTTCTTAAGAAATCCGGTGTTGGCAGTAAGGTGAAATTTAAGAGATCATAATAACGCTAAATGGGTTAGTCTCCTGTCTTTGGAGTTTATGGTGACGTGCACTGTGAACTTAAGGAGTGGATTGCTAAAGATATGGCCACATCGGAGTGGACATGTCCAAACTGCCATACCAAAAATTTCGGTAAATTTTGTGATGAATGCGGTACAAAAAGAGGTAATATATGTATGTTTCAGAATTAACTGAAGAAAAACTTTCTAACGAAGTCATTGACCATCTGTTATTTGATAAAATTGAGGATACAGGTGAAAATGGTGATGTGATTTTGGTTCTTGGCAGCATTAAGGCATCAAAATACAGAGTTCCTGTAGCTGTAAACGCTTATAAATCCGCTCGTGCAGGAAAGATATTGCTAAGTGGCGGTGCTATGAGAGAGTTTCCCGATGGGAAAAGTATTGAATCCGAGAATATGTATAAAAAGGTACTAGAATTAGGCGTTAACAAAGAAGATGTCATACTTGAGAAGGAGTCACAAAACACAGTTGAAAACATCTTATGCTCTATGGTGGTTTTACAGAGGGAGTTTTATCTTGACAGAGTAAAAAAGATTATCCTGGTTACGGCAGAGTACCATATGAGGCGTAGCCTCGCTATAGCACGCTATTTGTTTCCTGATCATATAAAAGTTATACCTTGCCCTGCAAAAGACGACAACACCAATCGAGATAACTGGTGGAAAACGCCTGAAGGTATTAAGCGGGCAACAAACGAGGCATTAAACCTTATTACATATGTTAAAAATGAAGTTTTTCCTGATTTTGTTATTTAGTGCTTGCTTTTCTGAGTCGGCGTTGCCGGCTCTTTTTTTGTTGCATAAAAATGCGTAATATGCTATAATTTTCAATGGTTTATTATGATTTTAATACGATGAAAATGTTACTAAAGGAGTACTATCATGGCTGAGAGTAAGGACCTCCTCCAGGTACTGTGGAGCGGAGCAGATGTATTGCGTGGGAAAATGGACGCAAACGAGTATAAAACTTACCTTTTAGGGCTTATATTCTATAAATATCTTTCAGATTCGTACCTTGTAAAAGTATATGACCTCTTAAATGACTGTGCTCCCGAAACATTGGATGATGCTCAGGCAGAATATGAGAGCGTTATGAAGTCCGAAGATGCCAAGGACCTTCTTATAGAGCTTAAGAACTCCCTTCATTATACACTTGAACCGGAAATGACCTATGTCAGCATCCTTAAGGATGTAAAAAACAATGCCTTCAACCGTGAGAAGCTGCAGGCAGCATTCAACCGTATACAGGAAAGCGATGTACTGTTCAACGGCCTCTTTGCAGATGTTGATCTTTATTCCAACAGGTTGGGCACCGGTGACCAGAAGCAGAGCGCCACAGTAGCCGAAGTATTGAAGGTTCTGGATGGTGCAGACCTCATTCACGCCAAGGGTGATGTACTTGGAAACGCCTACGAATACCTTATAGGTCAGTTTGCATCCGAAACCGGAAAGAAAGCCGGCGAATTCTATACACCGCATGGTCCTGCACAGATACTCTGCCGTATAGCCATGCTTGGGCAGGAAGCCAAGAAAGGGCTACAGGTATATGATCCCTGTATGGGTTCAGGTTCATTGCTGCTTAGCTGCCGTAACTATTCAAAGGAGCCTGATTATATCAAGTATTATGGCCAGGAGCTTATGCCTTCCACATACAATCTTGCCAGAATGAACATGTTCCTGCATGGTGTACTACCGGAGAACCAGCATTTAAGGAACGGAGATACCCTTGATGCGGACTGGCCTACAGATGAAGAAACAGAGTTTGACTGCGTGACCATGAATCCTCCATACTCTGCTAACTGGTCAGCGGCAGAAGGTTTTCTTCAGGATGAAAGATTTATGGATTATGGCGGGAAGCTTGCACCTAAGTCTAAGGCAGATTACGCCTTCCTTTTGCATGGTTTCTATCACTTAAAACAGTCCGGAACCATGGCTATAGTTCTGCCTCATGGAGTACTCTTCAGAGGTGCTGCAGAAGGCACCATCAGAGAGATACTCTTAAAGAATGGTTCAATATATGCGGTTATTGGACTTCCTGCGAATATGTTTTATAATACATCCATCCCTACCTGTATAATAGTTCTTAAGAAGCATAGGGAAGGAAGGGATGTTCTTTTTATTGACGCTTCAAACCTTTATGAGAAGGAAAAGAAGCAGAATGTAATGAATCCGGAACATATTGATAAAGTTGTAGAGCTGTATAGGGAAAGGAAGACCATAGATAAGCTTACATACCTTGCTTCCTTCGAGGATATAGAGAAGAATGACTTCAACCTGAATATCCCCAGGTATGTGGATACCAGCGAAGAGGAAGAAGAGATAGACATAAAGGCTCTGACTCAGAATATGGCGGATACTGATAAAGCGATAAAAAAAGCTAATGATACGCTTGTAAGTATGATGGGTGAGATGACATTCGACAGCAAAGAAGCTGAAGAGACGATAGGTGCACTCCTTAATGTATTAGGGGAGGTGTGATATGGCAACTCCAAAGATAAGATTTAAGGGATTCACTGACGATTGGGAACAGCGTAAGTTTGGTGAATTTACAGAACTTAGGTCTGCATCAAGAGTACATAGAGAAGAATGGACTGAATCTGGTGTTCCATTCTATCGATCAAGTGATGTTATGTCTGCTATAAATGGTACGGATAATGAGAAGGCATTTATTTCTGAAGAGTTGTATGAAAAATTATCTTCAGTTTCGGGGAAACTTGAGGAAGGTGATGTTCTTGTTACGGGTGGCGGCTCAGTCGGGAACCCATATATTGTGCCAAATGACGAACCTTTATATACAAAGGATGCTGATTTATTATGGATAAAAAATCAAGGAAGATTTGACGCGTATTTTATATATGAATTCTTCTTTTCGCCCACTTTCAGAAGTTATTTAGGGAGTGTTTCGCATGTGGGTACCATTGCCCATTATACTATCACGCAATTATCAGAAACACCTATTTCACTTCCTTCGAAGGAAGAACAAATCAGAATAGGAGACTTTTTTAGAAGGCTCGATAACCTTATCACCCTTCATCAGCGTAAGTATGACGACACAAAACAATTAAAGAAATTTATGCTTTCGAAAATGTTTCCACAAAGTGGTTCAAAAAAACCAGAGATTCGTTTTGAAGAATTTACTGACGATTGGGAACAGCGTAAGTTTGGCGAACTGTTAAACGAGACTCGTGATAAGACAATTGTTGAAAATGAAGATACTTTACTTTCGTGTGCGATTGATGGTATGTTTCTTAATTCAGAATTGTTTAGTCACTTCCGTGGTTCGTCAAATATCGGATATTTGAAGGTTAAGAAAAATGATTTGATACTATCAGCTCAAAATCTGCATTTAGGAAACTGTAATGTAAATCTTCGCTTTGAACACGGGATAATATCGCCTGCCTATAAGGTTTATGAACTTGTGAATTGTAATCCGCTTTTTATGCAGGCGTGGGTAAAACAAGATAAAACAAAAGATTTCTTTCTTAAAGCTTCTACCGAGGGAGCAAGTGTATGTAGAAAAAATATTGTCTGGGAAGAATTATATAAGCAAGAACTTCCTGTTCCTAAAATGGAAGAGCAAATTAAAATTGGAGAATTCTTTGATAATCTTGACAACCTTATCACTCTTCATCAGCGTAAGTGTAATACGCTAAAAGAATTAAAGAAATATATGTTACATAATATGTTTGTTTGAATAGGTTATATTATTCTAGGAGATTATTATCCATGAGTAAGTTAAAAGATATAATTGAAAAATATATTAAGCTTGGGATACCTGATCAAATTGATTATGATAAGTTTTACCTTTATTCAATAATCACTCATTCAACAGCTGTGGAAGGTTCAACTGTTACGGAGATAGAGAATCGTCTGTTGTTTGATGAAGGAATCAGTCCCAATAAGCCTATCGCAGAACAGATGATGAATCTGGATCTTAAACATGCATACCAAGAAGCAAAGGTTTTGTCTGAGCAACATACAGAGTATAGTGTTGATTTTCTCTGTCGATTATCTGCTATAACTATGAAAAATACGGGCAAGGAATACAAGACTTTAACCGGAAATTTTGATAGTTCAAAGGGTGATTTGAGAAGAGTAAATGTTACTGCCGGTCGTGGCGGAAAGAGTTATATGTCTTATCAGAAAGTGCCTATCAGACTGGAGGATTTCTGTAATTGGATTAATGATCAAAGAAAAAATCTTTCTTCTTCTGACATTGACAGAATATATGAGTTAAGCTTTTTGGCACATTATAACTTAGTATATATTCATCCATGGGCTGATGGTAATGGAAGAATGGCAAGACTTGTTATGAATATGATCCAAACGGAATTTGGCATGATCCCGTCTTTCGTAAACAAAGATAAAAGGGATGAATATATAAAGAATCTGGCACTATCTCAGGATACTGATGATCCTAAGCCGTTTATAGAATTTATGTTTGAACATCATTATGAAAATCTAAGTAAAGAAATATCAGAATACTGCGAGTCTATTGAAAAGGATAATTTAAAGTTTGATATTTGAATACAAGGGAATATTATGGCGGAATTAGAATCGATTATTGAGAAAAGACTGATAGACCAGCTCTGCTCCGATGAATCACAGTGGACTTACCGTCCGGATATCAGAAATGAAAAGCAGCTCTGGGACAATTTCAAGTATATACTCGAACAGAATAATAAGGCAAAGCTGAATGATATACCGTTATCCGAGTCGGAATTCGCCAAGATAAAGAATGATGTATCCCATGCCTCGTTCTATGATGCCGGGAAGTGGCTGGTTGGCGAGAACGGAAAGGTATATGTTCATGTACAGCGCGGAAATGAGACTCTTCACCTTGTGGTTATGAACAATGAGCACATTGCCGGAGGTACCAGTGTATATGAGGTCATCAACCAGTATCAGGCATTTAAGTCTGAAGAGGATGAGCGTTCTCTTGACAGAAGATTTGATGTGACACTGCTTATAAACGGTATTCCTTTGATCCATATAGAGCTTAAGAATAAAGAGCACTCATATATGGATGGGTACCGGCAGATAAAGAAATATATTTCTGAAGGTAAGTTCCATGGTTTTTTTTCGAATGTCCAGATGTTTGTAGTTAGTAATGCGGTGGATACAAAGTATTTCTCTGCAGCCAGGGATACGGAACTGAACAAAAAGTTCCTTACAGGCTGGCTTGATTCTGAGAATGAACCGGTAAGTGATTATATTGAGTTTGCCAAATCTGTGCTAAAGATTCCCGAAGCTCATGAGATGGTAACGAAATATACAGTACTTGATAATGACAGGAAACAGCTGCTTATCCTAAGGCCTTATCAGATACATGCCATTGAAGCGATGAGAAAAGCATCAAAAACAGGACAGTCAGGCTTTATCTGGCATACAACAGGTTCCGGAAAGACCATGACTTCCTATAAGGCTACAAGGAATCTTCTGATGGATATTCCTTCAATCGAGAAGACGGTTTTCCTCATCGACCGCAAGGACCTTGATATGCAGACAAAGGGTGCATTCCAATCCTATGCCGATAATGATACTATAGATGTTGACGAGACCGAGAATGTTACCAGCCTCATTCAGAAGCTTTCTGATGATAACAGACAGATGATCGTTACAACAAGGCAGAAGCTCCAGACTATGCTTAATAAAAGGCTTGTTGAAGGTACAAGGCAGTATGAAAAGATAAAGAATCTTAAGGTTGCCTTTGTTGTTGATGAATGCCATAGGGCAGTTACGCCTCAGACTAAGCGTGATATTGAAAGATTCTTTAGAAGCTCGTTATGGTTTGGCTTTACCGGAACACCGATATTTAAAGAAAACAGCTACGAAATGAAGGGTGATCTTGCTCAGACTACTGAGGAACTCTATGGTCCCTGCCTGCACAGTTATACTATAAAAGAGGCTATACATGACGGAGCTGTATTAGGTTTCAATGTTGAAAATCTCGGACCTAAAGGTATAGACAAAGAAGACGAAGAAAAGTATTACAGTAGTGAAAAGCATATGAGAAATGTGCTAAACGTAATACTAAATCAGTCTATGGCTAAGCTTGGTATGCAGAATGGTAAAGGACAGACCTATGAAGCTATGCTTACTGTGGAATCCATTCCGGCAGCGCAGAAATATTATGATCTTTTGTTAAGAGTTAAGAACGGTGAGGATGAGCTTAAGATCAGTGAGGATGTAAAGAAGGTTCTGCCCGACTTTCCAAGACTTGCTATTACCTTTTCTGTATCTGAAAATGAAGATAATTCCATAGCTTACCAGGATGCTATGAGAAGATATCTTGCATATTATAATAAAGTTTATGGAACTAAATACGAGCTTGATGGTATAAATGCTTATAATGGTAACTTAAATGACCGTCTTGCCAGAAAAGAAAAGAAGTACAAAGACAGGGAACAGCAGGTGGATCTGGTAATTGTTGTTGACAGATTACTGACCGGTTTTGATGCCCCATGTCTTTCGACTTTATTCATAGACAGGCCTCCGATGAGCCCACAGGGTCTGATTCAGGCTTTTTCAAGAACAAACCGTTTATTCGACCAGAATAAGCAGTATGGTCAGATAGTTACATTCAGAGATCCTGTTCTGTATAAAGAAAAAATAAACGAGGCTCTTGTTCTGTATTCAAGAGGCGGTATAGGTAAAGCAGTTGCAGAAGACTGGGATACGGTACTTGATCAGTTTACTCTTGCGCTAAATACTCTTAGGACTCTTGCCCCTACTCCGAATGATGCTTTAAACCTATCTAAACAGCAAAAAAAGACATTCATCAGGCTGTTCAGGGACTTAGACAGGACTTTTGCACATCTTAAGTCATTCTCAAGGTACCAAGCATCAATGCTTGAGGAGTATGATTTTTCTCAAGAGTCATATGAGGATTATGCGGCTATATACAAGAATATTCTTGAAGAGCTTAAAACCGAGAAGGATGATGATCAAGATGACGATCCATTACTCGATGATTATGATCTTGTAGCATACAGTAAGTTCAGGATTGACTTTGAGTACATAGTTGAGCTCTTACAGGGCTTTGTAGATTATCTTGATCAGAAAGCCGGAGATTATGATGAGGTTGAGTTTGACCGCAAGATAAGATATCTGAAGGAAATCACTAATGAATTTGCTATAGACTGTCCGGAACTAAGTGAACTTTTCATGCAAATACTTGATGATATCGAAAAAGACAAAGAGAAGTTCCTTGGCAAGGATATAAGTGTTATTATTAACGAGATGCGTTATTCAGCCATCGATACAGAAATAAAGAAGTTCTCGGACAAATGGTTTGTACCATTCGAAGATGTAAAGTATGAAGCTTTCAACTTCCGTGATGGAGAACTCGCTAACGAAAACAAGTTGAAGGAAAGTGCTGATTATTCGGCTTATAAAGACTCTACACCGGATGCAATGCCGAAGTTTAAGTTCAATACAGCTCTTGTGAGGGAGTTTAAGGAGGAACTGATGGCGAAGGTAGGGCCGCTGATGGGGTAGGTTTATAGTGATATAGTTTATGATAGTTTCTTTAATAGGAGATAGACATCATGAAAAGTGCAGGTAGTAAGAAGGATGGTATCGAACATCTTTCAATATTTTCAAGAATGAGCACCAAGATAGCCATTCTGATCAGCTTTATTGTACTTGTAATAGTTCTTGGCGGTGTAATAGTCGCTTCCCAGCGGTCTGCAACGGCCATGGAGAACACATATCTGAATTATACTCAAAACCTGGCTGAAGAAGCAGCTATCGGTGTTGACTTTGCGACCGAATTTGGCGAAGAGGCATATGGCGGGTATGCAAAGAATCTGGCACAGGAAGCAGCAGTTTCCATTAACTTTTCACGCCAGTTCGGTGAGTCTGTTTACAAGGCTTATGCTCAAAACCTTGCAGAAGAGGCAGCGAAAAGTGTTAATATAGCCGCAGAGAGGAAAGCTCTTGAAAGTAATTCTGAAGATCCTGAAGATACAGAGGTTTTAACAACCGAAGAGCTAGACCAGATACTAAAGAATATCACAATCATCAATGTTAACGGCTCCTATGCATATATGGTTTCTCCTACAGGAGAGATGCTCTGGCATCCGAATCCTGATAAGATCGGTCAGCCTGTTGAGAATGCTGCTGTCAAAGGTATAGTTGCAGACCTTCAGGCAGGCAAAAAGGTTGAAAACGGTTCTATATTATACGAGTACAAAGACGCTTTAAAGCTCGCCGGTTATGCTTTTACCGCTGAAGGTAATATCATGATCATCACCGCCGACTACAATGAGTTTATGAAAATTGACTACGATACATTGCTTGGCAATATCCATATCGACGGTGTAGATGGCTCATATGCATACATGGTTTCACCCACAGGTGAAATGCTTTGGCATACAACTACCGAAAAAATAGGTCAGCCGGTCGAAAATGCCGCTGTAAAAGGACTAGTCGCAGATATCCAGGCCGGTAAGAAGGTTGAAGATGGCTATGTGATCTATGAATATAAGGGTGCTGTTAAGCTCGCCGGTTATTCGTTTACCGATACTGGAAACATCGTACTTGTAACGGCAGATTATGATAAGCTGATCGTTATAGATTATGATAAGCTTATTGGTGAGATCGAGATTTCTGATGTTGAAGGCTCATATGCATATATGGTTTCACCTGATGGCACAATGCTTTACCATAAAAACACAGAAAAGATCGGACAGCCTGTTGAAAACGCCGCTGTTAAAGGTATCGTTGCAGATATCCAGGCAGGTAAAAAGGTTGAAAACGGTTCCTGCGAATATGAATACAAGGGCGTTTATAAGGTTGCAGGATATGCCTTTACTTCATCCGGAAATATTGTTATTGTGACCGCTGATAAGGATGTAATGCTTGCTTCCGTATACGAAATGCAAAAGCAGTTGATCATTTATGGATCTATAAGCATCCTTATTGCCATATTACTTGTTTCTGTATTTACAATACTTATGATGAAGGGTATCCGTGATCTGGTACCTGTAATCAATAAGACTGCCGCATTTGATTTTTCATCCGATAAGTCTACCAAGAAACTTGAAAAGCGCCATGACGAGATTGGTGTTATGGCTAGAGCTATTTCGAAGACAAGAGATAATCTGCGTGAGATCGTAGAAGCAATAACAAATGCAGGAAACAGCATCAATACAAATGTTGATGAACTTAAAGTCACGATAGAAAAGGTCAGCGAGATGTGTATCGATAATTCATCGACAACCCAGGAGCTTGTTGCCGGTATGCAGGAGACTTCGAGTTCAACCTCTGCAATTGCTGAAAATGCTGAAAACATAAGGAAGAATGCCATCGATATTGACAATATGGCTGATCAGGGTACTCAGCTTTCAATTGACATACTTTCAAGGGCTAAGGCACTTGCTGAAACTACTGAAAAAGCAGGCAAAAAGACAATTGAGCTATATGAGGATGTTAAAGTTAAGACCGAAGAGGCAATTAATGCTGCACGTGCGGTTGAAAGGATCCACGAGCTTACCGGTACGATCAACTCAATATCTTCTCAGACCACACTGCTTGCTCTTAATGCATCAATAGAAGCAGCCCGTGCCGGAGAAAACGGAAGAGGTTTCTCTGTTGTTGCATCCGAGATAAGTAATCTTGCAGGACAGACCTCTGAGGCAGTCAGAAAGATCAGTACCATTATCAAAGAAGTAAATGATGCCGTTAGCAAGATGTCAGAGTGCCTAACTCAGACATCCGATTTTCTTGAGACAAATGTTATTTCTGATTATGAAGCTTTCTCGAAGGTCAGTGTACAGTACAGAGAGGATGCTGACAATTTTGGATCAAGCATGACTAAGATTAAAGAGAATATTAAGCTGCTTAACGAGGACATCCATAATATTTCAAGCTCAATCAACAGTATCGGTAATACAGTATCTGATGAGACTATGGGTGTTGAGGATATTGCAAACAAGACTTCGCATATCGTAAATGAGACTTCAGGTAGTGCCGACGAGGTAAACGAATGCAGAAAGGCCGTTTCTGACCTGAATGATATTATAAAGAAATTTACATTATAAAACATGTTTTAATCTGTTTCATCAAGTAGATGCTCTTATGAAAAGGAGACCAGCTATGTCAGATTTGAAAATGGTTAAATATTCCGAAGGTGATGTAATCCTCAGAGAAGGTGAACTGAGTACTGTAATGTACAAGGTCATTTCAGGTCATGCCGAGATTTATATCGATTATGGCAAGAAACAGGAAACCTTGATTAAAGTAATCAGTAGGAATGCCTGTTTCGGTGAATATAGTTTCTTACTAAAAAAACCGGCAATCTATACAGTTATCGCCCATGAGGATATACTTGTCTTAAAAATTTCAGAGGATACTCTTGGTGAATTTATAAAGACCAATCATCAAACTGTAATAGATATAATGAAAAACATGGCTCAGAATATGTATACGCTGAGATTTCAGGTTGATCTATTATTAAAAGAGCTTGATGCATCCGACAAATCAGATGAAAAGAAAGTTGCAAATGCAAGAAAGATTTCAAGAGCATTGGGTATGTACAGGTCAATTGAAGAGGCGATGAGTGAACTGCGTAATTGAGAAATAGGTATTATTAATGCACGTCATCTTAAAGGTTAATTGAGATAATATTAGCATATGGATAACAATATCAAAAAGTATATAATGTCTTTCGATGCCGGTACGACATCGGAGAGAGCGATCATTTTTAACAAAAACAGTGAGATAGTAAGTGTTGCTCAGAAAGAGTTTACACAGATATATCCCCAGCCGGGCTGGGTTGAGCATAACCCGATGGAGATATGGTCAGCTCAGATAGGTGTTGCTGTAGAGGCAATGGCTAAAGCAGGCATTACTGCAGAGCAGATAGAGGCTATAGGTATCACTAACCAGAGAGAAACCACAATAGTCTGGGATAAAAACACCGGGCTACCGGTATATAATGCGATTGTTTGGCAGTGCAGGAGAACTACGGAGTATTGTGACACTCTTTCTTCTTTTTCTTCCATAATAAGAGCCAAGACCGGTCTCATAATCGACCCGTATTTCTCAGCCACCAAGCTTAAATGGATACTTGATAATGTAGAAAATGCCAGAGAACGTGCCGAAAAAGGTGAGCTATTATTTGGTACTGTAGAAACCTGGCTTATATGGAAACTCACAAAGGGCAAGGTACATGTAACTGATTACAGTAATGCATCCCGTACAATGCTGTTCAACATTAATACATTACAATGGGATGAGGACATATGTAAGCTACTTGATATACCCATGTGTATGCTGCCGAAACCTGTTTCAAATAGTGAAATATACGGAGAATCTGCACCGGAGTATTTAGGTGGCAGTATAAAGATCTGCGGAGCTGCCGGAGACCAGCAGGCTGCCCTTTTTGGACAGAAGTGCTTTTCAAAGGGTGATATGAAAAATACCTATGGTACGGGGTGTTTCCTTTTGATGAATACCGGAGAACATCCAACATTCTCGGAAAATGGTCTGGTAACTACGATTGGCTGGGGAAAAGAAGGAAAACTTACATATGCTCTTGAAGGCTCTGTCTTTATGGGCGGTGCAGTTGTACAGTGGTTAAGAGACGAGCTGCATATGATCAATAATGCTTCAGAGACCGAGGAGATAGCCGGAAAGGTTAAAGATACAAACGGTTGCTATATAGTACCAGCATTTACAGGACTTGGCGCTCCTTACTGGAAACCCGAGGCAAAAGGTATCATCTGTGGTCTTACAAGGGGCGTTGGCAGGGATCATATCGTTAGAGCTGCTCTAGACTCAATAGTTTACCAGGTAAATGACATAGTTACTGCTATGGAGCAGGATGCAGGCTGTAAGGTTGGTACCTTAAAGGTTGACGGAGGTGCAAGTAACAACAACTATCTCTGCCAGACTCAGGCTGATATCAGTGATGCTACAGTCATCCGTCCTGCTTGTGTGGAAACTACAGCTCTTGGAGCTGCATATCTTGCAGGACTTGCGGTCGGATACTGGAAGGACGAGGCCGATATTGAGAGTTCCTCTAAGGACTATACTGAGTTTAGTCCTAAAATGCCTGAATTAGATAGAAATAAGAGACTTAAAGGCTGGAAAGATGCCGTAAGTCTACTGGTATAAAGGAGAAATTTAAGATGGTAATAAACGAATTCAGATATACTCATATTTCTAAGTCTGATGGACTGCCACTTTCAGTACTTAGGATTGAGCCCGATGGCAGCCGCAAGATTAAGGGTATTGTTCAGCTGGTTCATGGTATGTGTGAGCACAAAGAAAGATATGTGGATTTTATGAAAATGCTGGCTGAAAAGGGCTATATTTCAGTCATTCATGATAACAGAGGTCATGGAGAAAGTGTAAAGAGCAAGGATGATTATGGATATTTCTATGAGGGCGGATATAAAGCTTTGATTGAAGATATCCATGAGATTACCCTTGAAACAAAAAAATACGCTGAAGATGAGTTAGGTATAGAGGGCATACCTTATATACTTATGGGGCACAGTATGGGTTCTATGGCTGTCAGATGCTACATAAAGAAATATGACGATGAAATTGACAGACTCGTTGTACTTGGATGCCCTTCCAATAAGCCTGAGATTAAATATGCTTTAAAGCTCATACAGCTTATATGTCTCATAAAGGGCGATAAAAGCCATTCGAAATTTGTCGATAAGCTTGTCATGAACAATAATTATTCAAAAAAATTTGCGTCAGAGGGTTCTACAGCCTGGCTTTTCAGAAATCCGGAAGAAGAGAAGAAAATCATAAATGATCCGCTTTGCAGGATTAAATTTACATTAAGCGGATATGTTAATCTCTTAAAGCTTACTATCGAAACATATTCTGATGGTGGATATGCGATGAAAAATCCTGGACTTAAGATTAAGTTCTTTTCCGGCAGGGAAGACCCTTGTGCTATATCTAAAAAAGCTTTTACCAATGCAATGAAGCTGTTGAAGAAACAGGGATACAAAAATGTCAGCGGTAAGATGTATAAGGGCATGAGGCATGAAATCTTAAGGGAACTGGATAATGACAGGGTTTATAGGGATATATTTGATTTCATAAAATAACAGAGAGTTAAGGAGGGGTGCTATGGCTATAAAGTTCAAATATTGCAGGATACAGGGTAAGGAACTGGCTGCCAATACGATGAAGGGTAAGGGCATCTTTAGCATGCTCAACCAAATGGTGACTAATGGCGTGATGGACGAGGAAGACGTTGGCCTTTTCAAGGAAATCGATGCCTGGTTTGCCGAGGAACTGCCATGGCCACCTCAATGCCAGCGCCAGGAGAAGGTTATATGCTACTTTAAAACCGAAAATTCTGAAATGATGATGAAAATGATCAATCCTCTGTTATGGTTACTGGAAAGATATAAGCATCCTTATAATGTGATCTACACCAATTTTCCCGGTGAAATAGTCTACGAGGATGATTATCAGGTAGTAGTAAAAGTGGATGAAAATGTGATCATAGAAGATATTCAAAAGCCCTGGGGACCGGGAACTGAAGATCAGGCTTAAATAAATATGTTGAAAACGGAATTATGATAACAAAGTCAAAAGCACAATTTAGATAATTGGGGTGAATCACTTGAAAAATACTAGAAGAAATTTTGTATTATTCTTTATAATACTATTTTCTGTTTTATTAGTTTTACCCGGTAGTTTTGTTTCTGCCAAGTCCAAGAAAAATGCAGATAATTTAACTGCATATACAGATATTGCCATTCTTTCAACAACTGACATGCATGGAAAATGTTGGGAAACTAATTTGCTTTATGGATCTGCAGAACCCCACAATATGCTGCGTGTATCTACGGCAGTAAACGAGATAAGAAGTGAGTATGGTAAAGAAAATGTAATACTGATAGATAACGGTGATATTTTCCAGGGAACGCATATATCGCAAACTCAGCTCTTTCAAGCCGTTAAAGGTGAATCAAATGAACCTTTAGCCATGGCTGTGGCTTTGAAAGAAATAGGTTATGATGCCTTTGTTCTCGGAAACCATGAGTTTAATTACAACTGGGACACCATGAAGGCTTGTTATGACTGGTTAGTTGATAATGGTGTCAGTGTACTTGCTGCAAATGTCAACTATGATGGAACTGACGGTAATCATAAAGCAGGAAAGGGTGTCGTTGACCCATATATCGTAAAAACTATTACCGTAAATGGTAATGAGCACAAAATCGGTATTATTGGACTCGAAAATTGTGATGTTCCTCGTTGGGATTTACCGATGAATTATCCAGGGATCCGATTTTTGCACAGTAAAAACAAAAAGTATTCAATGGCTTATGAAGCAAAGAAGTATATTAATAAGCTTAAGAAAAAGGGCTGCGAATTTATAATTGTCTCTTATCACGGAGGAATCGGTGATACCAGTTCGAAGCTTAAATATAGTGTTAATACTCAAAATCAGGGAAGCAGGATTATAAAAGGGAATACTGATATAGGACTGCTTATTACCGGACATGACCATGTTTCATCATATTCCAACTCATACTATAAGGATAAAAATGGAAATGATGTACTGGTTGTAAATGGCGGTGGTCAGGAACTTACCAAGAGTGTTTTCAGGTTTTCAGAAGATCCTGAAGGAAAACTTGTATGGAGCATTTTGTCAAGTGAAAATCTTTCCTTAGACGGATTTGCTAAAGATGAGGTCTTGGAAGAAAAAATCAGGCCTTATGCGGAGCTTGCATCCGAAGATGTGGAAAAACCTGTAGGCACCCTACTGGGCGAGTGGATTAAACCCATAGATTATTATTTCTATCAGACTAATTCCCTAGATCTGGTAAATGCTTCTATAATAGATATCTGTACTGAAAAGATTGCTGAAAAATATGATAAAACATCAGCTAAGGCACTAAAGAAAGCTACCGGTCTTAACCATATAGATGTTGATATGGCTATAAACTCGCCAAGCACATCTACTTATACGATTAAATCCGGAGATATAAGTGTAAAAGATATTTATAAGCTATATAAATTTGCAAACAATATCTTGGTAATTCCTATGTATGGCAGGGATATCAGAAACATAATAGAAGAAAATGCTTCTGAAAGGTTAATGGTAAGAGTATTTGGAGGCGAACCACATTATTACACAATTAATGACAACTACACCCATCTGGCATTCGGTGGACTCAATTTTGAGTATGATATGTCAAAGCCTGAAGGAGAACGTGTAATTATTCATGGTTTTTCAAACGGGCGAAAGTTTAAGGACAATAAGGTTTACCTTGTAGCTGTTAATAACTATCTGCTCGGAAATGAAGGGTGCGGATTAAGAAAGTTTTCTTCAAAAGATGCCATCTGGTCACAAACTGAAGATGACAACGGAAGTACCGTCCAGGATATAATAGAAAATTATATTAGAAAATGTACATCAAAATACGGTGGTGTTTCTACTGATCTTTTTAAATGGAAATGGGAGATAATCTACTCTGCAGACCCAAGCGAGAAAGTTAAATATGACGGAGAGGTCTTTGCAGAATACTGTGAAAAACTACAGGATGGACACAAATACATCATATATCATGATGCAACAGGTCTAACCCTGACTAACGAAAGTATAAATAGCAGTCTTGGCTCTGTTAGTGTTAATGCTAATGGTGAGTATCTGGTGGATAAAAAGCCTGATGAAGCCATTGTACTTACTGCAATATACAATAAAGACGGCTATGTTTCTTTTAAAGACGAAAAGGAAAACTATCTGGCTTGTGCGCAGAATGGCAGTCTTTCGTTTGTTTCTGATGCTAACAAGGATTCCATCTGGTGGAAAATCGATAAGACTACAGATGGTAACTATATTATAAGCGCCGGAAATGATAATAACCTGGCTCTTCAGGTTTATTTAGGTAAATTTATGACTTACCAGTTATATAACTCCGGATATTTTGTTTTTAACTTCTATGAAGTTAAATGATATAAGATAAAAGTACCTAAAGGAGAACAAACTTGAAAAACTATTTATGTTGTGCACTTATATTTGGAATTATCATAGCAACTACTGGATGTAGTTCGAAAAATATAGATGAAACTGTATCGCCTACCTCTGTGATTACTTCAATTTCTGAAGTATCAGTAAGTCCTGAGGTTTCAACTACTCCTGAACCTACAGCAACACCAGAGGCAACTCCAACACCGGAGCCTACAGCTACACCTGAACCTACACCGACTATGTCTCCTGCAGACTTATATCAGGAGGCAATAGAAAAATCTCTGCTTGAGACCGGAAACAACTACAGATTAAAACGTGTACTTGAAAAGGCAAGAGCCGGTGAGGATATATATGTCTGTGCTCTTGGAGGGTCTGTTACCGAAGGAGCACTGGCTAAGACTAATGATTATGGGTATGCATATCTTTTTGCAGATGAATTTAAAACTACATATTGTCCGGGAGATGGGTCTAATTTTCATTTTGTAAATGCAGGCCTTTCCGGAACGCCATCATGTCTTGGTATAATGAGATATCAAAAAGATGTCGTTGATCTCTTAGGAGCTAACCCTGACATACTTATCATTGAATTTGCTATCAATGATTATAACGAACCAACCAAAGGAAAAGCATACGAAAGCCTTATAAGAAAAGCTCTTGAAGCTAATGAGGACTGTGCCGTCATCCTGCTATACTCTATAGCCAAAAGTGGCTGGAATATGCAGGACAACTATATCAGGTTAGGAAAGCATTATAGTGTTCAGCAGGTCAGCATCAAAAATGCATTGTATAAGACAAGTAAAATGATGAGAGTATCAGAAGGCTTATATTTTGCTGATGATTATCATCCGACTACATATGGTCATAAGCTGATGAAAGACTGTATGATAAATCTCATTAAGGTTGTCGACGAAGAGGAAACCGAACCTCAGATTAAAGTTCCTGAAAAGGATTACTCAGGTTCAGATTTTAAGGACTTAATGATGGTAGACAGTAATACTAAAAATGATGATAATCTTACAATTGAGACCGGAAGCTTTTCTGACCGTGATACAGCTGTTGTAAACATGTACTTTACGAAGACTGCATCTTTCCCTGATAACTTCTACCATAAAGCCGGAAGTGATAATAAGCCTTTTAAGATGACAGTTAACTGCAAAAACATTTTGATCAATTATAAAACATCTAACAGTGCCGATTTTGGCATAGCAGAGTTTTACCTTGATGGAGAGCTTATAACAACAGCTGACGGACATTCAAGTGGAGGATGGAACAACTGCAATGTTATCATGATCCTTAAACAGGACGAAGCAGCTGAACATATACTTGAGGTCAAGATGGCTGAGGGTAGTGAAAATAAAGCGTTTACCATATTGTCTATAGGTTATACGGAGTAGTTTTACATTAAAATTTTTTAGGAGGATATACAAATTATGCAGTTCACAACATTACAAAAAGACATGATGCAGGCAATGAAGGATCACGATAAGGTAAAAAAGGATGCCTTATCGGCACTTGTTTCTGCTACTAAGAAACTCGCTATTGATGCTGGGTGTAGGGAGGATATACCTGATACTATGACAGATCAGGCTATACTTAAGGAGATCAAGACTATGAAGGAACAGATTGATACCTGTCCTGACTCACGTATGGAGCTTAAGGAAGAGTATAAGGCTAGACTTGCAGTATTTGAAGAGTATGCACCTAAGATGCTTTCTGCAGAAGAAGTTGAGAAGATTATTAGAGAAAAGTTTGCCGATGTAATTGCTTCGGGCAATAAGGGTATGGTAATGAAGGCAGTTATGGCTGAACTAAAAGGTAAGGCTGATGGTAAAGTTATCAATGAAGTAGTTGGAAAAATTCTATAATCATCATTTAGATATATGGAGTAAATGCTATGGGAAAGATCATAGATAATGATCAATAATATGGGTTTGAGGCTAATCATCATATGTTAAAAAGACTTTTAGTTTTATTGTTAACAATAGTTATAACTGTGTCTCTGTTCTTAACCGGATGCAGTAAGGATTCAGGATCAAATACAGATGCAGATAACGATACAGCAGCAACACCTTCTGCAGAAACAAGCGACATTGTACTGCCAGAAACAACTGATGCACCCGCATCAACTCCCATAACAAGTATCGAATTTGTTAAGCAGAACTACGAAACATATGGTCGTGACGATGTATATCGCATGACCTTTAGTTGTTTTACAGATAACTACAATATTATGGCATCGAGGTTTGCAGGAGACTATGCACTGTTTTGGATAACACGTATCGGAGATAATTTTACTGATAAAACTTCATCAAACGAATATCTGATACTGACTAAACCGGCTGTAAGTACAGAGCAATATATGATACCCGCAACTTTATATTATGGTTTAATAACAGTACTTGAGGATGGTACTGTCATCACCTCAGACTGGGATACTTCCGAAATATGTGTATATGACGATAAATTGACTTTAGTAAAGTCTTTTAAGCCCGGAAACGGCGGCTCTTATAAGAATATCGGATTTACCAAGGATGGTCTGATCTGGTCTGTGGATGAAGGTAAGTACAATATAATTGCTACGGATAAAACTGGTGACATTATATATGAATATCAGTATGATCCATCCGTCCGTGTTGTAATGTATGTAAATGAAACAGCCGGTACATACTGTTTTGAGACAGCTTCTAACGATGAAAACTATATACATGGCTTTATGTTCATCGATTCATCAAATGGTGAAATAACGTATTCTTTAGTTTCCGATCCTGAACTTGGAGATGATCTTGCAATGGAGGATCTGCTTGTTGAAGGATATGGTGTTATTGAATCAGATTATACCTGGTTCATACACAAACCCGGAAACGTTCGTGAAATGGTTGTTTTCCCGAAAAGTGCGATAAAAGAAGAATTTAGCTTTATACAGGGTAACAGATTTTGTGCTCAATCAGGCATTTTAAATGAAGATTATAGCCTTTCGCAAAGTTTCAGGATTTATGATTTAGAAAATAATACTGTTTCAGATCCTATAAGTAACACTGAATTCGCAGAGAATAGCTATCTATATGCAAATGGTATTATAAACGATTCCATTGTTGTTCTTTCTGCATCAGAAACAGCCGGAAACGCAATCCTTTTATGGCTTGTATCTGATAAGGGTTCTGAACTTAAGAATTTCTGTGATTTTTCAAAGCAGGACCCCAAAGAATATCTGTCTGATCAGTTAGAAAACCTTAAGCAAGATAAGGGCATTGTTATAACTCCCGATAAGCTTGATGATGAAAATACCGACTGGTTTGGTAAGTTAGTACTTAATATTGATTTTATCAATACCTTTAAAATCGGACAGCTCTATGATCCTGACGTTTTAACGGCTAAATCAGGTGATTATATACATCCGGAAAACATGCGGAATAATGACGGTACCAAGCATACCTTTAATCCTCATGTATTTTCCTCTTATTATCTTGCGGAGCATGGTGAAAAGGCTATGCAGACGTTCTTTAACTATGTGGATGCCGTAAGAGCTGGCGAAGAATATTATGAATGCCTCGACAGGGATGCTGTCGGATGGGACAGCGGCAGATTTGCTACATATTTTTATCCTGTAATGAATCAGCTGTCAAACACCGAGTATCTTGGTAACGGCAGGGCTAAGATATATTACAGTATTCCGAAAGAAGAGGTTTTAGAGAAGATCAATGACTTCGAAAAAAGGATATGTGAAATCTTAGATAATGTTATTGAGGAAGATTATACAGACTTTGAAAAAACTCTTGCCCTCTATGAGTTTATGACAGAATATTGTACTTATGATTATGGTGCTTTAGAAAGTGATGATATCGAATTTTTATCACAAGAGTCAGGCTACAGAGTCCTTATGGAGAAGAAGGGTATATGCTGGGAAATATCCTGCTTATATAAATATCTGCTGCTTCAGTGCGGTATTGATGTTGAGGAAGCCGGAGCTGATCCGGTTGACCCGGAAGAAGATCCTCACGCCTGGAATTATATTGTCCTAGATGGACAGGCATATCTTGTTGATGCCACCTGGGGATTAACTGATAAAAGAAAGCCTGACCTTAAATATTTCCTGTTTACAGATGATGTAAGAGTCAAAAGAGATGGTTTTATATATGAGTCCTTTGACATAGCTGATTATCAAAATACCGGAATGCCCGAGGTGTATCCGTATAATGCTAATGATGATCGCTATAAAGATCTCTGGAATGGAACATATCTGGCATTTGATCAGGATGAAAAATGTATTTTCTACCTTGACACAGAAAGTCAAATACACAGATTTGATTATTAAACGTCATAGGCTAATGTCAGGGTATCGGACTATAGGTCTGTATCTTGACTTAAAAGCTAAAAGTGTCATGGGTGCAGCTGAAGCAGTGGCTGAAGAATACAACGCTAAATGTATCATCGACATATGAAAAAAAAAGAAAGGACATTATATGAAAAGATTTTCTAAAACATTGGTTCTGTTAGTAGCTATTTCGTTAATTATTGGATCATTTGGAAGCATATGTGTACACGCTGACGAGTCAAAAACTTTATCTGCAAATGACAATTCGGCCATTAAATCGAAAAAGCCGAAGTTTTCTATCATTTGGGGAAAATGTGGTAATATATAATTTTAGATATAAGATATAAGGAGCATAAAGATATGTCTATCTATAAAATAAGTAAATTTCTTAAATCTATACTGTTTGCTCTGGTAGTTACCATGTTTATCGGTTTACTGACTCCCATAGATGTCAGTGCCGGTGGCAGTCTTTCTCTGTCTGACAAGGGTTATACTTTAAAGCAGGTGGTAGTGCTCAGCCGTCATAATATAAGAGCCCCTATGTCTACCAAGGGTTCTACGCTGGAGCAGGTGACTCCATATGAGTGGTATAACTGGTCGTCAAATGCGAGTGAGCTGTCTCTCAGAGGCGGTGTTTTAGAGACGGAGATGGGACAGTACTTTAAAAAGTGGCTGGAGAGTGAAGGGCTTATCCCTGAAAACTATCATCCAGAGGGCGACGAAGTACGTTTTTATTCAAATTCCAAGCAGCGTACCATAGCTACCGCGAAATATTTCTCGGCAGGACTGCTGCCTACCGCAAACATCGATATCGAGTATCATGTGGACTTTGATAAGATGGATCCGACCTTTACTCCGGCGTTAAACTTTGTGAGTGACGAGTATATAAAGGATGCGACTGCTCAGACACATAAGCTGTTTGATGCAAAGGTTAAGGATTTAACCGATAACTACGAGCTTATCGCCGATGTTATCGATATGGATAAATCTGAAAGCTACAGTGATTATGTATTTAATACTGAGTATGGTTTAAAATATGTTGTAGGGCAGGAGCCAACTACTGATGGTTCTTTAAAGCTCGGTACCAGTATAAGTGATGCTTTGGTACTTCAGTATTATGAGGAGGCCGACACTGTAAAGGCAGGTTTCGGTAATGATCTTACCTTAGATCAATGGAAGGCTATCTCTGAGATAAAGGATGTATACGGAGATGTGCTCTTTACTGCACCTCTTGTGGCTACCAATGTGGCTAATCCTCTGATCAAAGAGATCTACTCCGAGATGAATACAAAGGGCAGGATATTTACATTCCTTTGCGGTCATGACTCTAATATAGGAAGTGTCTTAGCAGCTCTCGGTGTTAAGGATTATGAGCTGCCCGATGCTATAGAGTCCAAAACTCCCATAGGCAGCAAGATTGTTTTCTCAAAATGGGAGAGCAAAAAGGGTAAGACCTACTGGTCAGTGGATCTTGTTTATCAATCTGTGGATCAGCTCCGTACACAGCCCCTGCTTGACCTTGAAAATGAGCCTGTTGTTTACCATTTAAGCTTTAACGGTATAAAGCAGAACAAAGACGGTCTGTATAAGGCTAAGGATATAAAGAAGCTTTTCACCAACTCCATAAGTAAGTATGATGCTCTTTATGAAAAGTACTGTGATACTGTTGCTTACTTAGGACCTGAGGGTACATATACTCATGAGGCCTGCCAAAAGTTTTTCGAAGATGCAGGAAACACAGTACCATACAAGACAGTACCAGAGGCTGTACAGGCATTAGTTGATAAAAAGGCCAAGTACGCAGTTATCCCTCAGGAAAATACTATAGGCGGTGCAGTCATAGATTATGTAGATACTCTGATAGCTCAGACAGGTGTTTCGGTTATCGGTGAGGTGGAGCTGCCAATCAGCCAGAACTTACTTGTTTTACCCGGCACAAAGCTTTCGGATATCAAAACAGTGTATTCCCATAAGCAGGGTATCACCCAGTCCACTGAATGGCTAAAGAAAAATCTTCCTAATGCTCAAGTTGTTGAAGTTTCAAGTACTGCTGAAGGAGCCAGACTCGTTTCAGAAGGTAAGGATTCAGCCTTTGCAGCTATAGCATCGGCCGGGAGTGCTGATGTATATGGCTTGGAAATACACGCTGCCTCTATACAGGGTAACGAAAATAATAAGACAAGATTTTATGTTCTTTCAAATGAAAAACCTTCTACTGACAAAGCTCAAAGGCTTGCTTTCATCGCTAAAGGAAACGCTAATAACCTTCCCATGCTTTTAAGTAGCATGAATGAAAAAGGAATTACTCTGGTAACGCTTCACGACCGTCCTTTGAAGACTGTATTAGGTGAGTACTATTATGTGATAGAATGTGAAGACTGTGATTATTCTAATTATCAGTCTATAGCTAAAACTAAAGGGTTTGAATTCAGGTATCTTGGTTCTTTTGATGTAAAATAGTATAATAGAAAATCAATGATTGTAGGAGAAGTCATTACAATGAGTGGAAACACCTTCTATTTTGAATGGGAAATAGCTTTAATAGAGTGGCTGCAAAGTACTTTAGGTTCTTTTGGGGAAAATGTTTCGACAGTACTTGCTCATTTTGGAGAAGAAATGATCCTGGTTGCTTTGATAGGATTTACTTACTGGTGTCTGGATAAGAAATTTGGAAGATATCTTGGTGTCAGTATATGTCTAGGTATAATTTCAAATGCACTTATAAAAAACATTTTCTTTAGACGCCGTCCATACTTCGATAATCCTAGCATAAAATGTGTAAGGGCTGCTACACCAGATGCTGATATAATGGATGTGTCTGCACAAGGTTTCTCTTTCCCCAGTTGTCATTCCACAAATGCGGTATCAACTTATGTTGGTATAGGTGCATATCTAAAAAAGAAAACATTGCTTATTGCAGGAATCATATTTTCACTTCTTATAGGTATTTCAAGACTTGTACTAGGTGTTCATTATCCTACCGATGTTATAGCCGGATTAGTTCTTGGAACAGTAGTTGCAATATTATCCTCATTTCTTTTAAACAGGGTTAAGAATCATATGATCCTTTACATTGTGATTTTTATCCTTTCTTGTGTCGGCTTTTTCTACTGTAAGAGTGAGGATTATTATACATCCATTGGAATAATGGGCGGATTCTTCTTTGGAGATCTGTTTCAAGAGAAGTATGTTAAATTTGAAAATACAAAAGTTTGGTATAAATGTATAATTAGGCTTATTGGTGGATTTGCGATATTCTTTGGTTTTAATACTCTCTTAAAACTTCCTTTCTCAAAGGATCTTTTGGAGTCAGGTACTTTTTTAGCTTATTTGATAAGGTCAATAAGATACCTGATAGTCACATTTATGATAATTGGAGTATACCCAATACTATTTAAAAAGTTTTGCAAAGTATTTTAGGAAAGAGAATTTTATTTTAAACATTATTGAAAGAAGTGGACGGCTACTTCTACATCAACTGGTACCAGGGCTTCCACGGTGAAATGTATGCTAAAGCCATGAGAGACATTATGAAAGATGCAGGAATGGAATCGGTTTCATTGGAGCGCGTAGAATAAATGGTAATGTAACAAATTTGGAGATTAAACGATGTATGTAAAATCGAAAAAACAAATTGTATTTGTGTTATGTATGGCGTTATGCCTGACGCTGATATTTACAGGGTGTTCTTCGTCAGATAATAAAGGTAGGGTTTACTGGTTAAATTACAAGCCCGAGTCTGATGAGGCGCTTAACAAAGTAGCGGAAATTTACGAGGAAAAGACCGGAGTAAAAGTTAAAATCGTAACAGCTGCCTCAGGTACTTACAGCCAGGTACTTAACTCAGAAATGGACAAATCAAATCCCCCGTCGCTTATAGTCATGAAAAATATGAATGATATCAATATGTGGGGGGATTGCTGTATTGACCTTAAGGGTACACCCATAGAAAAGGAGCTTAATACAGACAGTTATAATCTTTATTATAAGGATGGCAGGCTTGCGGCTATCGGATACTGTTATGAGTGTTACGGTATAATAGTCAATAAGGATCTTGTTGAAAAATCCGGGCATTCTATGGATGAGCTTATAAACTTTGAAGGCTTAAAGACTGTAGCTGAGGATATACACGCAAGAGCATCTGAACTGGGGTTTGATGCTTTCTCGGCTTCAGATATGGATGCATCCTCGTCATGGCGTTTTACAGGACATATGGCTAATCTAGAGTACTTTTACGAGGAAAGGGATGACGGTGGGTGGACGGAATGCCCTGCAACGTTAAAGGGCACTTATATGGACAATTACCGCCTCTTATATGATCTTTGCATAAACAACAGTACCGTAAAGCCTGAAAGTTTGGCAACCGGAGGACATGACCCTGAAAACGAGTTTAAGACCGGCAAGGCAGTTTTCTTTGTAAACGGTTCCTGGGAATATGAAAGCGTGGCTAAAGACGTCCCTTCTGCAGTGATGATACCATATTACTGTGGTGTTGCAGGTGAAGAGAAGGCAGGGCTTAACTGTGGTACTGAAAATTACTGGGCAATTAATTCACTTGCCTCAGAAACTGACAGAAAAGCTACTATGGATTTCCTTGTATGGTGTGTGACCGATGCCGAAGCATCAAGAATACTCGTGGATACATTTGGTGTTATGCCTTTTATACATTCTGCTGAGTCAAGAAACGGTTTCCTTGCAAATGCAAACAGGTATGCCAATGAAGGGTGCTACATAATGGACTGGGCTACAAGTTATCAGCCTAACGTTGATAATTACAGGACAGGGCTGGTTTCAGCTCTCAATGAGTACAATGCTGACAGATCGGATAGTAACTGGGCAAAGGTTGAAACAGCTTTTATACAGGGCTGGGCTCAGAATTATAAGGCGGCGAATGAATGAAAAAAGATAATGAACTTACAATTTATCAAAAATCAGTAAAAAAGTGGGGATGGCTGTTTTTAGGTCCTGTTATGTTAGCTTTTGCTGTTGGGTTTTTATGGCCGTTCTTAAAGGGACTGTATCTTTCATTCTGTGATTTCAGACTGATATCAGAAGCAAAGCTTTCAGGTTTTGATAACTATGTAAAGGCTTTCTCTGATGAAAGTTTCATGCATTCTTTCCTGTTTACAGCACTTTTTACTGTTGTCAGTATGACGGTGATCAATTTACTGGCATTTACAGTAGCATATTTTCTTGCAAAGGAAATAAGGGGTATGAAGATATTTAGGACAGTTTTCTTCATGCCAAACCTGATAGGCGGTATAGTACTCGGATATATATGGTCTACGATATTTGACGGATTTCTTTCAATGTATGAAACATCAGTCCTTATGGAAAGCAAATACGGTTTCTGGGGACTTATCATTATGCTGTGCTGGCAACAGGTAGGCTATATGATGATCATTTATATTGCAGGATTTAAGAATATTGATCCGGCAGTGCTTGAGGCAGCTCAGATAGACGGAGCAAACGGCAGGCAGACACTGCTAAAGATCATGATCCCGAATATGATCACAACCATATCAATATGTCTGTTTTTAGCACTAACAAACGGCTTTAAGCTCTTTGACCAGAATCTTGCACTTACTGCAGGCCTGCCGATCTCGATGAATGCGGATGGTACATCAATTAAGACTACTGAAATGATGGCTCTAAATATCTTTAATACATTCTATGGCCAGAGCAGTTTTGGACACGGTGTAGCACAGGCGAAGGCTGTGATATTCTTTGTACTGGTTTCTGCAATCGGTATCTTGCAGCTAAAATTCACAGACAGGAAGAAAGGGTAGGAATGGTAGTTTTATGAAAAAGAAATATAGAGGTGTAATTGCGGTTTTTGCCGTCGTAAGCATTATATACGTTCTTCCTGTACTTGCTGTGGCGGTGAATTCATTTAAGAAAAATACTTATGTTAAAACGGAAACCTTTTCTCTGCCGACAGAGGAATCATTTGCAGGAACGGATAATTTTGTAAAAGGTATGACATTCGGCAATTATCCTTTTGCAAAAAGTGCACTTTATTCAGTGCTGATAACGGTACTGTCTACGGCACTGATATTATTGTTTGCATCAATGGCGGCATGGTATATTGTAAGGGTCAACAACCTTGTCTGCAAGATTTTCTATTATCTGTGTATTTTTTCAATGGTAGTGCCTTTTCAGATGATAATGTACACTCTTGTAAGTACCGCAGATAAGCTTAAGCTCAATACTCCGTTTACAATACCGATAATCTACCTTGGTGTAGGAGCGGGGATGGCAATTTTCCTGTTCAGGGGATTTGTCCAGACAATACCTATTGAAATAGAAGAGGCTGCGGCAATAGATGGTTGCAGTCCTGTAAAAACTTTCTTTAAGGTTGTGATCCCGATGCTTTCTCCTTCGCTAATCTCTGTGGGGATACTTGAGATCATGTGGGTATGGAATGACTACCTGCTGCCTTTCCTTGTGCTTGATATCACAGAATACAGGACGATACCTATCCATATACAGTACCTAAAAGGCAGCTATGGAACTATAGATCTCGGTGCAACGATGGCTCTTATACTTGTAAGCATCATCCCTGTCATAATAATCTACATCATATGCCAGGAAAAGATTGTAGGGGGAGTTGCCGCAGGAGCGGTTAAGGGTTAATGTTTTACTTGTTTCATTGGACATTTATTGGACATAGCAGGTTATAATAAAATAAATGAGGGGTCAGACACCTTCAACACGCTAAAGTACTAAAGGGGTCAGCCCCCTAGTAAAAGGAGGAATTTGAAATGCTTACGTTTATTATTGGTCTTGCGATCCTATTTGTCGGAGGCGGACTATACGGAGCATTTTGCCAGAAGGTATTTTGTCCTGATGACAGAAAAACGCCTGCTTACACTAAAAATGACGGTGTTGATTATGTACCAATGAAAAAATGGAAAAATTCATTGATCAATCTGCTTAACATCGCCGGTACCGGTCCAATCTTAGGTCCTATACAGGGTATACTTTTTGGACCTATAGCATTTATAACCATACCGATTGGCTGTATTTTAGGCGGAGCTATGCATGATTATTTCGTCGGTATGATCTCGGTAAGAGAGGGCGGCATACAGATGCCTGAACTTGTCAGGATGAATACAAATGCAGCTATACACAAGATATATACTATCTTTGTATGTGTAGTTACATTCCTGTGCGCAACTGTTTTTGTTTATACACCGGGAGATATCATGGCTACCCAGCTTTTCGGCTTTGGTGGTACAGCCGGTGAAGCATCGACCTGGATCATTTATTCAGCTATAATTATTTACTACCTGATAGCTACCGTGCTGCCTATAGACAAGATTATTGGTAGAATCTACCCTGCATTCGGAGCAGTACTTATCGTATCCGCGATTGGTATATTTATAATGCTCTTTGTCAATGGTTACAATATGAGTGAGCTTTTTGGCTCATGGAGCTTAAACGGATTTGACTTCAGTGAATATTTTACAAGCGAGCGTTTTATACCCAGCTTTTTCGTAACTGTTGCCTGCGGTATCCTTTCAGGTTTCCACTCAACACAGGTTACTCTGGTTACCAGAACCTTGGAGCATGAAAAGGAAGGCCGTATGACTTTCTATAACATGATGATCGCCGAGGGCTTTATCGCTATGGTATGGGCCGGTGCTACAATGGCCATGATCAGCGTAGGTGCAGGTAATGCCGGTATCACTATGCAGCAGGTTGATGGTGTATGGGGATATTTCATGTTAGAGGACGGAGTATTAAAGCAGATTTCAGCCACGAGTGTGGTCGGCGTTATCTGCAAGAATATGCTGGGCTCCGTAGGCGGTATCATAGCTATTATCGGAGTTATATTACTGCCGATAACATCAGGAGATACGGCTTTCCGTTCGCTGAGACTTATGATTGCTGATACCTTTAAGATCAGACAGGATAAAAAGATCAAGAGACTGAGTCTTGCTTTTGCGATATTCGCTTTTGCATTTGGAGTACTTATCTTTGCTAAGGTAAATCCAAACGGCTTTAATATCATCTGGAGATATTTCGGATGGTCTAACCAGACTGTAACAATATTTGCCACTGCATCGATCCTGGTATGGCTTATGCAGCATGATAAAAAGAAATATTTCTGGGTACCGCTTTTGCCTCTGGCATTTTATGCTTTTATTACCTGTGCATATATTATGAGCGCCAAAATCGGTATTGGACTGCCTTACGGCGTTTCACTTGCAATAGGAGCTGTGTTTGCATTTATCGTTTCCGCATATGCAATTTACAGGGGCAACAAGAAAATGAGATAAGTGTTGCTTATCATAGAGTATTAGTGTTATAATGTAGAAATTAAACTATTTGTTTATTTAATTACAGTAAGTATATATGTTCATGTAAAGTATATGAAATTTTGGAAGGAGAGTAAATGGAAAAGGTAAAATGGGGTATTATGGGGACTGCCAACATCGCAAGATGGGCTACGATCCCCGGCATGAAGCTGGCTGAGAGCTGCGAAATGTATGCTATTGCCGGCAGAAACATTGAGAAAGCAGAAAGATTTAAAGAGGACTATGGTTTTGAGGTAGCTTATGGCAGTTATGAGGAGCTTGTTAACGACAAGGACGTACAGGCTGTTTATATACCGTTACCAAATGATCTGCACCTGAAGTGGGTTAAGGACTGCTTAAAAGCAGGTAAGCATGTAATATGTGAAAAGCCTTTGGCTCTTAATGCAGATGAGGCTACAGATATGTTTGCAACCGCTTCCGAGCACGGCGTACATCTTATGGAGGCTTATGCTTATCTCCACAGCCCTTATGTACAAGCTTTAAAGCAGGATGTAGAGAGCGGTATCATCGGCAAGGTGGACTATATTGAGTCTGCATTTATCACTCAGGGCTATCAGGAAGACTTCCGACTTCATAAGGAGTTTGGCGGCGGAGCTCTGTACGATCTGGGATGCTACTGCACAACCATGATACTTTCTCTGATAGATTCCGAGCCGGAGATGGTTAAGGCTGAGGCAGAGTTTTCAGAGTTGGGCGTTGACGTTAATACTGCAGGCATCATAAGGTTTGAAAATGGAGCAAGAGCATCATTTAATGTAGGTATGATCTTAGGTACAAATACAAACTCAAGATTTGACCGACTCTATATACACGGCTCAGCCGGCTCTATAAGATCTGATGTTGAGTACAATCAGGCAGGAGATGTATCCTATAAGATTTACTATGCAGATGGAGTAATAGAGAGGAAAGTATCCGTACCTCAGAACTACTCACTCGAGATTGAAAATATGAGCCGCTGTATACTCTACGGAGAAAAGCCCCATATTTCCCCTGCGTTTTCTATAAAGAATGCAGAGCTTATGGATAGGGTATTAAAAGAGATACACTATTATGTATAATCCTGCATAATTGTTTGAATATTTAGAATATTTTAAAATTTAAAAAAGTACTTGCATTATTAAAATATATGTGATAATATATCAATGTTGCGAAAGCGACAGTGAATATTGGCGAATTGGTCAAGCGGCTAAGACGCCGCCCTCTCACGGCGGAAACAAGGGTTCGATTCCCTTATTCGTCAGATCCCCGGTAAGTTTTACCGGGGTATTTTTTTGTAAAAAATTATTGTTTTCCATTGTTTTATCTGATATAATTTTAAACTGTGCTAAGAGCAGAGGATTGTTCTCTGTCTTATCTAAAATGATACTATATAACTATAATCACATCTATAAATACTAAGAACCATCCTTGGTCTTTTTGAATGAGAATGAAAAAGTTTAGATTTTCTTGGAGCGAATTTGCTTCCTACCTGCTGATAGCTGTCGGGGCTCTGATGGCGAGCTTTTCCGTAGTATGCATATTGATACCCAATGATGCTATAGATTACGGTACAGCCGGTATAGCCATTGTGATCAACAAGCTGACGGGTGCAAATCTTTCGTTATGCGTTGCCATGGTCTTTATACCGTTCCTGATAGCAGGATTTATCGTACTTGGTAAGAAATTTGGTATAAAGGCAATACTTGGGTCTTTCTTTTATACGATAGGCTTGTCCATCTTTGAAGAAATACCCTTTGAACTTAACACAGAGCATTTCCTGGCCGTTGTATTCGGTGGAGCGATACTCGGAGCAGGACTGTCACTAATCCTTAGATACGGTGGCTGTATTGACGGATCAGAGATCTTTGCGAACATACTGCTTAAAAAGGTTTCTGACAAGACCGGAAACAACTTCAGTATGACGCCTATACTGATCGTGTTTAATGCCTGCGTATATGCAGCTGTATTTCTGCTGATAAACAGGAATGCGGCACTTATGAGCCTGCTGGTATATGTTGTAGCTACATCGATCATCAATCACTTTACCGATCATTTTGAAGCTATAAAGCAGGTAACTATCATAACAAAGAATCCAGAAGAAGTCGTAAAAGCCATAAAGAAAGAGCTAAACAAGACCTGCACGCTTATGGACTCCTATGGTGCCATAGCAGGAGAGAACAAGACTCTGATCTGCTATATAAACTACTTCGAGCTTTCCAAGATGAAAGAAATCCTGGCTAACAGCCCGGGATGCTTCAGTACAGTGTCAACTATTGATGAGATAATAAAATAATATCTATTTCTAACCGCCAGACTATAAAGAATACTTTATTTTGGGGAACTTTGATTTGACAAAAAAGCAGTTGTAATAAACTGCTTTTTTTGGTATACTTTATTTGTGGAAATTTGGGTATAATGGTCAATCAGTGGGACAGGAGGTCTGTTATGGGAAGAACAGTTTCGATAGGTAATCAGAGCTTTGAAGATATCAGGGAAAAGAATAGTTTTTATGTTGACAAAACCGATTTTATAAAAGAGTGGTGGGAGAATCTGGATACGGTAACGCTCATCACCCGTCCGAGGCGTTTCGGGAAAACCCTGAATATGAACATGCTGGACTGTTTCTTCTCAAATAAATATGCTGACAGATCTGACCTGTTTGAAGGACTCGATATCTGGAATAAAGAGAAATACAGGGAGCTTCAGGGGACTTTTCCCGTAATATCTTTGACCTTTGCAGGAGTTAAAGGGAAGGATTATGATTCAACAGTAAAGGGAATAAAAAAAGAGATAGCCGGTATATTTGATAAATTCGATTTCTTAAGGAAATTCAAGGAGCTTACAGAAAATGAATTAAAAGCTTTAGAGGCTGTTTCGGAAAATATGAACGATGTTGATGCCGAATATTCCTTGAAGCTGCTTTCGACACTTCTCCACAAATACTACAAAAAGAAAGTACTTATATTTCTTGACGAATATGACACTCCCATGCAGGAGGCATATGTTAACGGTTACTGGGAAGAGCTGACTGCTTTTATACGCTCCATGTTCAACAATACCTTTAAAACCAATCCTTCATTGGACAGGGCTGTTCTTACCGGGATAACCAGGGTAAGCAAGGAATCTATATTCTCTGATCTGAATAACCTTGAAGTAATAACTACTACTTCCAATAAGTATGAGACATGTTTTGGCTTTACAGAAGAAGAAGTATTTGCGGCAATGGACGAACAGGGCATCGATCCAGCCCAAAAAGAGAATGTAAAAAAGTGGTATGACGGCTTTACATTTGGAAAAGTAAGTGATATTTACAATCCATGGTCGATCATATCATACCTTGATAAGAAAGAATTTAATACTTACTGGGCTAATACCAGTTCAAACGGTCTGATAGGCAAGCTCATCCGTGAAGGAGACGAAAATATAAAGACTGAGTTTGAAAAGCTTTTAAGCGGAGAGTATATAGAAGCAAAAATAGACGAGCAGATAGTTTTCAGCCAGTTGTCAGAAAATATTGATGCCATCTGGAGTCTGCTTCTGGCTTCAGGGTATCTGAAGGTATTGGAAGAAGTGAGATCAGGAGCTGAACTTCAGTACTTCAGGCTGATAATTACAAACTTTGAAGTGAAGCAGATGTTTTATGATCTGATAGAAAACTGGTTCAAGAAGAGTGGAAAGTTCACCGGTTTTGTAAAAGCACTGTTTACAGGTGACGAGATAGACCTGACTGAATATCTGAATGATCTGATGCTCAGAACCTTCAGTTCTTTTGATGTTCCCAAGGATCCGGACGGTAAGAAAGAACCTGAACGTTTCTACCATGGTCTGGTGTTGGGACTTATAGTGGACAGGAACAGGGATTATATGGTCAAGTCTAATCGTGAGAGCGGATACGGCAGATACGACGTAACCTTAGAACCGAAGGACATAAAAAACAAGGCAGTGATCATTGAGTTCAAAGTGCTGAGCAAAGCCCGCGGCGAAAAGACATTGGAGGACACTGCGGCTAACGCCTTAAAGCAGATAGAAGATAAGAAGTATGACACTGACCTTCTTTCACGTGGAATACCTAAGGAGAATATCCTTAAATATGGGTTCGCATTTGAAGGAGAGCAGTGCCTGATAAAAAGAGGGTAAAGTTCAAAGGTTATTTACTGTATAAATATTTGAAATGTATATACAATTCAAACAAAATGTTCAAAAAGTTAGATATATAATTGTTGAGTAAACACAAATAGATATGGGACTAATATATAGAGTCTAAGTAAAAGAAATAATTACAATCATATGGATAGTTGTGCAGCTAAGGGGAGATTCAACCGCAGAACCGTCCCGGTGATTGAAAATAGAAACATCAGAACGAGGAGAACCCAAAGATGAAAAGAGGAGTTTTTAAGAGTTTTGTAGCTGTATTACTTGCAGTTTTGTTAGTAGTTGATACTATACCTGTACAGTCAATATCAAATCTATTTAATGATACTGCTGTAAAGGCTGCTACAGGCGAAAAACATACAGTCATTCCCACAAATGATAATAATGGTGTTTTTGTGTCTAAACCTTCTGATTTTGGAGAATTTACTCCCGGAGAGAATGGTGCAAGTGGATACTATATTCTTGAAAGCAAGAACTACTACCTTAACTGTGATATAGTTCTTGACGGTTACCTTTATGTTCCGGAAGGTGTGACAGCAACCATATTAATGGCCCTGCACCATTTAAGACGTGAACTTACCGATGCGATTCCTGACGGTTATGTTATAAAGGTTTCCGGTAACCTTACCATGTTAGATGATAAACCCGGGAATTCAGCAAATGAAGTTGTTTATGGTGACGGTTCGATCATGGGTGGAAAAAACTCTGGTAATGGTGGCGGTGTATATGTTCATGGTGGAACTCTAAATCTCTGCGGCTTTGATTTGTGTTATAATACATCCGAAAAAAACGGCGGTGGAGCATATATTGACAACGGCGGCACTTTCAACATGTACGGAGAAAATTTATATGGTAATATTGCTGAAAATGGCGGTGGCGTATATGTTGGAGACGGTACTTTTAATATGTACAGCCGTGTTTTATCCTCAAATTCAGCTATAAACGGCGACGGCGGCGGTGTATACATTAGTGAAAACGGAACCTTCAACATGCCTGTCGGAACTTTAACCGGTAACTCTGCGTCAGGAAAAGGCGGCGGCGTATATGTTGCCGGTACATTCAATGCTTCCAATAATCCTACTATAACTGGGAACAGCGTAGGTTCAGGCGAAAATGCTGCTGAAAACAATGTGTATTTATTATCAGGAAAAAGTATAAATATTTCCGATACGCTCAACGGTGCCGCTAAAATTGGTTTAACTATGGCGGATCCGTCTGCGAATGGAGGTGTATTTGCCTCAGACAGCAAAATGTCCGCCGGTATCGCTTCATGCTTTGTATCTGATAATGAAACTTATACTGTTTTATGCAGTGGAAATAATGCTAAAATTTTAGAGAAAGATAACAGCAAACATTTTCATGACACAGTCTTATTCACTACTCCAACCAGCACTATGCCTACCTCATCGGGTACCTATTATCTGACAGAAGATATAACGCTCGATTCTGATTGGATCGTTCCTGAAGGTGGAGTAGACCTTTGTCTCAATGATCATAAGATTGACCTTAACGGAGATCATAGGATAATTGTACAAAACAATACAACATTTAGACTGTATGATTGTGGTAGTACATCACACTATTATTCTACAGCTAATTCTATTGTTTCCTCAGTTGTAGAAACTCTCAATCAAGCATCACTCAATGATGAGAAAAACGTTTTCACCGGCGGATATATTACCGGCGGTACTAGTGGTGCTATTTATATTACCAATGGCTCAAGTTTTGAAA
>JAFYYN010000096.1 GCA_017557525.1 Lachnospiraceae bacterium
ACAAATATCTCAAGCATGAAATATATAAACTTGATTATTACTCCGCCTATTATGATGGATGAAGCATTAACTGTCTGAAGAGTCTTAGTTCCTACAAGGGTTGCCCATATATTAACAAACTTGGTATTTACGATCATAAGTACTTTTATAGCTCCCCACGCAAAGGCTATAAAGAAAAGGGACACGAGAAGGTCTTTGAAGCCCTCAAGTATAGAAGCTCTTTCAAATACATTAGCTGTAGCCAACTGTCTTTTAAGTATTATCCTTACGATGATAAGGAATACCAAGGAAACGGCTATAGCCGTAAATATGAGGAACATATTGAGAAGGTAAGGAGTCCAGTTTTTGTTAAAGGTCCCGAGATAGAAAGCCTTTGAACCTCTTACTCCGTTATTGAATATAAGATCTTCCATCGTATAGGTATTTATAAGTCCCGACAGACCGTCAAGGATATCTCTGAAAAAGCCCGTAAGGGAGTTTTCGAGAGCCGTCATGCTGTAAAGATCGGCCTGATTGGCATAGGTGATACCTTCTGCATAGTACATGCCTGCCTGTAAGAACAGATGTTCCCAGGTGATATAGGTAGTGTCTTTATATTTACTGTCATAGAGGTCGGCAAGCTGATTCTGGGTTCCGTCTTCCATTACGTCATTATGATTAGCGTCCTTGTAACCTTTCTTAACTGCATAAACAAATTCGCCGGACTTTTTAGGGGCTCCTACCTTGCTCTTAGTATAATCAGGAGCATACATGTCACTTGTATCTTCTTTATTGTATATAGAACACGTATAAAGATAGCCTTTTCCATCCTTGGATGAGGTATTATGATAAAGAATGTAGTTCTTGGCTTCAGAGCCGGGATTAGTGGGACCGGTGAAGGTTTTTCCGTCATTTATTATACAGAGACCGTAAGCTGCAGAAATAAGCTGGTTAACGGATGTATAAGACTCTCCGCCATTTATGAATGCAAGAGCATCATTAAAACCATCGCCCAGAGTCTCCGCTATAGTATAAGCTCTGTTTATATCCGCACTTGTGGCATCCACTTTGGGATTGTTGGGGAAGGTAAGGGGAGCGAGAATATTATCCTCTCCGTTCTGATACACCCTTGCTTCCTCAGTTCCCTTATTCATTATCGCCCTGATTGGGTCTGAGGTAGAACTGTCTTCTTCAAGGAATATCTGAACTCTTCCCGCACTTCCGCTTGAAATAACCACCTTCCAATGTGGATACTTGTCCGAAGCCTTCTTCTCGCCCTTATCAGAATAAACATCTTCTTCGAGTAATTTTATTCTGTCATTAACGCTATCTACCTGCTGATAGGAGTTAGGAAGAAACTGGGAAATCCTTCCCTTTTCTATTTCCTCTCCCGTATAGAACACCTGGGTTTTGTAGGAAAAGGACATATCATCAATGAGACAGATAATGGCAGCGTTCTGATGTGCTGCATCTGCCTTTCTTGACATGAAGAACACCATTCCTATAACAAGAAACAGCGAGAATATTATTACTTTATTTCTAAGGTACTTAATGGTGCTCATTTCTTAATTCCTTTCTTTAATCTGCAAGGTATTCCTTTGATATAAGTTCGTCTTCAAACGGGAATGCATAAACATCTGCCACAAAGGAATCGTTCTTAACCTTGATAAGAGTATCTCCTCTGCCCGCACCGAGAAGGAACTCCTTTTCTCCATCTGACAGGATAAATCTGTCGCCTACTGCGTGTACGTCTTCCGGCTCCTGTTTGAGGAACATCTTGACGGCTGAGTTTGACAGAACCGCAAGACCTTCATCACGGTTGACAAACTCTCTGAAATTCTGTGAAGCACAGCAGAGGGATCCGTTATACTTACGTATACGTCTTGCACAGTTTTCAAGGAATTTAGCTGTATAATCAGAACCCGCAAATGTCCTCTGAAGCATCATCCATGCCTCATCTGCTACTACCCTCTTTCTGATGGTTACATTTTTCTTTATAAACTTATTCCATATCCAGGAAAGAACTATATGCATACCGATAGGACGAAGTACATCATCCTCAATACCCTGTATGTCAAACCTTATTACAGGAGTATTATTTAGACTGAGACTCTCAAAGTTTGTCTGGCAGTCAAAGAGGTCATATATACCACTGTCTCCCGTCTTGGTAAAGAGGGATATCAGTTTATAAAAGTTCTTAAGGTCTTTATCCGTATCCTGTCTTTCATTTACAAGCTTACCGAGAGCTTTATAAAAATCAGACATGGTAGGCATTTTCTTTAAGACCTTGGTATTTTTAAGCTCTCCTTTTTTCTCGTCAAAACTTTCATCTTTTTTATAAAGACTTTCGGGATCAGAGGTTATCTCAAAATCAGCATAGAGTTTCATAAGAACCTCTGAAATATCGGATTTGAGAGTACCACTGAGGGCTGCACCTGAGTTATTGGAAGAACCGGAAACCATAACCGAGAACAGGTTAAGAAGCTCCGACACCTTGCCTTTTATATCAACCTTGATTTCTCCTGTTGGTACACCCTTATCATCAACTACTACTTCCTCATCAATATCAAACGGATTCATCATGTTTTCGGAATCCGGAGCTATTCTGATAGTAACCCCGCCTGCTGCCTTACATACGGGGCCGTATTCATTTTCGGGATCTATTATTACGGTATTAACACCGTCTATGGCTGAGCGAAGGGTTATGAGGGAAACGAGATAGGTTTTACCTGAACCCGATGCACCCGATATAAAGAGGTTTGCATTACCTAAAAGCTTTTTGTTCCAGAAGTTAATGAATACAGGAGTATTGAGGAGCCGGTTACGGCCTATGAATATTCCTCCGGGATGGTTAACGTCTGCATTGTAGAACGGAAACATAGTGGAAAGAGCACCTGTATTCATATTACGGGCATAATCGTTTATTTCAGAGGTAAGGTACGGGGAGACAGTTCTGAAACCGTCATCCTGTCTAAGCGAAAGCGCCATAACATCCATTTTCTGTCCCGCAATCCTCGACTGAAACTTCTGACTTTCCTTGTTAAGCTCCTTAAGGTCATGGTTATAGATTGAGCAGAGAGTTGAGACATGAAACATACTCTCATAGTTCTGCTCAAGCTTAGCCCTCTGCTGATACAGGGCCTCAAGCTTACTCTGAAGAGAGGTTGTATTTTTA
>JAFYYN010000097.1 GCA_017557525.1 Lachnospiraceae bacterium
GGCACCCTCACGGCACATGAGAGACACTGCTTAGTGCTGCTGTATTCCTACCCTGACACGGTTCACAGGCTGCCATTGCGCGAGACCCAAACGTCAACATCACTTATGAAGGGCAGCCCGACAATATGCTACCCGAGACCGAACATCACCCCTGCTGTAGCGGATTGCAGGTACAGGGCACCGCTAACTCCCCGGCTGTGCGACTTTATAAGTATACTGTGTTTTTGTTCGGATGTCAACTTAAATTTTTGAGTGAGGATAGAGATGCTTCCAGCGTAGGATATTAGGATTTTGTTTTGGGAGCTTATCGCAGAAAATGGTTAAAGATAAGAAAAAGATCATAGTCGGTATACTCATGATAATTGCAGCAATCGTTATAGTGCTTGTCTGTATTATTGTGGGTATCCCACTTGTAAGACTGGCCGGGGAACCTGAAAAATTCCGCGAGTGGGTTGATTCTAAGGGTGTGTGGGGACCGGCTTTATACATAGCACTGGTTGTATTTCAGATACTTATAGCCTTTATCCCCGGGGAACCGCTGGAGATAGCTGCAGGGTATGTTTTCGGTACATTTAAGGGTACACTCCTTTGCATTACGGCGGCTTCCATTGGCAGTATAATAGTTATCCTGATGGTGAGAAAATTTGGAAAGGCTATACTGGAACTGTATTTTGACAAAGAAAAGATAGAAAGTCTTAAGTTTTTGCAGTCATCGGATAAGAAAATAGTGATTTTTCTGATACTGTTTATAGTTCCCGGTACGCCTAAGGATTTATTGTGCTATTACGGGGGACTTACGGATATTTCGCTGCCGCTTTTGATATTTATCTGTACAGTATGTAGATTTCCGTCGATCATAACCTCAACTGTGGGCGGAGATGCTTTAGGTACTGGGCAGTATCTGTTTGCGGTCATAGTTTTTACGGTGACGGCTGTTGTGAGTCTGATAGGTATTCTTATATATAAGAAATTTAGCCAAAAGAAAGGATAATTTAGCAGGAAGGAACATATATGCTTGAATTAAAAAATGTTTCAAAAAAATATGGGAAAATGGATGCAGTTTCAAATGTTTCATTTTCTGTTGAGGGAGGACAGGTTTTAGGACTTGTCGGACATAACGGAGCCGGAAAATCTACATGCGTAAGTATGATAGCGACTCTGCTTAAGCCTGATTCGGGTACAATACTTTTTGAAGGAAAGGATATAGTAAAGGAGCCTGACGCCATAAGGAGCAAGCTTGGGTTTGTACCTCAGGACATAGCACTTTATGAGTCCTTATCGGGTCTCGATAATCTTAAATTCTGGGGAAAAAGCTACGGTGTTCCTTCAAAGGATCTGGATGCGGAGATAAAGAGAGTATGTGGCATTATCTCATTTGATGAAACATTGCTTAAACGCAGGGTAAGCGCTTATTCCGGAGGTATGAAAAGGCGTCTTAATATCGGTGTGGCTCTGCTGCACAGACCTAAGCTGGTTATCCTGGATGAGCCTACAACGGGTATCGATATCCAATCCGGCACTCAGATATTAAATGCCATCGAGGGCTTAAAGGCTCAGGGCACCGCCATAATCTACGTAGGACATTATGTGGAAGAGGTTGAGCGTATCAGTACGCATCTGTGTTTTATGGAGCAGGGAGAATGTAAGGTGTTCGGTACTATAAAAGAGGTTTTGGAAAAGACAGGAAAGGGCTCTCTTTCAGAGTTACTGTTAGGGGAGAGAAGATCATAATGGACAAGTACAAGAATTTTGTCAGGATAGAGGAAATTAAGACCCTGATACGTCAGGGGAAAAACGAGGAGGCTCTGGAGCTGTGCGAAGGGATGGAGCCAAAGAAGATCAAAGATAACTGGGACTGCATGGTTTTGGCAGAGGTATACTTAAATAACGGTATGCTCGGGAAAGCCAGGGACTGTTATCTCGCGGTCTATGACCGTAAAAAGAGCAGGCGTGTGGCTATGGAGCTTGTAAATATCTGTATCCGTCTGAAAAAGGCCGATGATGCCGAAAAGTATTTTGATGATTACAAGAAAATGGCTCCCAATGACTATTTTAACTACATCTTTAAGTATAAGATAGACAGGCTGAAAGGAAAGCCTTTAAGGGAGCAAGCTGAGGACCTTGAGGCTCTGAAGCGTAAAGAGTTTTTTGATACATGGGGATATGAGCTTGCCAAGATCTACCATAAGATGGGTGAGCGAGAGAAATGCCTTAAGACCTGTGAGGATGTTATCGTCTGGTTTGGAGACGGTGAGGCGGTAGATAAGGCTAAGACCTTAAGAGCACTGTATCTTGGAGAGATAAGTCTTAAGGATCTTAATACCTCCGGTGCGGCTAGTGACAGGCAGCAAACTCAGCAGGAGCCTGCAGAGGTATCTTCAGATCTTGACCTTGATGTTGTGATAGACTACCAGATGGAATTTGACCATGCGGTTGATGCTATCATGAACAAGGACAAAGTTGATGAAGCTGCAATGGAAGATTCGGAAACTACTTCAGATATTTCAAAGAAGGCAGTTACTGATGATGCAGTTATAGAGAAAGCAGCTACAGAGGAAGTAGTTAAAGAAGAAGCAATTGCAGAAGAAGCGATAGCTGAAGAAGCTATAGACGAAGAAGATGCCGATATCAGGATAGCATATGTAGCTGAGACTTTTGAGGAGCCCGAAGTTATTAAAAGAAATAGTCTTGAGACCGAAAACAATGTAATAGAGAATGTTGTAGATAAGGCTATAGATAAGGAAGAATCAGAGACTAACGAAGAAGAGTATTTAAAAGAAACATATATAGAAGAGGAATACACCGAGGAAGATCTCTCTATTGCAGATGAAGAGGATGAGCCGGTAAATTCTGAAAATATTAAAGAAGAAAATAAAGTAAGATCAGAAGATAAAAACGGGAATATAGAAGAAAAGATAATCGATGATGAGGAAGACGACGATATAAAGATCGCTCCCGAGAGGAATAAAGAAAAGACTCCTGTCAGACGCAAGGTGCATGAGAATGACTTCTTCACGGATGAGATAGCAAAGGCTGTTGAGCAGGCTCTGATGGAGGATGATGCCGAAAAGAGACAGAGAGCACAGCATTCCGGTCCGCAGGATGCGACACGTGAGTGGAGGAGACTTGAAAAGACCCAAGTTGCAGGAGTAAGGATCGAGCCCGTAAAAGAAAAGCAGGCAGAAGAGAAAGCAGAGCAAAAAACTGAGCAAAAAGCAGTCAAAACCGATAAAAATGACAAAAAAGAAGCTGCCAATGAGGATATTTCCTTAAATGAAACAAACGGAGCCGGATCAAAGCTGTTAGATGCAGTAGAACGTGAGCTGGGCATCGTCGGCGGTTCTGAGGAAAAGGAAAAACCTGTTAAGAAGAGCTGGCTTGAAAGAAGAAAAGAAAAGCATAAAGAGAAGGAGCTTAGGAAACAGGAAGAAAAGCGTAAGCTGATCGAGGCTGAGGAAAAGGAAAAGCTGGATAAGGAAAAGGCAGCTGAGCTTGAGAAACAGCGTTTTATCGAAAGCGAAAAGCGTAAGGACCGTAAAAAATTCCTGGATCATCAAAGGCAGCTGGCACTTCTTGCAAATGAAAAGGCTAAGAAGGAACAGAGCCTGCAGGAGGAAAGAAAGGCAGCTATTCCTGAAAAGGCAAGAGATGATGATTTTTCAGTGGATATAAAGAATATCCAGGATGTATTTGAGACTGGGGAGACAAAGGACGGTATTTATACCCCTAAGCAGTTAAAGCCCATTGAGATACCAGGAAACAGCATAGTTGCCGAGTATCTTGCCGGTACCGGAAGGACCCTTGAGACATATTTTGGATTCTTTGCCTGCCAGAGAGATATGAGCAGTCAGATATTAAAGTGTCTTGAGAGACTCCTTGACCCTGAGGAAGAGGTAATGAATTACTGCATCATAGGGGAAAAGGGTAGCGGAAAGAAGGCTATAGTTCACGGATTTACAAGATTTATGGTCGATGCAGGAAAGCTGGTTTCGCCTCAGGCAGTCTGGACTGATTCTAATAAGATCAACTCCATTGACTTAAGCGAGAAAACAGACAAGCTGAAAGGCCGGAGCCTTGTTATCGATCAGGCGGGTGCTTTGGAGATAGAAGGAATAGAGGACATTGCCAAGGTTATAGAGCGCCTGCACAGAAAGACAATGATAGTTTTGGCGGACTACAGGAGAAACATGGTTGAACTTTTCAAGGGCAGGGAAAACTTTGAGGAGATGTTTGGCCCGAGAGTAATAATTCCCGTATTTAATCAGGATGACCTGTTTGACTATGTTGACTACAAGGTTGCTGCTGCCGGCTTTGTTTTTGATGAGGAAAGCCATGAGCTTATCTCAAAGAGGATAAAGAGCATCTTGAGAGCTACTGAGGAAGGCGCTCTTGCCCGTACCGAGAAATTTGTCGTAAAAACCATCGACAATGCAGAGCAGAGAAATGGGGAGGCTTACATAAAGCAGACCTTAGAGCATGAAAAGCATACAAGAAACAATGTGATTACTGTCAGTGATATCCCTGACAGTCTGTGATAACAACTAAAAAGCGTATAAAAAGAGCCCTCGGTGTTGAAACCGGGGGCTTAAATTATCATGAAATATTTTTAAGAGCCATTTTTCTTGCATAGAGAGCTTCGTCTACATCGTCGTCCACCTTTTCGATGGTAGCGCCTAAGCTTCTCAGCTTAACCTCAAATTCCTCGTAGCCTCTTTCGATATACTCAACCTGTTCTACTACGCTGTAGCCGTCTGCAACAAGTCCTGCGATAACAAGTGCGGCACCTGCTCTTAAGTCGGGAGAACAGATGGAAGCACCGGTGAGCTTTTCAACACCGTTGATTATTGCTACATTACCCTCAACTCTGATATCGGCGCCCATACGTGAGAGCTCATCAACATATTTAAATCTGTTATCAAAGATGTTTTCTGTTACTGTACTGGTACCACGGCTTAATGCAAGCAGTGTGGTCATCTGAGGCTGCATATCTGTCGGGAAACCAGGATATGCAAAGGTCTTTATCTGAGCACTTGAAAGCCTGCTCTTTGCAACAACACGGATCGAGTCATCGTTTTCTATAACCTCGGCACCGATCTCGGAAAGCTTAGCAGAAATAGCCTCCATATGCTTGGGAATGATATTCTTTATAAGTACATCACCGCGAGTAGCTGCTGCAGCGAGCATAAATGTGCCGGCCTCTATCTGGTCGGGGATGATGGAATAAGTACTGCCATGCAGCTTTTCTACGCCTCTGATCTTGATAACATCGGTACCTGCACCCTTGATGTTTGCGCCCATGCTGTTAAGGAAGTTGGCAACGTCAACTATATGGGGCTCCTTGGCAACATTCTCAAGGATTGTAAGTCCGGGTGAAAGAGCAGCTGCAAGCATTACGTTGATAGTAGCACCTACAGAAACAATATCAAAGAAGATATGGCTGCCCTTAAGTGTTTCAGCCTCTGCTGAAAGTATACCGCCGTATGTGATCTCTACCTTGGCACCGAGCTGCTTAAAGCCCTTTATGTGCTGCTCTACGGGTCTGCTTCCGATATTGCATCCGCCGGGAAGCGGAACCTGGGCTCTTTTATATTTCCCAAGGAGTGCTCCTAAAAGATAGTAGGAACCTCTCATCTTTCTCATGTTTTCATTGTCTACTACAGATGAACACATCGAGCCGACAATCTTAACAGTATGTCTGTCTACTCTGTCAACGATGGCGCCCATATCCCTGATAGCATCAAGGAGGACATTTATATCCCAGACATCGGGAAGGTTTTCAATCGTTACCATCTCATCCGACATTACAGATGCGGCAACGATACCAAGTGCTGCGTTTTTAGCTCCGTTTATAACAACATCTCCGGCAAGAGACTTGCCGCCATGAATAATATATTTGCTCATTTCAGGTACTATGCTTTTAGGTCAGCATATCCTTTCTGGATTATATTTAACCCCTATTATAACCTTTTGTAACATTTTTGTAAACTATTTTTTTAAAAAATTTTGTTTTTTATTGAAAAAAGCCTTTGACAAACGATATTTATCCATTATAATTAACTTAAAATATACTTTTAGTTTACGTACTATTGCTTGCGAATGAACATGGATTTTTACTGGGACTACCCGGATAGAAGGATTAAGACACAAAAGGACATGGAGGTTAATTATGGAGGTAAGGAAGATCAGGATAAGTGATGCATCAGCCGGCATGCTTGTAGCCGAAGATGTTGTTAATGACATAGGTCAGCTTATTTTCCCTGCTGAAGCGCGCCTTACCGACAAGGCTATAGCGAGGATCCAGTTCCATGCAATAAGATATATAAGGATATATCTGGAAAACGAAGAAGAAAGTGAACCCGATCAGAGCATTGACGAGCTTTCGTATTTTGAGAAGCTACGTGATTCAGAGGAATACAACACATTTAATGAGCAGTTTACCGATGTAGCCGACACCTTTGAAAAGGAAATGATGAGGGTACTCCATGAGGGTGGAGATACCGACAGCAGGTCTCTTTCAAACGGTGTTAAAAAGATACTTTCCTCATGCCGTTCGGGTATACAGGTTTTTGATCTTCTGCATTGTACCAGGAGTTATGATGAGGTAGTTTTTGCGCATTCGCTGAATGTGGCAATTATCGCTGCCGTACTCGGAGGGTGGCTTGATTTTCCTATGGAAGACATAGATGTGCTTATCCAGTGCGGTATATATCATGATATAGGAAAGCTGGCAGTACCTAAGGAGATAATTGATAAACCCGGTGCGCTTACGCCTGATGAGTACGCAGTTATGAGGACACATACCTCAAGGGGGTACAGTATCCTTAAAGACATGAATCTGGACAACCGTGTAAAGCTGGCAGCTATGATGCATCATGAAAGATGTGACGGCTCGGGATATCCTTTGGGAGTTGGTGGAAATCAGATTGAAAGGCTTACAAAGATCATAGCGATAGCTGATGTTTATGAGGCTATGACCGCACCCAGAAAGTACAGAAAGGCAAGATGCCCATTTGAAGTTATAAAGCTGTTTGAGTCGAGTGGATTAATGCTTTTTGATACAAAATATCTTATGACGTTCATTGAGCATATCGCGGTATGCTATATGGGCTACAGGGTACGCTTAAATGACGGTACGGTCGGTACCATAGTGTATATGAACAGGCAGGATGATTCCAAACCCATGATACAGGTGGGCTCGGAATATATAGATCTTTTCAGGAATCCCAAGCTCTATATCGAAGAGATCCTGTGATCATACGGCAAATTCGATATCTATCTCGTCCTTAAGGCGCTGGCCGCCCTTAGATTCTACCATTTTGTTGACATGGAGAAAATAGGACTCGCCCTGCGCATAGGGCTCCTTGGGGCTGACCTCTATGGCGAGTGTTTCCGGATTATATGATATGCTGGTCTTTAAAGGTTTACCAGAAGAATCATGGACAGTAAGATTCTGGTTGTTTACCGTAGCAGGATTAAGCGGGATATTAAAGAAAATCTTCCATACGAAGTTCCCGGTCTTAAATTTCAGATCCTGTCTTACCTTGCTCAAATATCCGTCAGATACATTCTTTATCTCAAGATAGCTTGCCATATACACTCACCTCACTAAAATAATCCACTCTATCTATATATCGGTCAGGTATCATAATAAATTAACAGTATAAAAAGATTTTCTTTTCCGCAGTTTCTAATAGGAATATTAGCAAGAATAGAGTAGGAATAGGAATTTGCGGATAGTATAATTGTTTCCCGGTAGCTTAAAATATTTATCGATGCTGCTGCAGGCACGGTATCGGTATGTAATATGCCTGCGGTAAAGGTGCGAAAAATGAACGAGATTTTACAGAAAATATCAGAGATCAGGATTGTCCCTGTAGTAGCAATTGATAAGGCTGAGGATGCGGTACGTTTGGGAGAAGCGCTGATAAACGGCGGTATACCCTGTGCTGAGGTAACCTTTAGGACTGATGCGGCTGAAGAGGCTATAAAGATCATGTCAAAGGAATTCCCGGAGATGCTTGTCGGAGCAGGTACGGTACTTAAGACAGAGCAGGTTGACAGAGCCGTTGCAGCAGGTGCTAAATTTATAGTAAGCCCCGGACTTAACCCTAAGGTAGTCGGATACTGTGTTGACAAAGGTATCCCGATGGTACCCGGGTGTGCTAATCCAAGCGATATAGAGGCGGCCTTAGAGTTTGACCTTGAGGTTGTAAAGTTTTTCCCGGCAGAGGCTCTTGGCGGACTTCCTCTTATAAAGGCAATGTCAGCGCCCTATGGCAATGTAAAGTTTATGCCCACAGGCGGTATCAATGCAGGAAATATCTGTAAATATCTTGAGTTTAAGAAGGTGATAGCATGCGGTGGCAGTTGGATGGTAGATAAAAAGCTGATTGCTGAGGGCAGATTTGACGAGATAGAGAGGCTTTGCAAGGAAGCTGTGGATTTGGTTAAGGCTATATAAATGAATGTAAACACCTTCTAAGGCTTCCCCTTGAGGGGAATATATCGTTGCGCGCAGCGTGAGCCATGTCGAACGCTAAAGCATTCGACGTACGATGCCCCTCTGGCGAAGAGCTGTCAGCGAAGCTGACTGATGAGGGGGAATACAAAAGTTTTGAAATATAAAAAGATGAAATGAGGAGAAACAGATGAAAAGAGTCATTACATTCGGAGAAATAATGCTTAGACTTGCACCTGAGGGCTATTACAGATTCGTGCAGGCTGAGAAATACGGTGCTACATTTGGCGGCGGAGAGGCTAATGTTTCGGTATCACTTGCTAATTTCGGCATTGATTCGGTATTCGTAAGCAAGGTACCTAAGCACGAGATAGGACAGGCATGTGTTAATTCCTTAAGACGTTTCGGCGTTGATACCGATGAGATCCTAAGGGGCGGCGACAGGCTCGGTATTTACTACCTTGAAAAGGGTGCAAGCCAGAGACCTTCAAAGGTTATTTATGACAGAGCAGGCTCTGCAATTTCACAGGCAACCAAGGATGAGTTTGACTGGGATGATATATTAGAGGGTGCTGACTGGTTCCATTTCACAGGCATTACTCCAGCACTCGGCAGCAATGTAGCTGAGATCTGTCTTGAGGCAGTTAAGGCAGCAAGGGCAAAGGGCATAACTGTCAGCTGTGACCTTAACTATCGTAACAAGCTTTGGTCAAAGGAAAAGGCCGGCGAAGTTATGGGTGAGCTTTGCAAGTATGTTGATGTGTGTATCGCAAATGAGCAGGACTCAGATGATGTATTCGGCATCAAGGCAAGAAATACTGATGTTACATCCGGCAAGGTTGACCACGAGGGCTATAAGGATGTTGCTAAGCAGCTTGCTGAGCGTTTTGGTTTTAAGAAGGTTGCAATCACATTAAGAGGTTCAATTTCAGCTAATGATAATAACTGGGCAGGAATGCTTTATGACGGAAAAGATTTCTGCTTCAGCCGTACATATCCCGTGCACATCGTAGACCGTGTAGGTGGCGGTGATTCCTTTGGCGGCGGACTTATTTATGCGTGCTTAAATGACTACAGCAGCCAGGATACAATTGAATTTGCTGTTGCTGCAAGTTGCTTAAAGCACAGCATCGAGGGTGACTACAATATGGTAACCGTAGATGAAGTAAAGAAGCTTGCCGGCGGAGATGCATCCGGCCGAGTACAGAGATAAGCTTTTTATCGAGGATATTAAAAATGGGATATTTGGAAACAGAATTAAGATCAAAATTTATGGGTGAGGATTTTCTGCTTAAGAGTGAATATGCAAAGGTCTTATTCCATAAATATGCGGAAAATCTTCCTATAATCGATTATCACTGCCATATTAACCCAAGAGAGATATTTGAGAACAGAAAGTTCGAAAATATCACTCAGATGTGGCTTGGCGGGGATCATTATAAATGGAGACTGCTCCGGGCTAACGGCATAGAAGAAAAGTATGTAACTGGGGAAGCCGATGACCATGATAAGTTCATAAAGTTTGCGGAGACTTTAGAGAGATGTATCGGTAACCCTGTACATCAGTGGAGCCATCTGGAGCTTGCCAAGTATTTTGGATACATGGGTTCGCTTAATTCTGAAACAGCAGAAGAGGTTTGGAAGCTCTGTAATGAAAAAATAAAGAACGAGCCCGAAAAAATGAGTGCCAGAGGGATAATGGAGCAGTCAAATGTGGAAGTTGTATGTACCACAGATGACCCTGCAGATTCGTTAGAATGGCATGAAAAAATAGCAGCAGATGCATCAATGAAAGCAAAGGTTTATCCTGCATGGAGACCTGACAAGGCGGTAAATGCCGATGCTCCTGATTTTGTACAATATATTGGTAAATTGTCAGATGTTTCCGGAAAAAAGATAGCTACCATAAAGGATCTTTTTGAAGTTCTTTCAGACAGACTCAGCTTTTTCGCTGATCACGGCTGCAGGATTGCGGATCATGGTCTGACTGATCTGCCTGAGCGCGAAGAATTTGCCTTAAAAGAGGTTGACGTAATATTAAATAAAGCTCTGACAGGTGAAAAGATCACTCCTTCGGAAGCAAATAAATACAGGCTGGCAGTTTTGGAGTTCTGTGCAGGCAAATATACCGAAATGGGCTGGGTAATGCAGCTTCATTACGGTTGTAAGAGAAACAATAACAGAAAGATGTTTAAAACATTAGGTCCCGATACCGGATATGATGCCATACTCGGGTCAGATAACGGAGCCCGCCTTGCAGAGCTTCTGGATATGCTCACATCAAAGGACAAGCTGCCTAAGACCATATTATATAGCCTTAATCCGGTTGATAATACAGTTATTGAGACGATCATGGGCTGCTTCCAGGATTCATCAGCAAAATGCAAGATCCAGCACGGTTCGGCATGGTGGTTTAACGATAACAGGGACGGCATGGAGGCCCAGCTTAAATCTCTCGCAAACGAGGGCATGCTCGGCAATTTCGTAGGTATGCTCACTGATTCAAGAAGCTTTCTTTCCTATACCAGGCATGAGTATTTCCGAAGGATCCTCTGCAATCTGATAGGTAGCTTTGTAGAAAACGGGGAGTACGAATGGAATGAAAAAATCCTCGGCAGGATCGTAAGTGATATCTCTTACAACAATGCCAGGGAATATTTCAGGTTTTAATATAACAAAGTATATTTTGTTTTAAAATTGTTAAATAAATTAGGCTTCCCCCTCGAGGAGAAGCCTAAAATTTTTATCCTGGAAATTAATCAATCTTTATTCCTGAGGAAAGAAGTTCTTCTTTATACTTCCCAATCTGCTCTTCAAGTTCCTCGTCACTGATGAGAGTTATACGTCCTGCAGCATATTCTGCGTCAACCCACTCTTTGATCTTAGCAACCACAGGATGCTTTTTGTCTATTGCAGCATCTCCGTTTAACTTGTACCATCTGTTTATCCAGCATGCAATACCTGCAAGTCCTGAGGTGTTTGTTACAGATACGGCAGCAGGTCTGTTTAGTATCTTGTCTGTATCGAAAATATTGTAGATCTCTTCATCCTTTAACAAGCCGTCAGCATGTATTCCGGCACGTGTAAGATTAAAGTGACTTCCTACAAAAGGAGTCATCGGAGGCAGATCATAACCTGTCTCATTTACGATATAATCAGCTATCTCGGTTATGACTCTCGGGTCCATACCGTTAAAGTGACCCTTTAATGAAGCATATTCCATTACCATAGCCTCAACAGGAACATTACCGGTTCTCTCGCCGATACCGAGCAGTGAACAGTTTACAGCACCGCAACCATACATCCATGCGGTGGAAGCATTAACAACTCCCTTATAGAAGTCGTTATGTCCATGCCACTCAAGCATATCACTTGTGAAACCTGCATAATGCTGGAGACCGTAGATGATACCGGATACACTTCTGGGAAGGGCAACTCCCGGGTAAGGGATACCGTAGCCCATAGTATCGCACGCACGAATCTTGATCGGGATACCGCTTTCATCGGAAAGCTTCTTTAATTCGCTGGCGAAAGGAATAACAAATCCATAAAAATCAGCCCTTGTTATATCTTCAAAGTGACAGCGGGGACGCAGACCGTGGCTTAAGCATTCCTTTACGATACCGAGGTATTTATCAAGAGCCTGTGCACGGGTAAGCCCCATTTTCTTGAAAATATGATAATCTGAACAGCTGACTAAAACACCGGTTTCCTTAATTCCTAAATCCTTGGCAAGCTCGAAATCCTGCTTTGAAGCACGTATCCAGGTAGTGATCTCGGGGAATTCGTAGTCGAGTGACATACATTCCTGTAATGCATCACGGTCTTTCTTTGAATAAACGAAAAACTCGGTCTGGCGGATCATACCCTTTTTACCGCCCAGGCGGTGGAGCATCTTGTAGATATCAACCATCTGCTTTGTGGTATACGGGGTACGTGACTGCTGCCCGTCACGGAAAGAAGTATCAGTGATAAAAATATCCTCGGGCATGTTCATCGGAACACGACGATAGTTAAAGGGAATCTTGGGTACCTCTGTATACGGATATATAAGACGGAACAGCTCGGGCTCGGAAACATCCTGGAGCTGGTATGAATACGGATCCTGCTCAAGCAGATTTGTATTCGGATTTATTGATAATTCGGTAGCTTTGGATCTTTGGTTTGTCATTTTTGTAGTACTCCTTTCATGGACATCACTGATATAAGGGATGTCTTATGTATAAACCGGATCAGACAAGTCTTGCAACACCGGTCTTCTTAGCAGCTTCTGCCACTGCCTTTGCTACAGCCTGAGCAACATTTCTGTCAAGGGCTGAAGGAATGATATATTCGGGAGTAAGCTCGCTTTCAGGGATATAATTTGCTATAGCCTCAGCTGCAGCAATCTTCATTTCGTCATTTATATCAGAAGCTCTTACATCAAGAGCACCTCTGAAGATACCTGGGAATGCAAGTACATTGTTTATCTGATTTGCGAAATCGCTTCTTCCGGTACCAACTACTGCGGCACCTGCTGCCTTTGCTTCATCGGGCATGATCTCGGGAGTAGGGTTAGCCATCGGGAAAAGGATGGGGTCAGGTGACATCGAACGTACCATCTCGGGTGTGACAAGACCGGGAGCGGAAATTCCGATAAATACATCTGCGCCTTTAAGTACATCTGCTAAGGTACCCTTTCTCATCTGTCTGTTGGTAACGGCAGCCATTTCTTCCTTTTCGGGGTTAAGACCCTCACGGCCTTCGTAGATAGCACCCTTTCTGTCACAGAGTACTACGTCCTTAAGTCCCATTTTAATAAGAAGCTTAATTATTGCGATACCGGCAGCACCTGCTCCGCTTGTAACGACTCTTAAGTCGGAGAGCTTTCTTCCGGTAAGCTTCATTGCATTCATCATGGCTGCAAGCACAACTACTGCGGTACCGTGCTGATCATCATGGAAGATCGGGATATCACAGACCTGTTTAAGCCTTCTTTCAATCTCAAAGCATCTCGGAGCTGAAATATCCTCTAAGTTGATGCCACCGAATGAACCGGAGATCAGGCTGACTGTTTTAACTATTTCATCAACATCCTTTGACTTTACACAGAGCGGAATGGCATCCACATCTCCGAAGGACTTGAAAAGAGCACATTTACCTTCCATAACCGGCATACCTGCTTCGGGTCCTATATCACCGAGACCTAAAACTGCAGTTCCGTCAGTAATGACAGCTACAAGATTTGAACGTCTTGTAAGATCGTAACTCTTATTTATATCCTTCTGTATCTCGAGACAGGGCTGTGCAACACCGGGGGTATATGCCAGGGAAAGATCATCCCTTGTAACAAGTGGCGCACGGCAGATAACTTCAATCTTGCCCTTCCATTCGTAATGCTTCTTTAAAGATTCTTCTGCGTAATTCATAGAGTTGTATCACCCGGCTTTTGACCGGTCCTTTCTTTTGTAATCTAGCACATTATATCCCAAAGATAAAAGATATGCAACTTCTTTCAAAAAAAATTTTGAAAATCTATTCAAACCTATTGACAAATTCATTTAAAAGAAATATAATATAGACACTTTTCAGATGGTAATAAAAAAAATTCGGTAACTTAATTTAGTTTGTTTTTTTACTTTTTTATCTATTTATTTCTTTTATTCCTATTTTCAGGAGCCTCCCAAGAAATTTGGAATTAAATATTTAAAGGTTTTATTTTTACGCCCATTTTTTGAAAAAACAAGGAGAATACACGCTATGAAGCCTGTTTTGGTCATTAGGACGTCTGACAAGGAATATGGGGAAAAGCTGGCCAACAATTTTAACAGGAGTGCTGACTCGATTTTCCAGACATATGTCTTTTCTGAGACGGAAGCCTTTGAGGAGTTTGCAAAAACAAACATAATAAATGTATTATTATGCGATGAAGACATCTCTATAATAGAAGGAGAAGATCTGAGGGCTGACCTGATGATCAATCTGACTGAAGCCAGTTTTGTAAGGGAAGATGATGTGGCTGACGGCTGTATACATACCATAATAAAGTTTCAGCCCTATGATGATATTATTAAGGAAGTTAAGTCTCTGTACAGGGATTTCCTGACTCCTGACAGACCCAAAGAAAAAGCCGAAATGCTTATAAAGAAACTGCGTGTAGTGTGCTCACCGATCGGAGGAGCCTACAGTTCTACCTTTGCATTGGCCTTGGCCAGCTACTATTCTCAGACCGGACCGACTATATTTCTTACATTTGACCCGTTCTTCGTACTTCCCAATAAAGAAAAAGATATAAGAGAAGGTACACTCTCAGATCTCTGGCTCTATCTTTCACAAGGGTCAGGGGTATCATACCCTAATGTAAGGATGGCGGAACATATACGTTTCTGTGCAAGCAGATATGGTAATCTGGAGCTGCTCAACAGCGTTTCATACTGGTATGACATTTGTGATATAGATGAAGTGATCATGCATAATATCTTAGATTCCATCTGTAATACCGGCGTATTTCAGAATGCTGTTTTTGACCTCGGTTTTTTCGGCAAACCGAGCATTCAGGCGCTTGAAGCTGCGGATATAATATATGTTCCTACAGTGGATACGCCCTTAAACCAGAAAAAAATAGCCGAGTTTAAAAGACAGTTATCGTATTCGAATAATGGGATTTTTATGGAAAAGATAAGAGAGCTGAATCTGCCTGTAGATGAAGGACTAAAGGGAGAGTATGATTATTCAAAGCTTTTGGAAGGAAAACTCGGAAGATATATAGCTGCACAGGATTTATAGCGACATAAAACAGGAAGGGAGGAACTGCATATAATAGACAAGGATGAAAGAAAACGCCTGACAGGTGAGGTGGTCAGGCGGGTACAGAATAAGGGGATGGCTGATGATGAAGAGATCAACGAGATAATTATCAAAATCATCATAGAGTATTCAGCAGACCATTATATGCCACTGGCTGAAAAGAAAAGGTTAAGGCTCCAGATATTTGCCTCAATGCGAGGTCTGGATGTCCTGCAGGAGCTGATAGAGGATCCGCAGATTACCGAGATCATGGTAAACGGGGCGGATGATATATTTGTTGAACAGGCAGGAGCCATTACCAGAAAAGATCTGTGTTTTGACACAAAAGAAAAACTGGATGACGTAGTACAAAAAATAGCCGCCGGATCCAACAGGATCATAAACGAGTCAAGCCCTATAGTTGACGCTAGGCTTTCCGACGGCTCGAGAGTAAATATGATTCTTCCGCCCATAGCAATAAATGGGCCGGTCGTAACTATCAGAAAATTTCCGCTTGAAACCATGACGATAGAAAAACTTATAGCGTATGGCTCTATAACTGTAGAGGCGGCGGAATTCTTAAAAAATCTTGTGATTGCCGGATATAACATATTCGTTTCCGGCGGTACGGGGTCAGGCAAGACAACATTTCTTAATGCATTATCTAATTTTATCCCACAGGACCAAAGAGTTATCACAATAGAGGACTCAGCCGAGCTGCAGCTCAAGAATATCCCCAATCTGGTGAGTCTTGAGGTGCGTAATGCCAATGTCGAAGGTAAAAATGAGATTTCAATCCGGGATCTCATAAAGGCCAGTTTGCGCATGAGACCGGACCGCATCATCGTCGGGGAAGTGAGAGATGCCGCCTGTATAGACATGTTGCAGGCCCTTAACACAGGTCATTCCGGGATGTCAACAGGTCATGCCAATTCCACATATGACATTTTATCAAGACTTGAGACAATGGTTTTACTTGGAGCAGATATACCACTGCTAGCGGTAAGGCGTCAGATAGCTTCAGCTATAGATATCATTATCCAGCTTTCCAGATTCAGGGATAAAAGCAGAAAGGTTGTCGAAATAACTGAAGTTGCAGGGTTTGAGAATAACGAGGTGATACTGAATCCATGCTTCAGGTTTGTAGAGAAAGGTGAAGAAAAGGGACGTGTTATCGGTGAACTTGAAAAAGTCGGAGAAGGGCTTAAGCACAGAGAAAAGCTTATCAGTGCCGGACTATGCAGAGTATAAACTAAACACCAGGGAGCTTGTGGAAGCGATCGCTGTTTCTCTGGTCACGATCATATTTCTGGCATTATTATGCTATAACAACATAATTTTTGCAATACTGCTTGTCCCTTATATACCTTTCTATATAAGAGAAAAAAAGAAAAAAATGAAGGACAAAAGAAACTGGACGGTCAATATGCAGTTCAGGGACTTTATAAATTGTATTAGTTCCGCACTCGAATCCGGATATTCCATCGAAAACGCGATAAAAGAGGGCTATCTGGACATGAAGCTTTCCTACAGCGAAGACGAGCTCATTATGAAAGAGGCCCGTATCATCATGGGAAAGCTTGAAAACAACAGGACTGTGGAAGAGGTTTTTCTGGATTTTGGGGAAAGAAGCGGGATTGAAGATATAAAAAGCTTTGCGGACATTTTTGCAACCGCAAAGAGAACAGGAGGTAATCTAATACAGATAATCAAATCAACCGCGGATGTCATACATACCAGGGTTGAGCTGAAACGGGAGCTTCGTACGGTCATTGCATCAAAAAAGTATGAAGCTGATATTATGAAACTTATCCCCTTCGGATTACTGATATATTTAAGGCTGTTTTCATCCGATATGGTGGCAGCGCTATACGGGAATCTGTTTGGGATAGTATTTATGACAATAGTACTGCTGGTTTATCTGCTGCTGTGTAAAATATCCGACCATGTAGTAAAAATCGAGTTATAAAAATCCATTAACCGGGAGGTATAGTAATTGTGATCGCATCATTGGTAGTGCTGGGACTGACCGTACTGGGCGTGCTTGTCTGTTCTAAGGACAGGGATCCGGTATTAGGGGACCTTGATCCTAAAGAGCATCCGTTGAAAATCCTGTATCCGCTTTCTCTGAGGATTTATGAACTGACAAAGAAATTAGGAAAACAGGGGATATTCGGGGCTGAGGATGTTTTAAGGGAAGTCTACGTGGATGAAAAGCCGGAGATTTCACTTAAAAAACAGGGATGTAAATGCATTGCTTCTGCATTGGCAGTTTTGGTCGCTACCGCTTTTATCTGTTTTGCTTACGCGTATTCCAAAGAAGATCTGCTTGTTCAAAAAAAATATCTGAAAAGGGAACAGGCAGGAGGCGGAGTGGAATATTTTGATCTATCAATGAATACAAAAGTTACCGAGACTCTTAATATGTTGATAAAGGTAAGTGAACAGAAACTGCAGGGGGAGGATCTTGAAAAACTGAAAGCAGATGCCGGGTATTATTTAAATAAAAACGTTTTGTGCGGAAATGAGTCAGCAGATTGCGTGCGGGGAAAGCTGAATCTTCCGGGAAGCATCCCGGGGACAGGTATATCAGTGAAATGGGATGACGACAATTCCTGGTTTGTTGCTGTAGACGGCACACTGAAAAACGGGGATTATACGGATCCTGTTCCTGTAACCTTGCACGCGGAACTGACTTATTACGAGAATGTCTGGGATTATTATTATGATCTTGTCATATATCCTCCCATAATCACCGAAAAGGACGCATTTCTTAAGGAGCTTAATGAGAGGCTGACTGATATTGATGTTGAAACCCAGACGGAAGAATTGTATGAGCTTCCCGAATCGATAGGAGATATAGATATTGACTGGGAAGAGGAAGAGGATAATACGGTTCGCAATTTCTTTATCATGGGACTTTTTGCAGCGGGGATAATACTGCCAGCTCTAAAAAAAGATCTAAAGGTAAAACAGAAGGAAAGAACTGAACAGATGATGAAGGATTATCCGGATATCATCAGCAAATTTATAATGCTTATTACCGCCGGGATGACCTGCAGGGCTGCATGGGATAAGATATGCACGGATTATCAAAAAAACTATACCCGGGAAAACGCAGATAAGACAAAAAAGAAAGCCAGGCGGTATGCTTACGAGGAAATGATCATCTCTAACAATGAGATGCAGCTGGGGCTGCCGGAGATCAGGGTATATGAGCGCTTTGGATCAAGATGCTCCGTGTCTGCGTATAACAGATTTGGAAATATGCTGGCAAGAAATATCAAAAGAGGAAGTGCGGGTATCATAGAGACCCTGGAGTCGGAAGCAAAGGAAAGCTTTGCCGAAAGAAGGGAAGCAGTCCGTAAAAAAGGAGAAGAAACCGGGACAAAGCTCCTGATACCGATGTTTGGTATGCTGATCCTTGTTATAGCGATAGTTGTTGTACCGGCGTTTAGTTCATTTAGTTTTTAATATAACAATAAAAAATTGGAGGCGTGAAATGGATAATTATATGGAAAATGAAGAAATTCAGAATGAAGGTATGGATCAGGAGGTTATCACCGGGGATAAAACACCGGAAGCTACAGATACGGTATGTTCTTTAAAAAAGGATAACCGGGGAATAGGCGTTGTTGAGATAGTTTTGATTTTGGTGGTCTTAATTGCACTGATAATAATATTTAAGGACAAGATAATGGAAATCATTAATTCTGCTTTTGAGTCCATAAGCGAGGGTGCTAACTCATTATAAAAGGGATTTATATGGTAAGAAAACAGTCATATAACGGTACGATCTGTGTTTTCCTGGCACTTGTGCTACTGCTCATCATGTCGCTCATCCTTGTATTCCTGGAATCCGCCAGTCATGCGGCATCTGCAAGTTATGCACAGATGCTGCTAAAGACTGCGACAGGCTCCGTAATGGGAGAATATTACGGCCCACTGTTTGCCGAGTATGGGATACTCGCGATAGATTCGGGCTTTGATACCAAAAAGACGGATTCTAAAGAGCTCGAAAGACGGCTTATGAGATACATGGAGGATGAGAATGTCTGGGGTTATACCTGTGAGGATATAAGGGTTACCGACATGAAAAAGCTCCTGGATAATGATGGAACGGAGTTTTTATCCCAGGCTATTAGCTATGAAAAATATGCCGCAGCCGAGGATGTCTTAGATGAGATCACAAGCCGTCTGAAAAGCCTCGGCGACCAGAAGGCCATAACAAAGGTTATGGAAAAGAGGATGGATATAGAAGACGAGCTTGCAGTCATAGATAAGAAAACACTGGAGCTTATGAAGCTAATTGATGGGGTGAACCTGACACTTGGAGCAAAAACATCCTCTCTTTTGGGGTACGATATCGAGGAGTGGTTCATAAAAAAGCTGTATGTAGGCGAAAACAGCATGACGGGCACCGGTATTAATAATCCTTCGGTATATGAAAATCTTAAGGGCAGGTATGCTGATATAGTTGATCTAAGCTCAACCTATAAGGCAGCGCTCAAAGTATACGCCGATAAGGTTAAAGCAATATCTGCCGAGCTCGAAAAAATCGATGCCTTATATACAGAGCTAGGAGTTTGCGGCGAGACGATCAGTTTAAAGCAAAAGGAGATTGAGGAAAAGAAAAAAGCTTTCGATGAGCTTGAAGAGAAAATTGCAGAAATAGAGCAGAAAGCTGCTTCTGATGATGCTGAAGAGACTGATGATACCGAAGAAAACAAAACTGAAGAAAATAAACCGGAGAAAAAGCCTGCCCCAAAAACAGAGGCTAAAAAAGATGACAGTACCTCTAAAGAAAAAGAACTGGACGCGCTCAAAAAAGAGATGGCAGAGATCAACAGCAGCATAGAAGAACTGAACGAGCAGATAGCAGAGCTTGAAAGATCAAAGGCAGATATAGCTATTTTGATAGAGGAGCTCTCGGAAAGCATAGCCGGTAAACAGATGGAAATAGACGACATAGCCGGAAATCTTAAAAAGGTTTCGGATTATGTATATACGCTGCTTACAGAGGTCATCACGAAGCTGTCAAGAGTATGCGAGATAGTTGATGAAGTGGCTGAAAAGCAGGAAAAGGTTAAACCTCTTATAGATGATTTTGAGGGGATATTGCGGACTGTAGGACCGATATTATCAAATGATCTCAAGGAAGAAATGGAAGAGACGCTTGATTTTATGAAAGCCTATGTCGGATACGGGAACTCAAAGATTACCACAACTGATTTCGATGCGATAAAAAAGACTGCTGAATACGATCTGGCGCTGCTTTCCGGTATAGATATCGAGGCCTACAGGTTTACCGGAGCGGATACATACGAAGAAGCAATGGAAAAGCTGGGAAGACTCCCTGAAGATGACGGAGTATTTAAATCCTTCAGCTATTCGGGGTTTAGCTTTGATTATTCCGAGATACAGGAAAGTGCGCTGGAAAACAAGCTGGTAGCCGAATTTGAGGATAACGTCGCGGACGGATATCTGTCATTATTCCTGCCGGATAATGTAAAGCTTTCCGATAATGCCATGCTCTCGGAGCTGCTACCAAGCTTATGGTATGAGGTTGAGGGGGAAAAGGAGGATGATCTTGAGAGCATAACCGACGGAGCCGATGATAAAGGCGGAGGCGAGCTTCTTTCTGATGCTGATGAAGGTTCGGGACTTTCTGATATTGCCGATTTGGTTACGGACGGATTCGAGGCAATGGGTTCTAAATTACTTTCTTCGATGTATATGCGGCATCAGTTTAAAAGCTTTAAAAACAGAAGTGTTGAGGGAGATACCGTACTGGATTACGAGCTGGAATATATCCTTTCAGGTTTTGAAACAGATAAAGCAAATCTGTCTGCTGCTTCTACAAAGATAATGCTTTTGAGGCTTGCAATCTGTACGGTATACACTCTTACACAGAAGGACCTTAAGGCTCAGGCTCAGACACTTGCGATATCCATTATGGGCTTTACCGGACTGCCCTTTCTGATAACGATAGTTAAATATCTTATCCTCTTTTTATGGGCAGCAGCGCAGGCAGTTATTGAGACTGCAGCAATACTCAGAGGGAAAAAGGTACCTATAATACCTAATTCTGACAGCTTCTGTCTGAGCCTCGCCGAACTTCCGTTTTTTGCCACGCTGATAGATGAAAAAGCGGATAACTTCAGTGAATCAAAGCTATATCTTGATTATGATGACTATCTTTTGGTGTTGACACTTCTGCAAAGCGAAAAGACGACGGCGGCAAGAGCATTGGATATAATACAGGAAAATATCCGGTATAAGTATAATGATGACTTCCTGATCAGTAATGCTGTAACATCGTTTTCGTGCACAGCTACATTCAGGGCACCGTATAAATATACCGGTCTTTTGGGCCTGACGGAGGCAGGGGCTGGATATATGGTTGAAGTAACGGACAGAGTAGCCTACTGACTAAGGATAATAAGACAGTATCCGTTTCAGTCATAAAAAGCTGAAAATTAAATTGAAAGGAGAAGTTTTGGAGTTAATGCATATGGAGCTGAAACGGATGCGGTCTTGTTATAATAAAAATTGTAAAGCTTCGATAACCGTTGAGGCTGCCTTTGCTTTCCCGATATTTTTCTTTGCCTGTATGGCACTCTGCTATCTCTTTATATTTATGAGGGCGGAATATACGATACAGAGGGAACTATATTATTCCGCAAGGGATATTACCGGCTATGGAGCGGTGATTGAGCCCGTTATTGATCTGAGAGACCAGATGTGGGGAAAGGCAGAGGAAGGAATATACGGAGAAGATTCCGGACTGGGTAAGGCTGCGGAAGTAGTACAGGCGCTTACTGCACTATTGCCGGACAGTAACGGACTGAGCGTTAAAAACCTGTTTAATAACGCGGCTGATGCAATACTCATAGGCTCGGTCGTTGAAAAGAGGATACCTGAAGAAACTTTGAGGCTGATCGATGGCGGAAGCGGAGGACTGAGCTTTGACGGCTCTGAACTTTTTGACAGGGAAAAATGCCTGAATATCGTATGTGAATATAAGCTGAAACTGCCTTTAGGCCTATTTCCTGATATAACAATACCTGTAACACACAAGATCAGGTTCAGGTACTTTACCGGTACGGAAGTAAAGTCACTCCTTAAGGAAGTTGTAACTGATGATGAAGAGAGTGAGCCTAAAGAAAATGAAGAGGAGGAAAAAGAGGAAGAGGTTTATATCGCCGAAACGGGACACAGATACCATTATACCGACAAATGCCCAGCACTTAATGTTAAACCAAAGAAAATAAGCTTTAGTGATGTTGGCAGCTCGAGAAATGACGGTGGGGCCAAGTATTATCCCTGCGAGTTTTGTGCATTGGGCAAAAATGAGCAGGCTGACTGCTATATTACACCCGATGGTGACAGATACCATTTTGATGAGCACTGTCAGGGCATTAAAAGGACCATAGAGCTGGTACCGATATCAAAGGTTGGAAAGAGAACGGAGTGCAAAAGGTGCAGCTACGCAAAGCCAAAACATGATGAAGAATGAAAGGGAGTATTGCCGCTAATGAGAATAATTATCAGGGTCTGTTTTGGGTTGTATCTTGGCATACTGTCTGTCCGGGATATCAGAAAAAGAGAGATACCCTTACTGCTGCTTGGCCTGGGACTGGTTTTTGTGCCTTTATTCATCCTCAGTGATGCGCATGAGGGTATATCTGGTTATCTGCTTAGTATGATCCCGGGAGTGGTCTTTCTTGTGATTTCTTATCTTAGCAGGGGACAGCTTGGGCAGGCTGATGCCGGAGTACTTATATGTGTGGGGCTGTGTATAGGCTTTGAAGCAGTCATAGCCGTGATATCGGTTTCACTAATATCTATAGCACTGTTTTCCATGGTTATGCTTATAGTGGGGAAGTTAAACAGGAAAAGCACCCTGCCATATATCCCATTTGTTTTACTTGGCTATATTTTTTATATTTTTATGATATAAAGATTAAAATGAAGAATGATCAAGAGGCAGTTTATGACCAGAAAGAAAAGAAAGCAAAAAGGAAAATGTCTTCAGGCGTCTTTTACAGTGGAGGCAAGCTTTATTGTACCGATCATCGTATTGGGGATCATAGCACTTATATGGGTGGTATTTTATCTGAGAAATTCTGTTAAAGCGATGGCAGATGCGGATTATTTTGTGTTTGTTCTGGAATCCGATGTCGCATATGATAAAAATGCCACACGCTATGAAGAGAGGAAAAGCGATGCAGAGGATGCTTATTACGGGGTAAAGGAAGCAGATGTTATCCTTACGCGTGACGGACGGGATATAGAGGTTATGCTGAATATTGATCACAGGATGCCGGAAGACGGGCTTTTAGGGGCTTTTGTTTCTAACTTAAGGACAATCCATATAGAGAGGGATGTAAGATGTCCTGATCCGTCGGAAACTGCAAGGCTTATAAAGGCTGCAGGAGAGATTACGGGACGTATTAAGGAGCTGGTTGGTAAATAAATGAAGGAAATAGTAAGAGATACTGAAAAAAACAGGCTGCTGATATCTGACAGGGACGAGGGATCTCGTCTGGTACAGAAAACGGATTTCAGGGAGAAGATGCTTATCAATAATCATATTGAGGGTATCCTGGAATTGACCGTAAATGTTACTGATAACAGAAAATCCTATGAGTATGATACGACAGGGCTCAATACTCTTGAGTCCCTTATCACAAAACGAAGCCTTGGGGCTTTATCTCTTAAGGAAATATTAAAGGAATTATGCGGAACTGTGATAAACGGTGACAGGTTTATGCTTGAGGATGATGACTTTGTGATAGGACCGGAGTATATATTCTTAGACAAGGATAGCCACCCGTTTATGGCATACTTTCCGGGTTACGACAGGCCTTTTAGGGAACAGATGGGAAACCTCGCTGAATATCTTATGAACCGCATAGACTATCGTGACAAGGAGGCGGTACTGTTAACCTATACCGTCTACATGAAATGCCGGGAAGAGGGTTTTTATATCGGGGATCTTTATGAGTATTTAAAGAAAGAAAATGTAACTGGAGGAGACGTACAAAAACAGCCTGATATGCCCCTTATGGATTATCCTTTCGAGAAAATCGATGAACAGCCGCCCAAACTACTGGAAGCTGATATTTATGATATAGAGCCTGTAAAAGATACGGTTGTAAAGGGACCGGCTGCTAAAGAAATGATACCGGGAAATAAAAAGTATATCATATACATAGCGGCTGCACTTATTCCGGTCATACTGATGGCAGTTTTATATAAAGCCGGGCTGCTGACAGCAAAAAACGGGCGTATAGACCCGGCAAAAATGGCAGCAGTAGCTGTACTTGGGATAGGAGTGGCGGTTTATATGGTTAAAAAAATAATACCTGTAAGCTTAAAAGTCAAAGATAAAAAGATTACAGATAATAAAGATGTAAACTCTAATGATGATGAGGCTACCGAGCTGTTGTTTGACAGAAATGGAGTAGACTCAAAGCAGGAGCATTATTATTTGGAATCGGACAGATATCCTGATATTGAGATCGATCATTTCCCGTTCGCCATAGGAAAGGATAAAGTAAACACTGATTTTTGTCTTAATTTTCCCGGAGTATCAAGGCTCCATGCAAGGCTTGACAGGACAAATTCCGGGATATATATCTCCGATAAAAATTCTACAAACGGGGTTTACGTCAACGGAAAACGTGCGGAAACAGGCATTCCCTGCCCGTTAAGCCCCGGAGATACTGTAGAATTGGGCGTCTGTTCGTACACTCTAAAGAAAAATAGTAATGGTTAAAAATCTTCCTTGCACATTCTTTCCGGATGTTGTATAATCATTTAGATAGTGGGTTTATAATTTCTAAATACGGCAGCCGGAAAGGCAGGGGCAGATGAAGGTAAATATTTATTATGGCGGACGCGGCTTGATAGAAGACCCGACGCTGTATGTGATCAACAAAATACAGGATGTTTTGAAGGAGATACGTGTTAATGTCGGCAGATACAATCTGTACGAGCAGAAAAACGGGATCTCCATGCTTCCTAATACCTTCAAGGAGGCTGATGCCGTAATTCTCGCTGTAAGCATGGAATGGTACGGAGTAGGGGGGCTTATGCAGACCTTCCTTGATTCGTGCTGGCTGTATGCCGATAAGCAGAGGATTAAGGATATTTATATGTTCCCTGTTGTTGTTGCTACCGCTAACGGAGAGAGAAAGGCTGTAGAGGATTTAAGAGGCGCTTGGGAACTGCTCGGAGGCAGAGTATGCGAGGGTATATGTACTTATGTCTCAAACCGTATAGAGTTTGAAACCAATCAGGTTTATGCGTCGATAATAGAGAAAAAGGCTGAAGAGATATACAGGATAGTAAGCCATAAGGCGCCTATGCTTCCTAACAGTATTAATTCCTGCCATGTGGAAATACCTTCGGCGGGCATAGAGCTCACTCCCCAGGAGAGCGAGCAGCTTTCTGTTTACGTTGCAGATGACAGCTTTGTAAAGAAACAAAAAGAGGATGTGGAGATGCTTTCCCAGATGTATAAGTCGATCCTTGGGAAAAAGTCCCAGCCTGACAGTGAGGACGATCTCTTAAAAAAGCTTGAAAAGGCTTTTAATCCAAAGGAAGCATCTTTTAAAGCAGTATTTTCAATTAATTTAAATGATGTAAATAAAACTATAGTCCTTGATATAGATGACGGAAAGCTTAAAAGCAACTATTCCTCATCGGCAAAAGCGGATATTACCGTTAATGCGGGCAAGGACGTGATGAGTAAGATAACAACCGGTAAAACTACCTTCCAGGGTGCCTTTATGTCTGGCTTGATCACGGCTAAGGGGCGCCTTGATCTGATGCGTATGTTTGACCGGGTTTTTGTGTTTGAGTATTGAGGTTTTTAATGAGTTACCTGGCTTTATATAGAAAATACAGACCCCAGACCTTTGATGAAGTCCGGGGGCAGGATCATATAGTAACTACGCTGAAAAACCAGATGAAGACCGGAAGGATAGGGCATGCCTATCTGTTCTGCGGCACGCGCGGTACCGGAAAAACATCGGTAGCAAAGCTTTTTGCCAAGGCAGTTAATTGTGAAAATCCGGTGGATGGCAGTCCATGCGGGAAATGTGCGGTATGCAGGAGCATAGATTCCCTTGTCTCTATGAACGTGACTGAGCTGGATGCCGCATCAAACAACAGCGTAGACAATATAAGGGATATCATTGACAGTTCAAGGTATTCACCTACAGAGGGCAGATACAAGGTTTATATCATAGACGAGGTACATATGCTTTCGACCAGTGCGTTTAACGCATTGCTCAAAACCTTGGAGGAACCGCCGGAATATGTGATATTTATCCTTGCGACAACAGAGGTTCACAAGATTCCGATAACCATACTCTCAAGATGTCAGAGATATGACTTTAAGCGTATTACAACGGACGTGATAGCAGGGTGCCTGGCAGATCTTATGAAATCCGAGGGCATAGCTGCAGAGGAGAAAGCGTTAAAGTTTATCGCAAGAGCAGCAGATGGCTCCATGCGTGACGCAGAAAGCTTACTTGATCAGTGCATCGCTTTTTACATAGGGCAGGATCTTACATACGACAAAGTACTTGAGGTACTGGGTTCTGTTGATGTTGAGGTTTTTGCAAGGCTCTTAAGGCATATCGGAAACGGTGATGTTTCAGGCTGCATGAAGATACTTGATGAGATCATGGTATCGGGTAGGGAGCTGACACAGTTTGTAACTGACTTCGCGGGGTACCTTAGAAATCTGCTGCTGGCACGTTCTGTTGAGGATCCGTATGAGGTGCTGGAGCTTTCAAAGGAAAATATGGAGCTGGTGATCCACGAGTCAAAGGTAGCTGATGCGGCCCAGCTTATAAGATACATCGGCATACTTTCCGAGCTGTCAAACAGGATAAGGTATGCTACCCAGAAAAGGCTTTTGATTGAGGTTGAGCTTATTAAATTAGCAAAGCCCCAGATGCAGGATAATTATGATTCGCTCATTGACAGGATACGTGTCTTGGAGGAAAGATTAGAGAACGGAGAGTTTACTGTTTCTTCCAGACAGGCTGCTGGTAGTGATGCGACCGATACCAGGCCTGAGGAAGAAGATCCGGCACCGGAGGAGCTGTCAAAGGCACTTCCGGAGGATATAGCTAAGGTTGCAAACAGCTGGAGCTCAATAACAAGCGCAATGAACTCTAAGGATAAGCTGGCTTCAACGATGCTTTCCGATGCAGGAGCGTTTGAAGAAAACGGAAAACTTGTGATAGAGTTTAAAAACGCCCTTGACGTTCAGACGATGAACTTTAAAAAGGAAATAAACGGAGAAACCGGACCTTCCAGGATCGATATACTAAAAAAGGTTATTTCCTCGGTAACAGGGCTCGATATTGAGATAGAAACAAGGAGTGCCGGGCAGGGCAAGAGCTCTAAAGGCGCAGATATCAGAAAACGAGTTAAGTTTAACATTGAAAAAATAGATTAGGAGGACTCATAAAATGGGTAAAAAAGGTGGTTTTGGCGGAGGAATCCCCGGAAACATGAACAATCTGATGAAGCAGGCTCAGCGTATGCAGCGTCAGATGGAAGAAAAGCAGAAAGAGCTTGAAAATAAGGAATGGGAGGCTTCAGCAGGCGGCGGAGCAGTAACAGTTAAGGTTTCAGGCAAGAAGGAACTTACAGCCGTTACTCTTTCGCCCGAAGTAGTGGATCCCGATGATATCGAGATGCTTCAGGACCTTATCATAGCTGCAGCTAATGAGGCTTTAAAGAAGATGGAAGAAGAGCAGGAGGGTGCCCTTAATTCAGTAGCAGGCGGTCTTGGCTCAACACTCGGCGGTTTTGGATTCTGATCATGGAATATTACAGTGAAAAAATCAGTAGGCTGATCTCTGAACTGGCTTCACTGCCGGGTATAGGAGCCAAATCTGCTCAGCGTCTGGCTTTTTATATGCTGGACTGTCCGAAGGAAAAGACGGAAAAACTCATTTCTGTGATCAGGGATGCAAAGGAGAACGTGAAATACTGTTCCAAATGTTTCTGCCTGACCGATAAGGATGTATGTCCTATATGCTCAAATCCAAACAGGGATGGTAAGCTTTTGATGGTTGTCGAAAGCACCAAGGATATGGCGGCATACGAGAGGATTGGAAAGTACAACGGCCGTTATCATGTACTGAACGGAGTGATCTCGCCGATGCTGGGTATCGGTCCTTCGGACATTAAGATAAAGGAACTTTTGGTAAGGCTTCAGCAGGAGCCTATAGAAGAGGTAGTCATAGCGACAAATTCAAGTGTTGAAGGAGAGGCTACGGCGATGTATATCAGCAAGCTCTTAAAGCCTGCGGGTATCAAGGTTAGCCGTATCGCAAACGGTATTCCCGTGGGCGGTGATCTGGAATATATCGATGAAGTTACACTTCTTCGCGCTTTAGAGGGTAGGATTATCCTTTAGAGCATTACATATTGAATGGGGTCTTTAGGAAATGGAAGAAAACAATATTTTAAACAAGGGCGTTTATATGCTCTACGAGATAAAGGATGACCTTGCTAAAAATAATGAATTAAGAGAAAAAGCGATAGCTTTGGCTGAAAATGAAAAGAGGCTTGCAAAGCGCTTAGATACAGCAAAGAAAAATCTTGCATCCGAGATAAACGGAACAATTTCCAAGCGCAGAGGTGAGATAGAAACGACTTTTAACTCCCAGTTAAATACTAACAGGACCAGGTTAAAAAAAGTTCAGTCAAGGCGTGCAAGTGCAAAAAGCAGTAAGGTCTCTAAAAGGATAGAGGATGAGACAGAGGATTACCGCGAGGAGATAAGGAGTCATAAGGAGGAGATAAGATCGATCTTTTCCAGAAATGATATCCCTACCATTTTAAACAACGGCTACTGCTTTGCGATGTTTATGCCGACAAATCTCGGTGATTACGGTATTATTGGCGGGACGTTGCTTTTTATCCTGATAGTACCTGTAATAATCTACAATCTGTTTTTGCCGGATTCACTTGCAAAGCCATGGTTTATGGTGCTGCTGTATCTGTTATTTTTGGGTATATTCATCGGAGTATATTATCTTATAAGGAAAAATGTTTATTCGGTTAAGAAAAGAGAGCTGAAAGAGGCAAACAGGTACAGAAATAAGATTGCCGATCTTAAGCGAAGGATTGCCAAGAAGGAGCAGAAGATCAGGAAGGATGCCGATGAGAGCGGTTACGAGCTTGAAAAGTTTGATACCGAGATAGATGAGATCCAGCAGCAGATCGATCAGATTGTTGAAGAAAAGAAAAATGCGCTCAGCCTTTTTGAAAATCAGACCAAGCGGGACATTTCAAATGATATAAACGGGAGATATGCTCCTGAGATCGAAGCTGATGAGCATGCTTTGGAAACCACGAGAGAAGAAAAGCATTCTGTGGATTCTGAACTTAATGAGTTAACGGTAAAGATTTCCAAGAATTATGAATCGTATCTCGGAAAAGAGGTACTGTCCCTGAATGTTATTGACACGATGATAGAAATAATGAATGACGGCAACGCTGAAAATATTGCGGATGCCCTTGATTATTATAAGAAAACCGTGGATAAGGGACTTCAAACATTGTAATAAAAGGTGATCAGAGTTGGGAAGAACTGGAAATTATAACGAAAGAACTGAATATGAAGAACCTGCGGCAACCAAAAAGCGCAGTCCGGTGGCCTTGATCATTCTCATAATATGTGCGCTTGGCAGTATCGGATTGATCATCTATAAGCAGGTTAGGGATAACAAAGCTTATGTCCATGAGATTATCTCGTCTCAGGAGGTTTTGAGCCAGAACAAATATGTAAGATATGGTGAGGGCTACATTAAATATGATACCGACGGAGCCGAGGCTATAAAGGACGGAGTTGCACTTTGGAACATCAGCTTTGATATGAAAAAGCCGATAGTGGATGTGTGCGGTAATTACGCAGCATTCGCGGATAAAGGGATGCAGAGCCTGTGCATTACGGACGGACAGGGCGGAAACTACAGTATAAATGTACCCGAAAAGATTGTTGGTATTTCTGTAGCCGCACAGGGAGTTACTGCAGTATGGACGGACTCTCTTTCTAAGGACCATATTTATGTATATGACATAAACGGCGTGCTCCTTTTAGATATAGAGACAAGCATTGCTGCTGACGGATTTCCTCTTTCAATCGACCTCAGTGAGGACGGGATGAAGCTCGTTACTTCCTATATGAAAATAGATGATGAGCTTACCTCATGGATTACATTTTACAATTTCGGCAGTGTAGGCCAGAACTACGCGGGCCGAATGGTCGGAAGCATTTCCTATAAAGGAAAGATCATCCCTGAGGTTAGATTTATAAACAACGACAGAGTCTGTGCATTTGGAGAAGACGGGTGTATCCTTTATAAGATGAAGGAAAAGCCTGTAGAACTGGCTACCCAGGAGGCTACGAGACTTTCAGCGGTATGCAGTGATGCGGAAAATGTGGTCCTTGCAGAGAGTGAGACAGACGGTACGACAAAGATTACGGTTTTTGATACTGATGGAAAATCCAAAAAGACGATCGTTACGGGTATGACATATTCGGGAATGTGCGTCGAGGGTGATGAACTTACTATATATAATAACTCTTCTATAATAATATACTATCTTAACGGTTCGGAAAAATACAGGACCAATCTGGACGGAGGCATAAGAAGTGTTTATCCTTCCGGAAAAGACAGATATACGGTTGTGGGAGGAAGTGAAGTAAGGTTGCTAGAACTGGTTAAAGATAATACTGATGATGCGGAAGATTAAATAAAATACCGGGAGGTAGATTTATGGTGATTAATGCATTTTTGATCATAGTAGCTTTAATTCTTATCGGATGTACGGTACTTGGCGGTATCAAGGGATTTGTGCATACGATTTTTACCATGTTTTCCTTATTTATAATAATAATCCTTACGGGAGTATTAAGTCCCTACGTTGCCGATTATATAAGCGGACATACCGATGTGCCGAAAAGCATACACTCTAAGGTTGAGGAGAAGATCAATCTTAAAGCCAAGATTGAAAGTGATTCAAGCGCAAATAAAAACGCATTGATAGATAAACTTGAAATACCGGATCAGTTGAAAGAACTCATAAAAGAAAAGAGTATGACAACGGTGGATGCTTCTGCGACCACTGAAGCAGCTACAACTAAACTGATAAACGGCCTGTATGATGAAATTACGGATCTTATCGTTAAAGCTATAGCATATCTATTTACATTTGCTGTTGTAGGCGTCATAGTACTTATAGCCGGTATCCTCTTAGATATAGTAGCAAAGCTGCCCGGTATCAGGACTGCAAATGCGGTACTGGGTGCTGTGGTAGGATTTGTACAGGGTTATTTGGCGGTTACTGTTCTTTACATAGCTGCTATGGCATTTGCGGCTACGGAGCTTGGTACAAGTGTTATATCGCAGGTAGCTGAGAGTGAGATACTGACCTGGTTCTATGATCATAACCCGATAGTGGATATATTGTTTGGCATGCTTAAATGATAAATCCTATAGATTTGTACATAACAAAGCATAACGTAACATATAGTAAATGATAAATATGAAAATTTGTTCTTGGGATGCCATGATTTAGGGGCATCCCAAGTCTGTTTTTTACTGAAATTTCAAAGGTTTAAGGAGACTCAAAAAAGTTTTTTAAAAAAGATTAAAAAAAGTTTAAAAAAAGTGTTGACAAACAAAAATGTGGGTGATATAATACCATTCGCTGACGCACTTCAGGGGTTCACCTTTGAGAGCGGAAAGCAAGTAAGAACCTTGATAACTGAATAGCATGACAACCTTGAAATTTCCTAAAATTTCATCATCCGGAAGGATGAGTTGCGAGAAGCAACAAGTTGAACGGTAGCAATAAATGCTACGACCCAAAAAACAGTAAGAAC
>JAFYYN010000098.1 GCA_017557525.1 Lachnospiraceae bacterium
AATTGCCTTAAATGCGTTGATTCCGTGTTTTTTAGCAGTACCGATATATGACATGATCGTAAGGTAGGCACTTGCCCCTTCGTCCGTCCTGAAACAACCGGATACCTTGGTTTTTGTTTTGACCATTCGAAAATCCCGTTCGGCCTGATTATTGTCAAATGGTACTTTAAAGTCCCTGGTAAAAAGGCATACTTCACCCTTATACTTTTGTAGCCTTTCTATCAAGGCCCTGACCTTACCCTTCTTCTTCCGGCCTTTCCTTTTTACTGTGTCTGCAGGAAGAGGATTTTCATCCATGGCAAGTCTGATGATCTTATCATATACTTCATCAAACTTGTTCAGATGATTCTCGCTTAGGGCTGTACGCCCATTGCTTACTGCTGAGTCACGAAGGTCTTTCATTACCATCAGCAGCAACGAGAACTTTTTCGCCCATTCCTGTTCGGGATAATTCTCCATCACCCCGTTCAGCTCACGCAGCAGATGGGCACAGCATACCGAATGCCGGAAATCGCCTTCGCAGCTCCAATAGGAATTCCAGCAATCATGCGTGACGATGCCGTGATACCGTTTAAGTAGCCCGATATCATTCATGGCTATTTTGCCGCGTTTATCGTGCAACCTGAGAAAGACATACAACGGAGATGATATTTCATGTACCCACTTGTTCTTCCCGTCTACTCTTGTTCCGGTTTCGTCGCAATTGATGTTGTATTCGTTAAGCGTCATTTCTCCGATGGCCTCAACCGTCTGGGACATCTTGGACGATGCGCGCAACACCATTGAGTTGATGGTCCCTGTAGAGATGGGTATATCGAATACGCCGCTCAGGATCTCGTGGGTACAGTTGATGCTCAGAGCTCCAACAGTATTGAGGGCAACCACAAATGAATTAAGGTTATCTCCATACTGCACTCGTGCATTGATACCTTCTGGGAATGCTCCCTTCATGGTTTCACCTGACATAGGACATTCTACCTGGCATAATTCATGTGCCGTGGTACTGGTTCGGGTAATCATGTCGACAGTAAACCTTGTATCCAGAACCTTTGCACGCTTTTCGCATTTGGAACGGCGGGGACAGGATTTGCACTTCTCCGGCATACATTTATGTACGGTATCCGGTTTGTCGAGAACCGACAGGTTTTTACCCTTGTGACCTTCCTGGCCGCCAGCCTTTTTACCTGATGGTTCACGCAAGCTTTTGGGTGAAGGCTTTTTGGGACCGTCAGATGATGGCGGCTTCGAACTGTTCTTAGAGTTTTTGTTAAGCTTTTCGTTCAGTTCTTTTATGGTCTGAGCCATATCATCTACAGTCTGACTCAGTTTATCAACTTTTGCAAGCAGGGAGGCGTTCTGCTCTTTGAGTTCCTTATTCTGCTGCATAACAAACTGTATGAATTCCGGTGTATAAGGTGGCATATCGGCTACTCCCTTCATCTGTTTTCGATAGCTTAATTATACCAGAAAACAAGGGGAAAGTCCAATCGGACCACGGCTGGTATTCGTCAAAATGACGAATGAAATAAGCCTTAAATTTTTTGGTTTGTGTTAATGTAGAGCTATAAAAAGTACAAAAAATGGGATGTTTTTCGGTTTGACCGGCAATAGAATCGTATAATATAAAAATCCGTGCCGCTACATTAACAATAAACCGTGAATCATCAACATTGAGTTGACAACTATAATAACTAAGCAAAGGAAAAATCGGCACTTTGCACAATAATTTTTTACAAAAAATCAGTGTGGTGCTGAACAGTTACAAATTTTGATATTAAAATTTGCTCATACCTGCCATTTACTATATTTAGAAAGGCATTGTATCGGGATTACCTGATAATCCCACACATCCCGTAAGGCCGGCTATTAACCGAACATCTGCCTCATCGAGTTCAAAACCAAATACCTTCAGATTCTCTTCTATCCTTGAAGGAGTTACTGATTTAGGTAAAGGCAGATAACCTCTCTGCAGGCTCCAGCGAATACAAATCTGAGCAATGCTCCTTCCATATTTATCAGCCAGCTTCTTCATTTCCGGAACACCAAATATCTTTCCAGTGCCCAAAGGACTATATGCTTCAAGTATCATTCCAAGTGACCTGCAGTACTCAACTGTCTCATCCTGTGTTTCTCCCGGACACAGTCTTATCTGATTTACCATTGGTTTGATCTTTGCGGTTTCAAGTAAAGCTTCAATATGATGCTTTCGGAAATTACTGATACCGATAGCACGGATTTTACCAGCTTCATAAAGTTCTTCCATAGCCTTCCATGATTCTGCGTTTGCCTTCTGCCAGTGATTTCTGAATGGTGCAGGGTTCGGCCAGTGAATCAGGAAAAGATCCACATAATCAGTACCCAGTTTCTTTAATGAACCTTCAAATGATTTCATAGTAAGATCATAACTATGGTTGTTGTTCCAAAGTTTTGTGGTGATAAAGAGCTTTGATCTATCCGCTCCACTTTCCTTTATGCCAAGCTTTACACACTCCTCATTGCCATATGCCTGAGCGGTATCTATATGTGTGTATCCAGCTTCAATTGCACTTTTTACAGCCTTCACTCCAACTGAGTCGTCCGGTGTTTGCCACATTCCAAAACCAACACAAGGAATTTCTACCCCATTCCATAACTTATACGTATCATTCTGATTTTTCATTAGACCTTTCTCCTTTATTATACTTTTTCTAACCATTGAACCGCTTTGCTTGTATATTTATGGTAACATAACTTGATATGTATTTTCAATGCATTCAAAACGTATTATCTTGTACGGATAATATCGTAACCCCAAATATCTAACATTGTAATTATATTGGGGCGATTTACTAAGCATTGGCATGGTCTGTATATTATATGTTATAATCTATATTTTATCTATATTATATCTATATATATTCTGTGCTATCACTATCTAATATTTAGTTAATATATGCATCTAATAATTCATCATCATAGCTTTTATATGGTTATTATATATATTTGGTCTTTATTTGTTTTATATATGGTTTCTATTTTTCTCTTATTTGTCACTAGTTATGTATTAATAATATTCTTATATGCTTTTATTCTTTATCTTATATATATTTGGTTTATATTTTGCTCTTATTAAATATTGTTTCATATTTATGTTTATATATATCAATATAATATTTTTACTATATCTATTTTTTATATAATATTTATTAATATTTGTTGTATATTTGCTATAGACTATATCTTATTTGAATTCTATCTATTTAATATCATTATCTGATCTAAATTTTATTTGCATATACTACATATATTTTAGTTGACTTTTTAAAGAGGATATGCTATACATTATTATATAGTGTACATAATTGTCCCATATCTATTTTGCGCCATAACCGCATTTGGTTTATATGATTATCTGGTATATATGTATTTCATATGTTATCCGGTCAAATCACATATGATATACAGATATTATATAGATGTTTTATAGATATGTATCGCATTTAATTTTGAATCTGTCAAAGGAGACCCCATGAGAACTATCTGTATAATCAACAGAAAAGGAGGCGTAGGAAAGAGCACTACGGCATCCGCACTAGCCTTTGGACTGGCAAGAGAGAAAAAGAAAGTACTCGTTATTGACCTTGACGCCCAAAGAAACTTAACCTATATAACAGTTAAAGAAAACCCTCAAATAACTTCTTATAATGTTATTCTCAAAGAAAACACGATTACTGAAGCAATCATACCCACCAGCGAACGTATAGACTTTGTAGCTGCCAGTGGCATGTTGTCCGTTGCTGATTCCAGCATCAATGATACAGGAAAAGAATTCCGGCTTCGTGAGGCTCTTGACGAGGTAAAAGACAAGTATGATTACTGCTTAATTGATACGCCACCTTCACTCGGGGTACTTACTGTCAATTCGCTTACAGCTGCAGACTCCTGTATAATCCCGGTACAGGCTGAGATATTCTCGCTTCAGGGTACTGGAGATCTTTACAATTCAATAATCGCAGTAAAGAAATACTGCAATCCAGGTCTTGAAATATCCGGCATACTTGTGACCAGATGTAATTCAAGAATACTCGTAACAAAAGAGCTTCTTACTATGTTAGATGATACCGCCAAGCGTATGAACACCAAGGTATACTCTACAAAGATCCGTGAATGTGCAGCTGTAAAAGAAGCGCAGGCTACCAGAGAAAACCTTTTCACTTATGCACCCAAGTGTAACGCAGCACTTGACTATAATGATTTTATAGAGGAATTTCTAAAAGACGAAAAGAAGATAGCTAAGAAAGGAAGGAAATGATCATGGCGAAAAAAGACAGACTTAACAATATCGAGGATCCTGCACTTGCATTTATGAGTTCAACATCAGCTAACAAAGCTGAGAATACATCTGGCAAAAAAAATCCTGATAAAAAAGCACCTGCTAAGGAAAGCATAAAATCTCCTCAGACTTCGGTAAAAAAAGAAGCGAACACATCCATGCCTGAAGTAGCTCCTGTTCCGACATTATTAAAAAGGCCTGAGAGAGAGCGCCTTACTAAAAAGTTTATGATCCTTCTTCCTGAAAGCCTTTACATAAAACTATTTAATGCTTCGGTAGAAGATGACAAGAGTCTGAATAAATACATACTTGACGTTCTGAGGGAACATGCTGATAAAAAAGGATTATAATCACAACAAACATAATTAATATTTCTTTTTAAATAATAGTTCTTTTACAATTATTTAAGTTTATGTTTTACTTTTGAAACCCAGAAATTTTGGAAAACATAGACTATTAAAGGGTTTTGAGATACAAATATTAATGAACTGCGTACAGGGTGAACCGAAAAAACGTACTCTCAGTATATGAGAAGCGTACCATATGAAACTAAAAAGCGTACGGAGTGAACTGCGGATTAAATGTACAATATATGACAGGAGCGTACTGACTGAAGTAAAAAAACGTTCATATTGAACTTGAAAAGCGTACCAACTGAAGCGTATTTGTACACGATACAGTTCAGTCCGTACGCTTTTTGATATTGAAAGAAGTATTTCATAACTATGGGACTTCAGTCTGTACGTTTTTATGGTGATAATAAACTGGAAAAACGTACAGACTGCCGTTAAATAAGGCATTTTCTGGGGCTTCTTGTTCAGTATGTACGCAGCAAATAAGTCTTACATGTAGAAAAGCGTACAATCTGAACAAGGAATAAGCCTCAAATATGAGGAGATGTTCAGTGCGTACGCTTTTTGATAATGAAAGAAGTATTTTATAACTATGGGACTTCAGTTTGTACGTTTTTGTGGTGATAATAAAACGGAAAAGCGTACAGACTGGTGTTAAATAAAGCGTTTTCTGGGGTTTCTTGTTCAATATGTACGCAGCAAATAAGTCTTATAAAGTAGAAAAGCGTACAATCTGAACAAGAAATAAACCTCAAATATCGTGAAATGTTCAGATTGTACGCTTTTTATAATGCAACCAAAGAAATAGACGTACAGATTGAAGTGTCCTAACTTGTACAGGGTTCAGATCGTACGCTTTAAAAAAACAAGTTAAAACAGAAGCGTACAGATTGAATATGTTCAGACTGTACGCTTTTTGAAAATATTTTTACAAAAAAGCGTACAAAATGAATTAAAAATGCTTGACATCAGTAAACAAGTCCGTTACAATCTAAATCATATAGGAAAAATAGGAGGGGAGAGGCATGTCCGATATTAATCTGGAAAATGGCCAGCAGCTGTATTACCTAGAGCCTAATACAGGGCAATACAGGATGTATGAGCAGAAAGAAAAATATGATATAGATGTACCGGTATTCGTCAAGAAGGCCAATATGCTCATTAAAAGAGTTGGCACAACCTCTCTTATGAGTGAGAAGATTCTCCTTGCTGCGATTGCAACCGCAAATATGAGAAAAAAGAGCGATTATGCGGATACTGAAGAGGGTCTTTATCTTGCGGATATATATAAAACGACTAATAACGATTTCTCTGATGGCCTGGTTTCTGAATTCAGGACATCAGAGCTCAAATCAATGCTGAAGATAAAGACAAGCCGGTATTATGATCTCCTTAATGAGTACATGAATAAGGAGCTGTTCCAGGAGAACTGGACCATATTTACGACAGTAAAGAGTGGGGATAAGGATGTTCTCTCTTCCCAGAACTGTATAATAGGAACTACTTATGATCGTAAAAATGGGCGTGTCTTTATAAAGTGGAATCCGGACCTTGCAGAGAAGATTCTTTGCTCAAAAGGGAACGGAACTATGCTTTCTCTTGACCTGATGGCTGATTTCAAGGACCTTCAGAGCTTCAATATGTATCAGCTGTTAAAGGAAGAGATATCATACGCGGAATATCTCCAGACAAAGGTAAGAAAGAAAGAACCTCTCACGGAATACTGTGTTGAATTTAATCTTGCAGAGTTTAAGTTCCTTATATCTATAAACCAGGTATCGTTTAAGGATCCGGGCGAAAAGGAGACCAGGGACTATATAAGAAACGGCAAGTGGGAAGATGCAGAGAAGAGCCTGAAAAAAGCGTCTCAATCTGATAACGGCGGCAGGATGTATGATAACTGGTATAATTTCAGACGTAGGACCCTGGCGTCTGCTTCGCTTGCAATAAACGGGTTCAAGGAGTCTTTTTACAGATATGGAGATAAGGAATTTGACGGACTCTGTTCTGAAAACCATGCAACTGATATCCATTACAGGACAGAAATGATGAAAAAGGGCCAGTCTGTAAATGGCCTTAGGTTTTTTGTGCGCTGGGATAAAAAATTTGATTATAAGAGCAAGGTTGAGATAGTAGAGCCGACAGATGAAGAGAAGAAGGCAGAAGAAGAGAGACATCAGGAAAGGTTCAGGAAAGATATAAGCGACAGAGCAGGTATTGACCTGTCATTTGATGACCTTAATGCGCTGATGAAAGCTGCCGACGGTGATATCCATAGGGTAGAGGCTGCCTGTGCATATATGCATGATTATGGTGCGGAGATAGAAAACATGGTTGGATTCCTCATAGAGGCCATTAGAAAAGGTTATTCAGCACCGGGCAATAAGGTAAATGAAGAAATTTACGGGTACGGGTATATCTGTGAGAAGTTCAATAACGGCGGCAAGCTCTGCTCAGAACAGGGCATGCCCCAGGAAGCAGTTGACCTTATCATGAACATATTGTACAAAAAGCTGAATTCAAGGGAAGATTCTATGAAAGTAGGAAAATCTGTTAAACCTGCGATCATAGTTACAGAAAGGCTTTTGAATCTGACTCCTGAGGAAATAGGATTTGTATTTAAAAAGATAGAAGATAAACAGAAGACAGGATCTAAGATAAATGAAAACTATATAGTTACTTTGCTCTTTAACGCTCATGAAGAATACGCCGTTGCCAAGCTTGCGGAAAAAAACAGACCGGAGGCTTCCCTTTCCGGACGAAAGGCTAAGAATCAGTTTCATGATTATGAGCAAAGAAAATATACCGATGAAGAATATAAGGATTTCGAGGCCAAAAAATTAGGCATAAAGAAATAAAATACCATCGGATGGTCGTAAAGCCCATCAGAAATGATGGGCTAAATTTATATATATTAAATACTGAACTTATATTAATAACATCTATATAATATATATAATAACACTGTATAAGGAGCTATGATGAAAATACTGGTAATCAGTACGGTGATCAAGGATAAACAAAAAGAAACTATCATGTCGGCAGCTGCTAAAGCTGGAGCGGAGGTTTATTTTCTGCAATCGGAAAATGAAATAACCAGCGATCTCCAGGATGCTGAAATAGTATATGGTTTTGCAGTAAAACTTGCAAAAACAAGCAAGAAATTAAAGTGGCTCTGTGTTCCATCTGCAGGCGTTGACTTTTTAATGAGACCGGACAGCTTTGCAAATGAGGAATGTCTGCTAACAAATTCCGCAGGGGCATATGGGGTAACAATTGCGGAGCACATAATAGCCGTATCGATTATGATGATGAGAAATATTACGGATTATTATGCAGCGTCAATTAATGGTAAATGGGCTGTGCCTAAACCCCAGAAATCACTGAAAGACTGCAGGATAACGGTTTTGGGCACAGGAGATATAGGGACCAGTTTTGCACGCAGGGCAAAGGCGTTTGAGCCTGAAAGCATTGTTGGAGTATGCAGAAGCGGCAGGTGTGATGAGGCGGCTTTTGATCGTGTAATGAAGGTTGAAGAACTCGACAGCATACTTCCTGAAACAGAGTTGCTTGTAATGAGCCTTCCTGCAACAAAAGAAACCGAAAACATTTTGTCAAGGGAGAGAATGGCGCTCCTACCTTCAGATGCATATATTGTAAATGTGGGAAGAGGTTCTGCGATTGATGAAGATGCTTTGGCAGAATTCCTTGACAGTGGGAGACTTGCTGGAGCTGCCCTGGACGTCTTTAGAACCGAACCGCTTCCTGAGGAAAGCAGGCTATGGAAAACAAAAAATCTTCTGATCACACCTCACGTAGCCGGAAATCTGACTTTGGAACATACATTGAACAGAAATGTGGAAATGTTCTGTGAGGACCTGATCAATTATGCTGAAGGCAAAGAGATGAGATACCTGGTCGACAGGAAAAAGGGATACTAAGTTTAAAACGATGGAGATGACAAATTTATGAGAGCTTATGAGCGTTTAGTGGAGTATGTAAAAGTATTTACAACGAGTGATGAGAATTCAGATACAGTGCCGTCTACAAAAAGACAGTTTGACCTGGCATTCAAGCTGGCAGAAGAGATGAAAGCTCTTGGAATAAATGATGCATCGGTAGATGAGCATGCATATGTAGTCGGACATATCCCTGCTTCTCCCGGATATGAGAATGCGCCGAAGATAGGATTTATCGCACATCTGGATACGGCACCTGATAGTTCGGGCGAGAATGTTCATCCATGTATACATGAAAATTATGACGGATGCGATATTGAACTTGGAAATGGGCAGGTTCTGTCCGCGGAACTGTTCCCGCACCTAAAAACACTTAAGGGGCGCACTCTGATAACAACCGACGGATCAACATTGCTTGGTGCTGATGATAAAGCCGGCATAGCAGAGATAATGACCATGGCAGAAACCATTATACGTGATCAGATACCTCATGGGGCGATCTCAATCGCATTTACTCCTGATGAGGAAATCGGACATGGTGCCGAGCTTCTCGATATTGAAGCTTTTGGGGCAGATTTTGCATATACGGTTGATGGCGGTGCCGAAAATGAGATTGAGTATGAGAATTTTAATGCTGCAAAGGCGGTTTTTAAGATCAGAGGTATAAGCGTCCATCCCGGAGACGCAAAAAACAAAATGGTAAATGCAGCTTTACTGGCATGCGAGATTGCAAATATGCTGCCTGCTGCTGAAACACCTGCACATACAGAGAAGAGGGAAGGTTTTTACCATCTGACGGATATTATCGGAGATGTGGAAAAGGCTGAAATTTCATATATCGTCAGAGACCATGATCCGTATTTGTTTGATGCTAAAGTAAATACACTCCGTATGATAGAAAAAACCATGAATGAAAAATACTTCCCCGGAACGGTTGTATTAACGGTTACAGACCAATACAGGAATATGATAGACAAGATACGTCCTCATATGCATATCGTTGAAACCGCAAAACGCTGCATTGAGGAACTGGGTATGAGCCCTATGGAAATACCTGTCAGAGGTGGTACGGACGGAGCGCAGCTTTCGTTCCGAGGACTGCCATGTCCGAACTTAGGGTTAGGCGGCTATGCATATCACGGTCATTTTGAACATATTACTGCCGAGGGGATGGACAAGGTAGTTCAGATACTCTGTGGGATAATAAAATCTTATGCAAATAATAATAGTGCAGGATAAATACTGATTTGACGCTAAGCAAGCTTTTTGTTATACTTTACATATGAAATATAGTTTTATAGTCTTCCGGAGGATAATGTTAACGGAGAGAAAACAATATAAAAATATGGGGAAAGGATGGGGCGTATATGTCAACACGTGAGCAGAGAGTAGATATTTTTCAGGACACCATGAACTGGATAAATGAGGATGATGACCTTGCTGCTTCTATATCAGCAGCCAAGAAAAATACCGAAGTTTTTTATGAAGACGATTATCCGGATTATGATCTGTCGGAAATAAAAAATATGAAAATAACTGTTTCGGGGGACAGGAGCTATCAGGCGGCCATGAGGCTGAATAAAGAAAATCCCGGAGCAAAGATTGCGGTATTAAATTTCGCTAACGCATTTTGTCCGGGCGGGGCAGTTACAAAGGGAGCCGGTGCCCAGGAGGAATGTCTGTGCAGGACCTCGACACTGTATCCGTTGCTAGACCGTATGACGCTTAGGAATTCTTTTTATAAACATCACTATGAGCTTAATACGCCTAAGGCTTCAGATTCGCTTGTGTATACAGAGGGTGTGGTTATCTGCAAGACAGATGTTGATCTTCCCAGAAGAATGCCGAAAGAGGACTGGGTAAAGGTCGATGTGATCACCATGGCAGCACCCGATTTAAGGAGCAAATCCAATATACATTTCCAGCTGATAAATAACGGTGCGTCTATGAATGACGCCGAGATGTTCGGATATCATGTTAAGCGTGCTATTCACATGCTCACCTGTGCTGCAGCTAAAAAGGCTGATATCCTGGTGCTGGGAGCATTCGGATGCGGAGCCTTTGAAAACGATCCCAATGTGGTTGCTGAGGCATATCGTACAGCACTTGAAGTATTCCCTCATGTTTTCAGTCAGATAGAGTTTGCAGTATATTGTCCTCCTGGTTCAGAGAAGAATTTTGAGGCATTCAAAAAGGTATTTATAAAGTGAGAAAAGGCAGTAGATTTCTAAAATTTGCTTTAGGTTCATTATCCCTGATAGGAGGAGTTGAAGCAGTGTTTAGGCTTTATCCTCCGTTTGGTGCAAATACGACGGAAAAAGACTTAAAGGAGTACATAAAGAGGAACCCATATATTTTAGGAAACAAATTTTTATATCCTAAAGAATGGGAGCTGAAAGGGATGCAGAGTAACAGGAAACTGTCGAAAGAAAAAACAGTTCCTGCAAAGAAGATCCATGCATCAACTCCGGATTTTTCACCTAGCGATATCGGGGAATATAAGTTTACATGGTTTGGACATTCATCGGTGCTTTTACAATCGGACGGGATGAATGTTTTAATTGATCCGGTTCTTACGGAAAGGTTTTTTCCTATTCCCTGGATGGGACCGAAAAGGTTCTCAGAACTTCCTATAGGTATTTCTGATCTGCCGGATATCGACGTGGTACTGATAACCCATGACCATCATGATCATCTGGAACCCAGAACGATAAAAGCACTTGACAAAAAAGTAAGCAGATACATTGTACCACTTGGAGTAGAAAAGCATCTGATAAAGTGGGGGATAGACCGGGACAGGATAGTGAGCCTGGCATGGTGGGAGAATACCACTTTTAGGAGTATGGAGTTTAACTGCACTCCTTCAAGACATTTCTCCGGCAGACGGCTTACAGGGCAGAAAAGAACGGAATACTGCTCATGGGTTATAAAGACCCCATACCACAGTTTCTTTGACAGTGGGGACGGTAGTCTTGGCAGGCATTTTGAGCTTATTCATGAACGGTTCGGTGATTTTGACCTTGCATTCATGGAATGCGGTCAGTATAATGAGAAGTGGCATTACAGCCATATGTATCCGGAAGAATCGGTCCATATGGCAAAAAAGGTTGGAGCCAGACTTTCAGTACCGGTTCATTGGGGTTCATTTGTACTGTCTGAACATGCATGGGACGATCCTATAAAGCGTTTTGTTAAAGAAGCAGGGAATATCGGGCTGGACATTTTGGCACCGGGCATCTGCCAGACGATAAGGAGCAGTGATAATGAACATACAGATTTTTGGAACAAAGAAGTGCAGTGACACCAGGAAAGCGGAGAGGTTTTTCAAAGAACGTGGTATTAAATATCAGTTCGTTGACATGTCAGAAAAGGGCATGAGTAAAGGGGAACTTACTGCAGTAGCTCAGGTAAACGGTGGAATAGATAACCTCATAAATCCTGATGCTAAGGATAAGGAGACGGTCACGCTCCTGAAATATATCGCTGAAGAAGACAGGCTTAGTAAAATACTTGAAAACCAGCAGATCATAAAGACTCCCATAGTCAGAAACGGTAAGCAGTCTACTTTGGGCTATCAGCCTGATGTTTGGAAAAAGTGGGAGTGACATGTAAAAATTGGAAAGGGAAGGTATTTATTACGATGGGAAAAGACAGAAAAGCTCATGAAATTGTTGGGGAACTGATGGAACGCTATAATATCAACGAGAAGGCTTTTGCCGAAAGGGCAGGGGTTTCTGAACTGGTAGTACTTAATTATCTTTCGGGGCTGAATAAGGACAGCAGGAATTATGCCAGGTTAAAGTCGAAGGTCAAGGCTGCGTTTGAGCTTGAAGACGAATTCTTTTCAGAGGAACATGTATGGACACCAAAACCTGTGCCGGAGGCTGTAAAAGAGGAGAAAAAGGAAAAGCCTGCTAAACAGGCAAAACCCAAAAAGAAAAAGGCTTATTCTGATATTGCCCAATTGTTTTTTAACCAGAAAGGACAGATTTCAGAGGAGCCGGTAAAAGAAGGACAGATACCGGAAAAGGAAGTCGTAAAGCCGGCAGTTGATACAAATATTCCGTCAGTAGAAAATGAAGCTCCTGAAAAGAAATCATCAGTTAAGAAACAGCAGGCTGCCCCGCAGGATCCCTTGATGTCTGCAATAAAGCTCTCCGGAAGCAAAGCTAAACTATCCGGCAAGAAGAAGGATATTACACCGGAGGATGCTTCCAGATGGGTCGGCGAATATGAAGAGGAAATTAAGCATTCCGTTGGAAGGGCCTTTGAAGTACTTAGGGAATCTCTCAAAGAAAATTTCACAAAAGAGGAAACAAAGCCTGTATATACAAATAAAAAGATTGCAGAGCTTGTTGAACTGGCATCTAAAGCAAAGGATGAAGATCTGGCACTTGTTATTACTATGTTGAAGAAACTTATAAAATAATCCTGTGAATAACAAAAGAGGACTGCCATTATCTGGCTAGAGGTTTGGGTAGTCCTTTTTGAAATGGTCAGATAAGATGTTTTGAAATGTGTAAAAAAACGGCAGAATAAGGTAGCTTAATTTGCTTCAGAATATCTTTATTTAATTTCATCTGTGTGATAAATTGGTGGCATAAGGAGGTTACGGATATGGGTGTATTTTCAAAAGTCCATAGATTTCACAGTGCAGGAGAGGAAGCAAATGTAAATAACGTAAGCAACTTTGGAGTTCCTGCATATTCTCTTTTTACGAGCACAAAGGTGTTTACTCTTCATCATCATATTGATATCACAGATTCAAATGAGAATATCATCTATCAGGCAAGGTCAAAAGCTATTTCTCTGCACGATAAGACAGACGTTTTCAAGGTTTCAGGCGAGATGGTGGCTCATATAGAGAGGAAGTTCTTTTCAATTCATGAGCGTCATTATATTACTATGGCGGACGGACTTCAATTCGAGCTTTCAAATGAGGTGTTGCATATCATAAAAGATATTACAAATATTGAAGGACTTGGATGGCAGCTTCAAGGCAATATACTTGGACTGAACTTTGAGCTTTACGATCAGAACGGAAGCATTATTGCAGTTATCGGTCAGAAAATGCTGTCGATCCACGACAAATACTGCATCGATATTTACAGGAGAGAATACGAGGAAATTGTTGTAGCTATACTTGTTACCCTTCAGCATATGATCCGTGACAGACAGGCAGCATATAGCGGATCCTCGAGCGGAGGCTCTTCATCAGGAAGCTGAGCGTATAGGAAAAATATAACGGTGGAATAGGAGAGATCTTATTCCACTGTTTTTGATTTATACGGCCGTATGGAATTTGACTTAAAAGATCGATTTTGGTATACTATTTCTAGTAATTCCAGTGTTTGTAAATAGAAGGAAGGTATAAAATGAAATTTAAGAGAGTTAAAAATGCATTTATTGTTTTTTTAATGTCACTGTCTATAGTGATTGGCGGACTCCCATCTTCAAACCTGATAGTCTGGGCCGGTGAATCATATGATGAGGTCATTGCGATAATTCATACCAACGATGTACATGGGCATATAGAGGTTGAGCCGTATGTAAAGGGGCTGGCTGATTCGCTTAAGGCTTCAGGGGATTACGCGCTTGTTTTAACGGTATCTGCGGGTGATATTTATGGTGGTGGCGAGGCTGTAGCCGGTTATTATAAGGGAGAGTTAATCCCCCAGCTCGTGGATATGGTATATGATGTTATCGTACCGGGGAATAATGATTTTGGAGCAGATATGGATAACCGGGAAGCATACAATCTGTTTCTTACTTCGCTCTATACTCATACAAAGACAATCTGCGCAAATTCTGTTTTGTCCAAGGATATTGATCTTAATGTATATGCCAAAGAGTATAAAACGAAAGTCGGAAATCCGGATTTTGCTGATATGTATGATAAAGTAATGCTCAAGGAAGATGGCTCACTTGATTTTTCTAAGCTAAACCTGCCCATTCTGAAACACGGAGAATATCCGTATGAACAGACTATAGAATTTATTACTTCAGAAGGAACAAAGATTGGTCTTTTCGGATTGACGGTCAGCGGCAGACCTGATCAGGATGAGAACAGTACTTCGATAGGTTCTGTAGATGCCGCTCAGGCAAGTATTGACAAGCTTAAAAGCAGTGGGGCATCTGTCATAGTCGGTATTGGGCATACCGGGTGGAAAGGTGAAGGATCTACGGAAAAAGCTGATGCTAATGATACCAATTCATGGCTTTTAGCTAATTCCGTCACCGGAATGGATGCGTATATCGATGGACATTCACATTCCATAATAGGCGAGGGCAAGGGATGTTATGTCGGAGATGAACAGGTATTTGTAAATCAGGCACAGAGTTTTGGGGCATGCATAGGGCTTATGAAGCTTTATGTAAAGGATGGGTCAGTAGTGAAAAAAGAGGGAGAAGTCTTCACAAATGACGAAATAGAGTCTATTACCCCGGACGAAGCGGTACAGAAAGTGGTCGATGCCGATCTTTCAAGGGTTACGGCAGATCTGGACACACCGTTTAGTGTAACATCTTATTTTTTGAATGCTGAAAGGATTTCAGCAAAAAACAATGGCGGTACCATCCGTGGCAACGAGACCAATCTGGGTGATTTTGTTACTGACATCATTCGTCTATGTGCCTCGGAGAAGACGGGTACGGATTATGATTTCATGCTTTTCCCGGGTGTAGCAATAAGATCTTCCGTAGAACCTGGCTATATTACCATGAACACTCTGGTAAGCATATTTGGGCTGAATGCGACTATTGGAGCTAAAGAGTATTCAGCGAGTGATATTTTGCAGCTTATGAAGAACACACTATCCGGAGGCATCTATCCGGATAAAGAATCTGTTGCATTTCAACAGATGTCCGGAATTAAGATGACCTATGAATACAGTGACGGTATAGGAACTCCGATGACAATCAAAGTGGGAGAAGATCTTATATACGATGCCGATAATGGAGGCATCATTGTCGATAATTCGTGGACTACAAAGGGCCTTGCTGTAATAATGGGAGAGGGTGCGGATTCTGAGATCATATTTAATGGCAGTGAGGAATTGCAGGAGGCATTATCTGTGTATCTGAGCACACATGTTTCGGGTGTGGATTACAAGATATATTCGAATGTAGTAGCGCCTGACCAAAGGATTGTGGAGGTAAACTCGACATATGAAACGGCAACGGTAGATCAGCCACAGCTGCAAAAGAATACTTTAAAGGTCAAAAAAAGGACTTCTGAGAGCAATCCTTATACTGTTTCATCACAAAATAAAACCAAGATCAAGATAAGCAAGGTATTAAATATTTCTGGTGCGATAGGGAATGTTAAGTATAAAAAGGTATCAGGAAATTCCAAGATAACCGTGAATTCCAAGACCGGAAAGATTACGGTAAAAAAAGGTATAAAGAAGGGTATTTATAAAATAAAAATCCAAGTTACGGCCGCCGGAAACGGATTACATGGAAAAGGAACAAAGAAAGTAATGGTGTACGTTAAGGTTGAATAATGGAGGTTTTGAGGAAGCCAACCGGGTTATATGTTTCCGGAAGGATTTGAAATACAGGGAACGGTTGTCTATCTTAAAAAGGACCGAATATGAGAAGAGACATACTTATAATTGACGATGATGAAGATTTATCAATGATAATATCGGATATGCTTACAGATCAGGGCTATAGAGTGACCTGTGCAAAAGACAGCGAGACCGCGTTCGGGTTGCTTTCGGAAAGGAAGTTTGATTTGATTCTTCTGGATATAAATCTTCCTGATGCCATTGGTTTTGATGTGTGCAAGGAGCTACGCCGTGTATCTGAGGTACCCGTCATTTTTGCGAGTGCAAGGACGAGTGAGACTGACAGGATTATAGGGCTTGATATAGGTGGGGACGACTATATTCCGAAGCCGTTTTCCATGAAGGAACTATTGTCACATATAAAAGCACTTATGCGGAGGACTTACGGTTTTAGTGAGAACGATAAGACTGTAACATTTGGTGGGATAACTGTTGATATAGGTTCACGTACCGTAATGAAGGATGGTAAGGAGGTTAATCTGTCACTTAGGGAGTTTGACCTTCTGGCATACCTATGTGAACATCCCAATATCGCCCTTCCCAAGGATAAGCTGCTTAGTGAGGTATGGGGAGCGTTTTCGGAGGTGGCCCCGACTACTCTCGCAGTTCATATCAGATGGCTTCGAGAAAAGTTGGAGGATGATCCCGCAGACCCTAAGTACATAAAGACTGTTTATAAGGTTGGTTACATTTTGGAGATAGGAATTTGAAAGTGAACTTTCAAATTTCCATCGGTGATGATGCAGGCACGTCACCGATGTGTAAGCATGCCTGCGGCATGATACGAACTATGAAAGACAATTTGAAAATTCGAATTCTCAGGATTACTGTTTTGTTTTCGCTGCTTCTTATTGGAGCAACAGTGGTCCTGTTTTTGTATTCAAAGAAGGAAACATCGGAAGATTTACGTTCAAAAGAAATAATTGATTGTAACGAGATATCCCGGCTGATAGAAAAAGGGGAATACACTGTAGCTGTAGAAAAGCTGGATGCTTTCAGGGACGGGATGCAAAGTAATACGCAAAACTCTTCGGCAAGGCTTAACGGCACAGTGATGTGCATACTCACCATCCTATTTATGACGATGGTCTTTTTGTATGTTTATATCAATATCCTTAAGCCATTTGACAAGATGAAGGAGTTTGCCACCGAGATTGCAAAGGGCAATTTCAATGTACCGCTAAATTATGAACGCTCCAACTATTTCGGTGCTTTTACCTGGGCCTTTGATAGTATGCGTAAGGAGATAGTTCGTTCGCGTGCAGCTGAAAGAGAGGCTATAGAAAATAACAAGACCGTTATCGCCACATTGTCTCATGATATAAAAACACCTATTGCTTCCATAAGGGCTTATGCCGAAGGTCTGGAGGCAAATCTTGACAAATCCCCTGAAAGGCGTAGGAAGTACCTTGAAGTCCTTATGAGAAAGTGCGATGAGGTTACTTCACTTACCAATGACCTTTTCCTGCATTCACTGTCTGATATGGGGAAGATAGAGATAAAGCCCGAGGGGTTTGAACTGGCTTCCTTTATGGAGCAGGCGGTTAGTGAGATTGGAGCTGAAAGAGGAGATGTTTTCTTTAGAAGACCGGATTTTTCTGCGATGGTATCGGCTGATAAAAAGAGGTTGACACAGCTTGTGGAAAATTTGATAAACAATTCACGCAAGTATGCAAAGACTGAAATAAATATATATATGACTGAAGAGGATGGTGCCGTACAAATCCACTTCCGGGACAGGGGAAAAGGAATTCCTGATGAAGACATGCCTTTTATCACCGACAAATTTTACCGTGGAAGGAACTGCGGGAATGAAAACGGTTCCGGACTGGGACTTTATATTGTAAAATATATCACCGAACAATCGGGCGGAGAACTTGAACTTAAAAACCTTAATCCAGGGTTGGAAGTGACGGTGACGCTTCCTGCGGTGCCTAAAGCTTCCAATTAAGGAGATAGCTTGCATAACACAGACTATCATCGCAATTGATTGATGGGGCGTTATAATGGATTTAAAAAAATTATATCTCTTAATTACTTCTTAATAAGTCTCAGTATATCATATGATACGAAGTGACAAGCGTTTATCATGCAGGCACGCATGGCGTATAAACTTTAGTTATCATATTTAGGAGATTCAAAATGAAAAAAGTACTGATTTCTGCAAAAGGCTTAAGCAAAAGCTTTGCACATAACGGAGGACAGGTTCACATTATATCCAATGCGGATCTGGATATTTACGAGGGAGACTTCACAATCATAATGGGGGCATCAGGTTCCGGAAAATCAACCATGCTTTATGCCCTTTCGGGAATGGACAGAGCCACGTCGGGCAGGGTGGAGATAGACGGGAAGAATATTACCGAGATGAATGAGCGTGAACTTTCAGCGCTTAGGCATACGAAATTCGGATTTGTTTTCCAGCAGATACATCTTGTAAGTAATTTAAGTCTTTTTGAAAATGTGGCCGTACCAGGGTATTTGGACAAATCCCGTCCAGTAAGTGAGATAAACAGATACGCAGATGAACTATTGGAGAAAATGGGTATATCAAAGATAAAGACACAACTTCCTTCACAGTGTTCGGGTGGGGAGCAGCAGAGATGTGCGATAGCAAGAGCTTTGATCAATAAACCCGCACTTGTATTTGCCGACGAACCTACGGGAGCACTTAACAGGCGTAATACAACTGAAGTACTTGACCTGCTTACAGCTTGTAACAGTGAAGGACAAAGTATTCTTATGGTAACGCATGATATGCGTGCGGCACTCCGTGCTACCAGGATACTTTATCTTGAAGACGGGAAGATTATCGGCGAGCTTACACTTCCTCCGTATAAGGCAGAAGATGAGAAGAGCCGCGAAAAACAGGTTGGCGCATGGCTTAATTCTATGGAATGGTAGGAGGTGCGCCATGGATGTATTAGTACTTATAAAGAATAACATCAAATATAAAAAAGGATCATTTACTAGCATAATAATCCTTATGATGATCATCTCACTGTCCGTTACCGCGATAGTCAGTTTAAAGAAAAATTTCCCGGATTCCATTAGAGCAGCTTATGAACGTGTTTACGATGGGAACATAACCTTAAACATCTGCGACAGGTTTTTGACTTCGGATATGGTGAATGAAGTGGCAGAACATCCGCTTGTTAAAAAGGTTGAGGTCCTGAAAGCGTTATCCCCGGATGGTTTCAAGTTTTCAAATGGGAAAGAGGGAAATAACGGTATCATGATAATGCAGATAAATGAAAGGGTCGACAGGTTCTGGAATGAAGAGGGTTCGGGATTTCTCGAAGAAATACCTGATATAGGCAAAGGCGAAGTCTGTCTTCCGAGAGCCTTAGCCGAGGATTCGGGAGTACATATCGGTGATTCCATAACCTTTAGTTTTGGAGAAGACTCATATTCATTTGTAATAAGGGGACTTATAGAAGAACCAGTATGTGGCAGTACATTTATCGGATTAAAGGTACCGTTTATCTCAAAAGAGGATTTTGAAGAACTATATGCAGAAAGAAAGGTTATAGTCGAAAGCAGTCAGGAGCTTTTGTATGACCTCTATGATATAGTTTATATATCTCAGGCGGATGATTCTGATCTTAGCGACAGCCGCTTTGCAGCAGTGCTTAACAATGACACGGAAATGGGGAGCTTTGCTTCGGGAATCCTTACAAAATCGGAGAGCCTTTACTATCAGGGGATTATGCCCGATATTACATTAAATATATTTTTGGCGTTTGTAATAATACTTACCGTGATCGTGTTTGTCGTAATGTCAAACAGCATTTCTTCAAGCGTGGAGCTTAACTATACGGACTTAGGGATCCTTAAGGCGCAGGGTTTTGATGCGAGAAGGCTAAAGCTGGTATTCTTGGGACAGTATATGTTGGCGGAAATTATCGGTGTAGTTGTCGGATTCCTTTTAGCCGTACCTTTGGTAACTTACCTTCCAAGAGCATATGAGCCCCTTATAGGGATAAAAATCTATGGAAGTGTGGATATACTTTTGAGCGCAGCCATCCTTTTGGGATTGCTGATTCTTTCTGCCGCATTTATAATGCTCATTTCAGAAAAGGTCGGTCGTATTTCACCCATAAGGGCGGTTTCGAGCGGGCGTTCGGAGGTTTACTTTGACAGTAGGCTGAATGTCCCCGTTAGGGGCAGATTCCTTTCTGCAGGTATTGCACTAAGACAGTTCACATCAGGTAAAAAAAGATATCTGGCTTCTATCGCCATAGCATCTCTGATAGTTTTCTTCCTGCTTACGACTACAGGCATGACTGATGCCACCACATCGGATAATGCCCAGCGGGCCATGGGTGCAACTTCTGAAAATGTGGCCATAGCTGTACCTGTTGAATACAGTCCTGAAAATACGGAATATGTAAATAAACAGTTTGAACTTACGGAATGCGTTATAAGGGAGTATTCGGACTATACGGAACGCTACAGGCTGGCTACAAAGTACATGCTCCTTGACGGTCAGAATGTAGCCTGCAGGATAAGCGAGGATGATGAGGGCTTTGTGATAACCAAGGGAAGGGTTCCTCGTTATGATAATGAGATCGTCGTAGGACAGCTGTTCGCCGAAGATATGGGATATAAGATAGGTGACAAGCTTAAGGTTGCATATCGCGGGAAGGAAGGCGAATTTATAGTCACTGGATTCTGCGCAGGACTTATTGATACAGGAAGGTTTTTCGGTATGACCGGGGATGGCGCAAGGACCCTGATAGATGATTTTTCGGTACACTGGGCAGGCTATAAGATTAAAAATCCAGACCCGGATGTGCTTGATCAGATAGAAGAGAGGTTAAAAAGGGAGCTACCGGAGGATTGTTCGGTGGATATATATGAGCCCGGAACTTCAAGTGACGTATTTAAGCAGATGGCGGCAGCCATAAAAGCCGTAATCTACATAATATCGATATTTTTTGCACTGGTAGTTGTATCCATGGTATGTACTAAGACATTTGTCCGGGAAAAGACGGATATAGGTATATATAAAGCCCTCGGTTTTACTTCAGCAAACTTAAGGATGCAATTTGCGATGAGATTCCTGATAATAGCATTTTTCGGAATTATTATCGGGACAACTCTCAGCCTTGCTTTTTCGGAACAATTACTGTCATATCTGCTTAGAAGCATGGGAATAGTGAACTTCGTTATCGACTATCGCTTTATCACGGTATTCCTGCCAGTTGTAGCTGTAGCGTTAAGTTATTTCTGCTTCGCGTACATGGTCGCAGGAAAAGTAAAGAAGGTTGAAGTAAGGAACCTGATAACAGAATGAAAATATTACAACTGTAAATATAATGTATCCAAAGATTAAAGACCTGCAGCAAAAAGCAGGTCTTTGTTTATATCTTTGATGATATAAGCACATTTTTTGCTTGACTCATCCCTTAGGGCAGGGTTTATTCTTGTTTCATAAGAAAATATTTTTAGTTTTTACCGGAAGGGAAAATTATATGCGGATATTAGGATTACTGGTACGGAGAAACAGGTTACACGTGGCAGGAGCAGTGGGGACGGCTATGCTGTCAAATATCTCACAGATGATATATATGGTATATATCGGGGAGCTTGTAAACAGGATAGAAAGCAGGGAACCGATCACAGCTAAACTGGTAATTATACTTGTATGTTTTTTGATAAGTAATGCGGTAACGGTTTACGTGAAACACTATTTTGGAAGATATGCCGCGGAAAAAATGGCACATACTTTAAGAATGGGGTATATCGGTAATTTGTTGAAATATAGAAAAAATACGGATACCGGTGCGGTCATGTCGCAGGTACAGAATGAACTGTCCCATGCGGATGAATATCTTTCGAATACTTTCTTTGATATTACCGATCTGCTGCTCACAGGGGTGCTTGTGTTCTTCTTCCTGTTGTTTCAAAATGTAGTGCTTACTCTCGTGATATTTATCCCTACGGTATTGATACTGCTGTATGTTAAGTGGTCAAGCAGGAGACTGTCCGGCATCGTGTTAAAAGCTCTCGATGCAAAAGAAAAAATGAACAGGGTATCTTACAGCTTGGTGCATGCATTCCCGGCAGTAAAGGTATATAACGGGGATGAGATGTGTATCGGCACATACGAAAAAAGCTTAAACAGCTGGGGAGAGCAAGAAGCAGACATGGAGAGGCTCAACGCATTATACAATTCCCTTTCAGGTGTGCTCTCCAGGGTACCGCTGCTTCTGCTGCTTACAGTCGGAGGATATATGGTGCTGAAAGGAAACGTTATGCTTGGTACTTTGATAATATTCTTAAATATGCAGAACACTCTGAAACAGACTATCATGAACCTGCCAAGCTGGATATCGGGTTTTAAGGTGTTTATTACAAATCTTGACAAGATACAAAATTAAGAGGTGTGAAATGATCGAATTAAAAGAAGTTACATTTTCATATGACAATAAGCAGATAATCAGCAACCTTACCCTGAGCATTAAAAAGGGAGCAAAGGTCGGGATAATGGGAGAAAGCGGATGTGGTAAAAGCACGCTTTTAAGACTTATGGCAGGACTATATCGAGCTGATCATGGGACGATTTCGGTGGATGGTGAAAGCGACCCTGAAAAGATAAGCAGGAAGGTATCTGTAGTCATGCAGTCACCGATGCTTTTGCCTTTATCCATATATGATAATATCACTATGGGACATAATTATTCTAAAGAGCAGTTGGAAAAGGTTATTAAAATGGCCAGACTTTCAAGCTGGGTGGACACTCTGCCGGACGGGATACAGACGTATATCGGAGACAGGGCGGATGAACTGTCGGGAGGACAGGCACAGCGTATAGCTATAGCGAGGGCGATGTGCAAGGACTCGGAGGTGCTTTTGCTGGACGAACCGGCATCGGCTCTTGACAGTGAGAATACGAAGTCTGTTCTGGATGCGATCATGGAATATGCTATAGATAAAACCGTAGTGCATGTGACGCATCAGCTTAAACATCTGGAAGGTTATGACAGGATATATGTACTAAAAGACGGGGTCCTCATATGAATAAAAAAGTGATAAGGATATTAAAAGAAACAGGCATGATGAAAGACTTCATCTTAATGATGATACTGCGTGCACCGTTTGACTTTTTGAATGCGGTGCTTGCATCAAATATGCTGGAATCTTTCATACGTCTTGTGGAAAGAAAGGAAGAAGGAGAGCTTTTTCCGAATTTTGGAATATTTCTGCTATTTACAGTATTGTTGTTCGGATACAATATGTTTGTCTGGGCAGTGGTATCAATGAAGATAAATATCAGGTTTATTAAAAAACTCAGGATGAGGGTATATAAGTCGCTATTGTCTCGTACCCAGCAGGAGATGGAGAAACTGTCAGCAGGGGATTGGATTAGCAGACTGAACAGTGACATAGATAAAACGGATCTCTACCTTGTAGGACCGATAAATTTCATGCATATGGTGATAGCTGTAGTAAATATGAGCATGTCAGCGATAGTACTGTTTATCTTAAACCGTACAATGCTTTTGGTGTCACTTGCTGTCATGTTTCCGTTCTTTTTCTTGAGCAGTGTCGTGGTCATAAGGAAAATACCTGTGTTTAAGAAAAGATCCAGGGAACATTATGCGAGGTTCACCAACTGGATGGAGCCGGTGGTCAACTCCTCGGAGGCTATAAGAATATTTGAAGGTGAAGAACTGGTTATGAAAAAGGCTGAGGAAGAAAGCCTTGAGATCATGAAAAACAATATGAAAGCACATAAAAGGACGGCGCTTGCTGCCGGGGTAAATACATTTTCAGGAATATCCGGATATCTCTTGCTTTTATTCCTGGGAAATAGTATGATGGGTAGTGAGATAGAAGATGTTGCCAGGATGTTCAAGATCACACAGTATCGTGGGGAAATGATGAAGAGTGTGATGATGGTAAACAGTTGTATCGGGCGTATGAAAACAAATCTGCCGGGTGCAGAGAGAGTTGAAGAAGTATTGTGATAAATTATAAAGGGACAATGTCCCGATATAGGGGTATAATATGGAGAAAGATTCAGACTTTCAACTTCTTAAAATAGGAGAACTGGCTGCGATATCCGGAGTATCGATAAAGGCACTCCGTGTATATGAAAAAAAGAAAGTGATAATACCGGTTGAAGTGGATAAAGAGACCGGATACAGATATTATTCCGCAGATCAGCTGAAACAGATCGAAGCTCTGCTCGAGCTTCAGGATATGGGCTTTTCGTTAAATGAGATCTCTAAACTTCTTTCCGGAAACTGCAGCAAAGATGAGATGCATGAAATGTTTGAGATGAAGGAAGAAAAGTTAAGAGAGATTATCTGGAAAACAGAATCAAAGATCAATGAGCTTAATGAACTTAAAGTCAAAATGACGGAAGGAAAAGAAGCTGATAAGATGAAAGAAATGACGGATGAGGAAAGAGCCTGGTATCTGGCTAAACTCATCAAGGTCAGCGAAGAAAACGTGCGCCAGACGCTGAGCGACGTATTGTGGCTTTGAAAAGAAGAAATGTAGAGGAAAGAATATTGGGGGAGCTTTAAGTGAACGAATTTGTGACTCAATGGGGAGTGTGCATACTTCTTTGTGCTATAGGGGTGTTCTTCCTTGTAATGACCTATGGGGCCATGATCAAAGGGAGGAGTGGGGTTCCCTGTATGGGTGGTCTATGCATACTGTTGGGATTCCTACTGTCGCCAGTAAAGTGGCTTGCCTTTTTATGCCTTATCGACTATGGGATATGGTATCTGCCTTATTTGGTCTTTTCCGAGCAAATTAAGGGGAAAAAGGTAGCGAAGAAAATGGCTAAGTGTTATGATAATGGGGTAGCTGATCCGACAATGACGGATGTTAGAAGGATACTTATAGTGAGGATACCGGAGCTGAATGAGGAACTGCAGCATTATTATGTAAGCAACGGGTGTTATCCTTTACGAATCCCCAAGATATATTTTCAAATACAGGAAAAGAAGGACGGAAGGAAACTGCTTTTGCTTGAAAATATCAAGAGTGAGGTCAGGGTTCTGAATTTTACTGAGGATAAGCTAAAACTCGGTTGTTTTGAAAAGAAGGGAAAGAAATATAATGTAGAGCTGGAAGTCAGGGATATAGAACAATGAGGGAAAATATAGTGATTGAAGTAGGTAGAAATGATTTATTCCACATACATAGTTTCAGATGCAGGCATGCGGAAAACATCCCTGACAGATCATATATAGAAAAGGCTATAGATCTTGGTGCCAAAACCATATGGTTTACAGATCACGCACCGTTTCCGGGGGATCCTTTCAAAAGAGAGCATAGGATGATTTACAATGAGTTGCCGGAGTATACAGAAACGCTTAGTGCGCTTAAGAAAGAATATAGCGACACGATAGATATACATATCGGCCTTGAAACAGAGTTTTTTCCTAAGTATGACCAGATGGGATACTATAAGGAGTTAAGAAGCAATCCGGAAATTGAGATGCTGCTCCTTGGACAGCACATGTCAGAGCTACCCGAAGGAGGGTATTCCTACGACTGGGATAAGGAAAAGCTGGTGGAATTGGAATATAAAGTACTTGGAGAGGCTATTCTGGAAGGAATCGAGAGCGGGTACTTTGATGCAGTTGCGCATCCCGACAGGATATTCCGCCGCCGTAAGATATGGGACAGTAATACAGAAGAGATGGCCAAGCGCATAGTATATGCGGCACAGAAGTATGGTTTGCCTCTGGAAAAGAACGAATCTTCGAAAAAAGAAGAAAATTACTACCGGGAAGAATTTTGGCAGATAGCTGACGGAAAAGTGAAAACCATACGAGGGCTTGATGTACATTTTTTAAAAGATTTGATCCTTTTATGATTTTTGGGGTGGTAAAATGATTGTAGAGATAAAAGATAAAAAGGAAAAACAAGTTATTGCAAGAAAGATACTTGAGGCACTTACCGAATGGTTTGAAGTCAAGGAGAGCAGGGAAAAATATATAGCAGACTGTGTAAAATGGGTTTTCCTTGCATCCAAAGAAGCTGATGACTATAACGGATTTCTGTGCCTTAAGGAAACCGGAAAGGAAACAATTGAATTGGCTGTGATGGGTGTATTAAAGGATCATCACCGGAAAGGGATAGGCAGGAAGCTTTTTGAAAATGCCAAAAGAATTGCCAAAGACGCAGGGTATTCTTTCATGCAGGTAAAAACAGTGAAAATGGGAATGTATGAAGACTATGACATTACCAATCGCTTTTATCTAAGCCTTGGATTTAAGGAGTTTGAGGTAATTCCTGAAATCTGGGGAGACGATAACCCGTGCCAGATATATGTAATGGCACTGTAAGATTTTTTGACAGATTATTATTCTGTAATTGGAGAAGAAGTTGAAGAGTATGATACTACTGAATGATTATTTGTATAAAGGTGATACTGTGGTAAAGATCCTGCATTGCTATTCTCAGGATCTGAAAAACTACGCCTTGGAAACCAACAATGGTGTTGACCTTGCACACAGCAATTGCCTTTTGCAAATGATAGAGTTATTGGAACATAATGATTTTCTTACAGGACAGTCGCAGAAAATACGCGACTTTTATAAATATCTTGCTGACAAATATCCATTTCTTGCATTTACTTTCAAGGGTAGGATAAAATCACTGATAAGACTTGAAGAAAAAATAAATGGAAATATAGTTGAATTTATTTATGACTATTATCGTGAAAACGGCAAATATCCTTCAGAGTCGGACATAAAGGACAGGATAGGAAGAATAAAGGATCTTATAGCATACAGGATAGTGATATCATTGCCTCAATGTCACTTAAAACCGGGAGAAAGCCGGCAGGAACGTGAGCTGGGGTATCTTTACAAGATTGCGGATGCTCTTCCTGATTTCCTTGAAGAAAGGGGGTTCAAGCCTGAGCCTTCAGGGATAGAGACCCAGAGTAATACGATCTCGGAAAGCTATAGGCAGTACTATAGGGATTATATAGAAAATCCTAATAATTTCGGCTACAGATCGCTGCATATATCTTTCTTTGACTATACATCCAGAAGCAATATCGAAGTACAGATCCGAACAAAGGAAATGGATGACAATGCTGAGATCGGTCCTGCCAATCACTTAGGATATGAAAAGAGACAGGAAAAGGACCGTGCCAGGAGAGAAGAGATACCGGTAGGCGAAAATATTTTTTTTGACGATGCATATGAAAGGGGAATGCGGCTGCAGGAACTTGACTTAAGCAAAGTGAATGTAAACATGTTCGGAGCTGTGGATAACAGTCTGGTAAATGACGGGTGCGGATTGTACCGTGGAAGACTAATTCTTCCATATGAGCATTTGTCAAGATTTCAGAATGATCTGGTGTGATAAAAAAGACTTGAATTATAAATAAAGATATAGTATTATATGAGTAAGGCAAAGGCGCTGATATGGGTGCTTTTGCCTTTTCTTTTTGGAGAGGAGATGTAAAAGATGAAACCAGTCATAGGTATTGTACCACTTATAGATGAAGAAAAAGAAAGTATATGGATGTTGCCCGGCTATATGGATGGGATAACAGAGGCGAGAGGTTTGCCCATCATACTGCCAATGATACGTGATCCTGAAACAATCCGGCAGATGCTGAAGATCGTTCAGGGAATACTGCTCACGGGAGGTCATGATGTAGATCCACTGATGTATGGAGAGAATCCATTACCGGAATGTGGTGCTGTTTGCAAAGAAAGAGATGCAATGGAAACAGAGCTGCTAAAACAGTGTCTTGAAAAAGATATCCCCGTTCTTGGAATCTGCAGGGGAATACAGTTTTTGAATGTTTATCTGGGGGGCACACTCTATCAGGATCTGCCTACACAGCATCCCACAGAAGTTGAACACCACCAGAAGCCGCCTTATGATGTCCCTGTACACAGAGTGGACATTGCAGAAGATAGCAAACTGTTCAGAATTCTGGGGAAAAAGACATTATCGGTAAACAGTTATCATCATCAGGCAGTAAAAAGTTTAGCAGAAACGCTGAAAGCGATGGCGGTATCGGAGGATGGAATAATCGAAGCGGTAGAGATGCCTGGAAAGAAATTTGTATGGGCTTTACAATGGCATCCCGAGTTTTCACATAAAACGGACGAAAACAGCAGGGTGATTTTTCATGAGTTTGTAAATAAATGTAATGGTTAATTTCTGAGAGAAAGGAAATCTATATGGCAGGATGAGAAGAATTTTCATTCTGCCATTTTCTTATGGAAAAAATAGAATCAATAAACCTTCCCGGATAATGAGAAATAGGTAAATAAAATTGAGTTACAGTTTGACTTAAAAAGCGATGTTTGGTATACTTTAAATATATAAAAAATTAAAACAGATGAGGAGATAACAGTGGAATTTAAAGAAGGTTTAGGCTGGAAGGCCTGCTATGATGAGGAAAGAAATCTCTATACTGCCCACAGGAGCTGGAGAGGATCATACCACTTGTATGAAATTAATAAAGAAATATATGATATGCTTGGTGATGAAAAAGGTGATGGCTATTACAATGAAAAGCTGATAATGAAAGGACGGATTCTGTTTGAATCGGATGACGACTATTATACCAGCCCATATTACTATGTGCGTGATGAAAAATATCATGAGCTTGCACCCTGGTCGGGTGCAAAATGGATTGCCGAAAAAACTGATGTGATGGACAAGAAAAATGGGATAGTAAATAAATTCCCTGGATTGTATCTTTGCTGCGGTACTTCGAAAGATAACCGTACAAGAATGGTCTACGGAGCTGCTGATAAAGAAGAGAATTTAAGGGTGGAAACGGACACAGCGTTTCCCGCATGTTCCATATCAAAGTTCGTTACAGCGATATGTGTGATGAAAATGCATGAGCAGAAAATGATTAATATTGATGATAATGTTAATAATTTTCTGCATAGTTGGAAACTGCTGACATTGGACGGAAAAGAAAGTGATGCTAGTGTAAGATCAGTATTGTCTCATACGGCAGGGATAATCGACGGTGAGGATGGATTTTGCGGATTACGTATGGGAGACCCTGAGGTCAGCTTGTTAGACATTTTGGAAGGAAAAACAAAATATAATAATCGTCCTGTAAGGGCTGAAAAACCACAGGGGACAGCTTTTGAGTATTCGGATGCAGGTTATTGTGTCCTGCAACTGATGATACAGGATGTTACCGGCAAGGCATTCGAGGATATTGTACAGGAAATGGTTTTTGATGGATTAGAGTTAGAAAATACATTTTTTGGCACACAAAAAAACATTGAAACCTTTAATAAGAAGATGGCAACCGGATACGATGAAAAGGATGAGCCTATTCCCGGGAGATTCCCGTTGGTTCCTGACCTTGCTGCATCGGGGTTGTGGTGCACAGCGGAAGACCTGCTGGTAATCGGAGCGGAGTTCATCAAAGCTCTTAATGGGAACAGCAGTATGTTACAGAAAGAGACTGCGCAGGAGATGATAAAGCCTGTGGAGAATTTCACTTGGACTGGTCTTGGTATATTCCTCAATGGAGAAGACACGTTAGTCTCAAAAGGCTGGGGAGAAAACGGCCAGTGTATGATGAAGATATTTACTCAAAAAGGGGAAGTCTCAGTCGCTATGACTAACAAGAACCCAGGTGTTGACCAGTCAGAATCCGGTATTGAATGGCTGGTGGACTGCTATAAATATTTTATATAATAAGCAGTTATTTAACTTTTGAGAAATTAAAGAAAAACAAGCAGGAATCAGAGATTTCTGTGTCTATCAGATAGATATCTATAATGATGAACAATGGCTCGAAATAATGCCGAAAGAGGCAATTAAGGCAGATGTAATATTGTCCAACAATGAAGACGGTGTTGCCAAGTGGCTGGAAGAAAAAGCATAAGAGGTACGATGAATGAATTGCAAATACATGAGAATACAGGGTAGGGAAGACTCGTGGGTCACAAAATACCCCAAGGGAGTTTTCGGAATGTGCTGGCGTCTCATTATGGATGGGAAAATGGATGAAGAGGATGAAAAGCAGTTTCGGGATATAGATAAATGGTTTCGGGAAAATCTGCCGGAGCCTGAAGCTTGCAAAAACGGTGAAAAGGTCATAACATTTTTTAAAACTGCCGGTACGGAAGAGATGCAAAAAATGATCACACCTGCAATCAAGCTCCTGGATAAATATAATCATCCTTATGATATTGTATTTACTAACTTTGTTGGAACGATCATTTACGAAGATAAATGGCAGGTAGCTGTACGAGTTGAGGACGGGCATATGATTTAAGCGGAGGTATTTATGGGAAAGATAAGTCAAAAACCAAACAATGATTTTTGTCCACAGACATTGTTTTTGTATGGGACATACGATGAGAAAGGAAACCCGGATCACAAAATCTTTGAAATTGCCATGGATATAGTAAAAATATCAGGGAAGTAAGGATATGGATAACAAAGCATTATATGTACTTGCCGGCTATGATGACGAGACTGAAAAGACTTTATCGGGGCTTCAGAACAGGTTATATGATCTGGGTTTCGAAGGATCTCAGACAAAAAACATACCGATGCATTTTACTCTGGGTTCATATGATACTGAGAGGGAAGAAGAGTTAAAGGTCAGACTTCAAAAGGCAGCCAAGGACCATAAAGCGTTTAAGGTTTCCTTTACACAGATAGATCTTTTCCAAAATCCCGCAAATGATGTTCTGTTTATTACACCGGAAGAAAATAAGGAAATGTTAAGTTTAAAAGAAGATTTTTCGGATAATAAGGATCAATACCCCTGGGCGGCGCATACTACCATGTTGATCGATAAGCCTGAAATCATCCGTGATGCCAAGGAGATTGTATCGAATGAATTTAAGCCCTTTTCGGGACGTGTGACAAAACTGTATCTGTATGAATTCTGGCCGACTAGACATATTATGACGGTACAGTTGGAGGTTCAACATGAAATATGAGATATCCTAATATGTATCAGTTAAAATTTCGGTAGAGGATAAAAAGGTTATGTTTAAGATTGAAGATATAATTGGTATTGCTCAAGATGCAGGAAAGATAATGCTGACGGCAGAGAGGCCTAAGATTATGGAGAAATCCGGGCACGCAAATTTCTGTACCGAAACGGATGAAAAAATACAGATTTTTCTGATCGAGAAATTGTCTGAAATAATACCTGAAGCTTTGTTCTTGGGAGAAGAAGACGGACAGGATGTTTTTACTGCCAAGATGAGCAGCGGATACTGTTTTGTGATAGATCCGATAGATGGAACATCCAACTTTATTTATGGATATCGTCCTTCCGTTGTTTCGATAGCGTTATTAAAAGACGGAAAACCCTACATGGCTGTTATTTACAATCCTTATGATGAAATGATGTTCTCTGCGGTTTCAGGAAACGGAGCATATCTGAATGGAGAAAGAATAATGTCTTCAGAAGCTCCTTTATCAGATTCACTGGCTGTTTTCGGTACGGCACCTTATTATACTGAATTACAGGAAAGGACTTTTGATCTGGCAAAAAAGCTTCTTCCGTTATGTGTCGATCTGAGACGGTCAGGGACGGCAGCATGGGATATGTGCTGTGTAGCAATGGGAAGATGCAGTCTGTATTTTGAAATGAAGATACAGTTATGGGATTATGCAGCAGCTGCACTGATAGCACAGGAAGCTGGCTGTACGGTTACAGATATCGAAGGCAAGTTTCTTTCATATAAAGGACCAACATCAGTTATTTGCAGGGCAAGAGGAATAAAAGAAATACCTGAATGTTTTTGCAGTTAATTGTAACTTGTGAAAAAAGAATTAAAGAAAAAGGTGAAAAATGATATTTCAGAATATAGACGGAATAAAATTTAAAATGGGGGCACGGATACGCTGTTGAGCGATTGATTCCTGGGTTATGGAGTGATTGGATTCAAGTCAAAAGACATTCAATATAGTCAATTGTATATCAAATGACTATATTGACTTGACTTTTGGCTTTTTTTATTGACAGCTTAAAAATGCGATTAAATCAATAGTGGAATATTGAATTAATCGCATTTTGGGTAATTTATTATAATATCTTTATAATATTCCGGAGGCTGAAAGGTGTATATAAACAGAGATTTAGAAACGGTGCTTCTTAATGCATCCGATTCCTTTCAGGTAATTACTTTATGATGGGTTGACATTTTTCGCCAAAAGCGATATACTAATTATAGTTTTGGCGGAAAATAAGCCTGAAAAGCAATAAAAACCGCCAAAACACGGATACGAATAAATGTTTTGGCGGTTTTTGACTGTCAAAGATATAATAAGGGGATATCTATGAAGATAATAGGAAGAGAGCGGGAAAAGGATTTATTAAACAGGTGCCTGATGTCAAAAAGACCGGAATTTGTTGCGGTATATGGCAGACATAGAATTGGGAAAACATATCTTGTCAAAGAATTTTTTAACAAACAGTTTTCATTTTATGCCACAGGTCTTTCGGATGAAAAGATGGAAGGACAGTTAAAAGCATTTAATCATAGCCTTGTGGAATATGGTAGTAAGGAGAAGGATGCCCCTAAGGATTGGTTTGAAGCCTTTATAAGATTAAAAAAACTCCTATTAGGTGACAACGTATATAGAGAACCGACAAATGGCAAAATTGTTGTATTTCTTGACGAACTTCCGTGGATGGATACCCCAAAATCGAATTTTAAGAGTGCATTAGATTATTTCTGGAACAGTTGGGGATCTTCTAATGAAAATTTGCTTCTGGTTATATGTGGGTCTGCGACATCTTATATCATAAATAATATACTGACGAACAGAAAGGGGTTTCACAATAGAGTTACAAGGAAAATACAACTTGCGCCGTTTTCACTTAAAGAATGCGAGGAGCTTATTGCAGATAATGATGTTGTAATGTCACATGATCAAATGTTAGAAATGTATATGATTTTTGGAGGTATACCGTTTTATCTGAATCTTTTAGATTCTCGGTTAAGCTTGGCACAAAATGTAGAAGAATTGTTATTTAAAACACATGGTGAGTTATATTCGGAATATAATAACCTTTTTTACTCGTTATTCAAGAAACCGGAAAAGCATTTAGCTATAATTAGGATATTGGCTCAGAGTAAAATGGGAATGACCAGGAATGAACTTGCAGAAAATAATGAAATTGGAGGAGGTTCTGTACTTACCAAAAACCTGTTAGAATTAGAACAGTGTGGTTTTATAAGACGGTATAAAGATACTTCAAAACTTATCAAAAATTCATATTTTCAGGTGGTAGATCCGTTTACTCTGTTTTATCTAAAAGTCATTCTAAGTGAAAAGACGGATTCATGGATAACATACATTAACACTCCGGGATATTATTCGTGGAGAGGAAGTGCGTTTGAGATACTATGTTTTAATCATGTGAAACAGATTAAGCAGAAGCTGGGAATAAGTGGAGTGGACTCTGAAGAATATGGATTCAGGTTTCAAGATGATAAGAATCGCGCACAAATAGATATGATTATTGACAGAAAAGATGGAGTTGTGAATATTTGTGAGGATAAATGTACTAATGATCCATATGAAATAACTGAAAGTGAATATAAAAAGATACAAAACAGAATGGAAGTGTATAGAAGCAAAACTAAGACCAAAAGTGCGCTCCATTTTACTCTTATTTCAGCAAATGGATTAAGGAGAGGTAAATATTCGGGTATAGTACAGAATTTGATTATAGGTGAAGATCTGTTTACATGAAAGAACAAAGAGGAACAAGTCCGATTGTGGAGATTTTTCCTGACAGGATTAAATTCTATAATGCCGGTGAGTACAATTTTTACAGGAGGGGACTATGAAAACAGTAGTATTAGTGGTTATGGACGGAGTCGGAGAGACTAAGGAAGAACTCGGAAATATGGTACTTAGAGCCAACACACCGACTTTGGATGAATTAAAGGCAACTTGCCCATGGCAGTGCATACAGGCGCATGGCGTAGCCGTAGGTCTGCCTTCGGATGACGATATGGGAAACAGTGAAGTCGGACATAATGCACTCGGTTGCGGACAGATTTATTCCCAGGGAGCCAAGCTTGTTAATGAGTCAATAGAATCCGGAGCTGTTTACCGGAGTGATACATGGAAAGAAATCATCGATTATGTAAAACACGGAGATAAAGCGTTACATTTTATAGGACTGTTATCTGATGGGAATGTGCATTCCAATATCAGTCATCTGCTGGCTATGCTTGCAGAAGCAAAGAGAGAAGGAATACATAAAGTACGTATCCATACTTTACTGGACGGACGTGATGTACCTGCTACCTCAGCATTGGAATATGTTGATAAACTGGAAGAAACTCTTAACAAACTTAATGATGACAGCTTTGACGGCTGTATTGCATCCGGTGGCGGCAGAATGTGTATAACCATGGACCGCTATCAGGCAAATTGGGCAATGGTGAAAGCCGGATGGGATGTACATGTGCATGGTGAGGGTCGCCGGTTTAGAAGTGCTTCGGAGGCAATCAATACTCTAAGAAACGAAACAGGAGCTATAGATCAGGATCTCCCTGCATTTGTGATAGCCAAGGATGGAAAGCCGATAGGTGATATGGAGGATGGAGACGGAGTTATACTCTTTAACTTCCGTGGTGACAGAGCTTTGGAAATATCAATGGCATTTGACGGAGATTGCTCATTTGATAAATTTGACCGTGGGACAGTTCCGAAAGTGTACTATGCCGGCATGCTTGAATACGACGGGGACTTGAAAATACCACATCATTATCTTGTCAATCCTCCTCAGATTCGAAATACTCTTACAGAACTACTTGTACAAGACGGTATAAAAGAGTATGCGGTATCAGAGACACAGAAGTACGGGCATGTCACATATTTCTGGAACGGAAACCGCTCCGGGAAGGTATCTGAAGAACTTGAAGATTATTGTGAGATTCCGAGTGACGTACGCTCCTTTGATGAATGCCCTTGGATGAAAGCTACTGAGATCACGGACAAGGTTATCGAAGCTATACGGAGCGGTAAATACGGATTTATCCGCTGTAATTTCCCTAATGGAGATATGGTAGGACATACAGGAAACTTGGATGCTACCGAGATTGCTGTGGAAAGTGTTGACCTGCAGCTTGCCCGCATCAAGAAAGTTTGTGACGAAGAAAACTGCATTCTGGTAGTGACAGCTGACCACGGAAATTCAGATAAAATGCTAGAGAAAAATAAAAAAGGCAATGTAGAAGTTCGAACTGCACACAGTTTGAATCCTGTACCTTTCATCATTTATGACAGGGAAGTAAGGCATGAGATGAAGGAAGGACATTACGGGCTTGCAAATGTGGCACCTACAGTGGCGGAGCTTATGGGCCTTGTTTCGTTTGATACTTGGGAAGAAAGCATGTTGAAATAAAAATGAAACCAGTATTGTTTTGAAGTTAAAATGTAAAAATAAAGGGAAACTATTTATGATAGAAAAAATCTGTGAGATATTTTGTAATTGCTATCCTCAGTTTAAGATGAGCAGTGAACGTTTTGAAAGTTTATTGTTAAATTCCAATACTCATATTATTACATTTCCGGATGATAAGAATCCTATTGGTTTTGCAATAACTGAAGGAGCAGCATTAAGACTTATATGTGTTGATCCCGGGTCGCAGCATAGGGGTATAGGCTCAAGAATACTTTCTGAGGCTGAAAAATATGTATCAGGTCAGGGTTTCGAAAAGCTTTATACGGGCGGTGTATCGTCGAAATTTTTAATTGGTGCTGATAAGGCCAGTGCATCTTTTTTTGAGAAAAAGGGGTTTTTAACTGTTGGCAGTTGTGAAGAAATGCTTCTGAAGCTAAATACATTTTGCTATGATGAAAATAAGTTCAGAGGCCACCTTTGTGCAGAGTATGGATGGTATAAGGGTGATACCGACACTATCAAGAAGGCCGTTGCTGAGGTTGATGAAGGCTGGGTTAAGTATTTTGAGGCAGGAAGCCGCATTTACGTGGCAACTGTTGATGGTGAGATAGCAAGCTTCTGTCTGGTAAGTACAGATAATTCAAACTATTTAACGGATGCTTTCGGGCGTGTAGGAATGCCCGGATGTGTCGGGACTGTCCCGAAATTCAGGAACCGTGGGATAGCCATAGAGATGATCGCAAGAGTAACACAGTTTCTTAAGGACAGTGGCATGGATATTTCTTTCATATTTTTTACAGGCGTCGCCGAATGGTACAAAAAGCTCGGATATGAAACATTCATGACTGAGATATTCATGGAAAAACAAATATAGATTGTTTATGGAGAAATAATGATGAAGGAGAAATCCGATCATGATAAAAGGGATTCATCATATATCAATGAAGTGTAGAAAAGAAGAACTACACAAAGTAAAAGATTTTTATATTAATGTGCTCGGTTTACAAATTTGTCGGGAATGGCCTGACGGAATAATGCTGGATACCGGAAATGGAATGATAGAAATTTTCACAAATGCAGATGGTGAGCATCGTCTTGGAGCCATTCGTCACGTTGCATTACTAACAGATGATGTAGACGAGATTTCAGATAAGGTAAAAAGTGCAGGATACGAAGTGATAGTAGAGCCAAATGACATAATAATTCCATCTGATCCGGAGTATCCTATCAGAGTGGCATTTTGTTTTGGACCACTTGGAGAACAGATAGAATTCTTTTGTGAGAGGTAATATTCTTATGGATAACGATAAAATAGCAACGTTTATCAGAAAACAAAAAGTGGCGTTTATCTGCTCTGTTGATGAAGAAGGTTTCCCCAATGTAAAAGCGATGCTAAAGCCAAGAAAAACCGAGGGATTAAATCGGTTCTATTTCTCAACAAACACTTCTTCAATGAGAGTAAAGCAGTATCTGAATAATCCGAATGCGTGCATTTACTTCTATCATAAGGGTTTGATTAAATATACGGGAGTAATGTTAAAAGGTAAAATGGAAGTACTTACAGATCAAACGACGAAGGATATGATCTGGCGTAAAGGTGATACGTTGTTTTACAAGGGTGGAGTTACAGACCCGGACTACTGTGTTCTGAAATTCACCGCGGAAAGCGGAAGATATTATTGTGACTTGAAAACAGAGAGTTTTACAATTTAATAGGAAAAAGGATTGGGATTTTTTATGAAGAAGATTGGTCTGGTAGGCGGGACAGGACCTGAATCTACCTTAATGTATTATAAAAAGCTTAATACCGAAATAGATAGGCTGACGGACGGTAAAAATATGCCGGATATCGCCATAGAAAGTGTAAATTTCCGAAGGGCATGGGATTATGTGGTTCAGGACAGGTTTGACTTACTGACAGACTATCTTTTGGAGAAGGTCAACAGCCTTATCGCAGGAGGCGCTGAGATAATATCACTGTCAGCGGTTACCATGCATGCGGTATATAAGGAACTGGAAAAAAGAAGCGGCATCAAACTGGTTAGTATACCTAAAGCGGTCAGCGATGAGATAGTATCCAAAGGCATAAAAAAGATCGGACTTTTGGGTACTGTGTTTACCATGGAGCAGGACTACATGAAGAATGACCTAGTTAACGCCGGGGTTCAGGTAGTAGTTCCGAACAGCAATGAGAGGGAGCTGATCGGTAAAAGAATATTTGAAGAACTGGAGAACGGAATTGTAAAACAGTCCACTCTTCTTGAATTCACCGATATCATAAACAGGATGAAGAAAGAAGACGGTATAGAAGGCGTGATACTCGGCTGTACTGAGCTGCCGCTGCTTCTTAATTCGGAAAACAGCCCTGTACAGTGTTTTGACTCTGGGGATATACATTTGAAGAAGCTTATTCAAATGGCTATGGAACTATAGAAACGTGGAGGTATTTATGGGAAAGATAAGTTTAAAACCAAACAATGATTTTTGTCCGCAGACATTGTTCTTATATGGAACATACGATGAAAAAGGAAATCCTGATTTTGGGCTTTTTTGCTGGTTCAGTTATATCTGGGATGGAGAATTGGGAGCAATGTGCTGCATCGGTGGAAATAAGCTTACCAGAGAGAATATTGAGCGCAGTAAGGTGTTCTCGGCAAATCTTGTTACAGAGGAACTCTTACCGGAGGCAGATTATCTTGGTTGTGTAAACGGTAAGGACCCTGATAAGATGAAGAAGATTAATTTGGATATTGGTAGGGGTGAAGTGTTGGAAGTCCCGATATTAAATAAGGCGCCTGTTGTTTTTGAACTCGAAGTTGCAGACTTCATACAGAAACATGATGGGGAAATAATGCTTTGTAAGATAAGAAATGTTCTTCAGGATGAATCGTTAACCTCCGAAGAAAGCGTGGAACAGAAGCTTTCACGTATTGCCCCTGTCAAGACCACGGCAAAAACTTATTTAGGTTATAATGGCAGCGCTTTAGGTGCATGGGGGGAACCCATGAAGAGGCTGTGATGGTAAAGGGTGAAATATGATATTTCAATACATAGACGGAATAAAATTTAAAATGGGAGCTGAATTTGACTTTAGCTTCTTAAAAAAATACGGGACTGTTTTTAAGGTGTTTGACGATCAAGATTCGGGGAATATCTGCTTTGGGATAAACAGCCTTGAAGGGAAGATATTTGTCAAGTTTGCAGGGGCGCCTACTGCTGAATATGAGGGAAATACCGACGAGGCTGTCGCAAGGTTAAAAGCAACGCTTCCGATATATGAAGCTGTAAAGCACGATTCACTGATCAAATTTATTAAGGCAGAAGAGGTAGGCAATGGATACGCTTTTGTTTTCAAATGGGCTGATGGAAAGTGTATGGGCCGAATGTATGAGGACGATCATCGGTATATTATGGCATTACCGGTAGAAGATAAGCTGTCCATTTTTGATACTGTAATATCGTTTTTACAAAGCGTCCATAACAGCGGATATGTGGCTGTTGACTTTTATGACGGAAGCATCATGTACGATGAAAATACGCATAATACAACGATATGTGATATAGATTTTTTCCAAAGGAAGCCCTATATAAATAATATGGGCAGAATGTGGGGAAGTGCCAGGTTCATGTCACCGGAAGAATATGAACTTGGGGCTTTAATAGATGAAGTAACAAATGTATTTACCTTGGGCCAAATGGGATTTTCTCTCTTTACGGACAGTAACAGAGAATTCGAAGCATGGCCGCTTTCAAATAAGTTCTATAGGATACTGGAGAAAGCTACCGATCCGGACAGAGAAAAAAGATACGAATCTATTTCTGAGTTTAAAGAGGCATGGGAAAATGGAAGTTGAATTATGCAGGGATAATGACTGGCTGTTATCCGAAGAAGCATACGCTATATATGCTCCATGCTTGTATAATGCATCCTATATGGATTACAAATTAAAGATAGAAAGCTATATTTCAAACCAGCTTACAGACATTTTTGTTTGCACGGAAAATGGAATAAAGCTAGGAATTCTGGTTTTATATAAAAAAGAGTTTGCAGCAGAAATAATGGGAATTGCTGTCTCTAGCAAGTTTCATAATCGTGGAATTGGACGATTACTAATTTCTACAGTCATGAATTATGCGCAGCTGGAATGTATGACAGCACAGACGGATGATGATGCAATAGAGTTCTATCGTAAGTGTGGTTTTTCAGACGAAAAGATCATAAAAGAATATCCTGACGGAAAGTCAATCCGGTATAATTGTCTGCTGAGAAAATCAGCAAATGATGGCTATACCTGTAAAATTGCCTCGCTAGATGAAATGGAGCAGAAATGGAATTATGAAATAGAACTGCATTCCGAAAAAACGAACTGGATTATCTGGAAAAAAGAGGCGATTGATCATTTCAGGAAAGGCTTATGTATTCCGTATTATGGGATTCGTAACGGGGAAATCATCTGTGAAGCAACTGCAATTTTAACACACAATTTTGGTTTGGATAATACAGTTGAACTGAATGGCTTCCGGACAATAAAGGAATATCGTGGGAAGGGCTATTTTTCAAGACTTAAGAACTTTATTCTATCGGACTTGAAACAGAAAGGCTATTTAATGGCTGTTGTTGGAGTAGAACCGTGTGAGGAAATTAATAAAAAAATATACGGTCATTGGGGATTTACGGAATATATTACATCCGAAACGGAAACGTATCCTGATGGGACTGTAATAGAGGCTGAGTTTTATGGGAAAAAATTGTAAAGCAGTAATTTTTGATTTGTTCGAAACCCTGATCACAGAATGGGGACATAAAAAATATACGAAGAGTGAAATGTGTGCGGATCTGGGCATTGAAAGAGAACTCTTTGATGTTTATTGGAAAGAAAAAGGCTCTGACAGATATCTGGGTAATATAAGTTTTGAAGAGTCTCTTTTTTACGTATTTGAGAAGTGCGAAAAACAGGTTGAAAAAGAGACGATAGCTAAAGTTATCGATGAAAGGATCCGAACAAAAGCGGAATGCTTTGACAATATTAATCAAGATGTAATTGAGCTATTAAAACAGTTAAGGGAATGGGGCTTAAAAACGGCTATTATAAGTAACTGTTCCTCAGAAGAGGTAAAAGTACTTAAGGAGTCAGAATTATATAAATACTTCGATGAGGTTGTGTTATCATATGAAGTACATATGAAAAAGCCGGATGTATGCATTTATGAAGAGACTTTGAAGCGATTAAGTTTGGATGCTAACGAGTGCCTTTTTGTTGGAGATGGTGGAAGCAATGAGCTGGAAGGCGCTAAAAACGCCGGGATAAAAGCTATCCAGGCAAAGTGGTATACGGATCAGCTTCCCGTAAAACGGGACAATATTGAGGGGTTTCAGGTAGCTGAGAAACCTATGGATATATTAAAAAATATCAGATAGGATTCTTTTGTGAGAGGTAATATTCTTATGGATAACGATAAAATAGCAGCATTTATCAAAAAACAAAAAGGGAAGCCTAATTATGATTAAAGCAGTTATATTTGATATGTTTGAGACATTGGTATCTTTGTGCAAAACAGAGCCGTACTTTGGTAAAGATATGGCCAAAGATGCAGACATACCATTACAAGATTTTGGGAAAAAGTGGCATGAATCCGAATATGAAAGATTTACAGGAAAGGTTTCAACAGAAGAAGTAATAACGGATGTTCTTAAGACCTTTGGAAAGTATTCCGATGAGCTTATGTCCAAGATCATGGAAAAAAGAATAGCATTTAAGAAAAGAGCTTTTGAACCCCAAAACATGAATCCGGATATAGTGCCCATGTTAAAGACATTAAAGGATAACGGGCTAAAGACTGCAGTAATTAGCAATTGCTTTTCGGAAGAATGCGCTCCGATCCGAAACAGTTTGATATTTCCTTTGTTTGATGAAATTCTTTTATCGTGGGAGCAGGGAGTTATAAAACCGGATCATAAAATCTTTGAGATTGCCATGAAAAAATTGGGCGTAAAGGCGGAAGAATGTTTATATGTAGGTGATGGTGGTTCGGATGAACTGAAGGCTGCAAAAGAGGTTGGAATGAACCCTGTTCAGGCTACCTGGTATTTACAGGAAGGACTTAATCAGCCTACGGGTCCCATGCAGGAGTTTAGGCAAGCCAAAGAACCTATGGATATAGCAAGAATATCAGGAAAAATATAGACTCATGTCTGCTGACCAGGCAGGAGTACATGAATCGATAGAAAAAGAGGTTTTGATATGAAGAAGATTGGATTGGTAGGCGGGATAGGACCTGAATCTACCATTATGTATTATACAGAGCTTGAGCTATCACTTCAGGATACAGAATGGCCTTTTGAATACACAGATAATGACAGAAGGATTGCAAGAGGTATCGTATACGACGATGAGGGGAACTTTTATTTTGTCAGGGCAGAAAGAGATGATGCATTTGGCAAGGCCACAACTATAGAGACTGCCGGAGGCGGTGTTGAAGAAGGCGAAGACTTATTACAAGCTATAAAGAGAGAACTTAACGAAGAGCTTGGAGTTGAAGTGGAGGTTGTCCAAAAAATAGGTGTGGTAAGTGATTACTACAATATAATCCACAGACACAATATAAATAACTATTTCCTGTGCAAAGTAATATCCTTTGGAGATAAGCATTTGACAGAGGATGAGATAGATAGTTTTCATCTGTCTACGTTAAAGCTGACTTATGATGAGGCTGTAGCCGAATATGAAAAACGTAAGGAGACCAGACTCGGACGACTGGTAGCCAACAGAGAGCTCCCCATACTCAAAAGAGCAAAGGAAATAATAGGAGATTTATAAAGATCTACTGCTTAGATGGAGACAGGAATATTTGAGAGTCTTTGAAATAAGTATGTATGATATGCAGGAAGAAGCACATGCTTTTAGGATAACAAGCGGGAAAAGCTATAAATGAAATGTTGATACAGACAGAAAAAACTCTTTATGGAGAAGCATATAGTATTAAGGACAGAGTTCAGAAACAAATCTGTGAAGATGGAAAATGGATAAAGTTTGCGGTTTGGGGAGGAGACTAATGGCCAATAGAACCAAAGAAAGAGCTTGGGAGATAATAAACCTTTACTTAAATTCCATAGAAACAATAAAAAGTGTTAAGTCGGTTATCCTTGTCGGTTCTCTGTCAGATGATACATATACGGGAAATATCGGGAGCGATATAGATTTGGTACATATCCTTTATGACCAATACGTATATGAGAGAGAAAAAAAGATTATAGCAGATATGATATCAAAGGTGGAACGCGAAACCAACAATGACATTCCGATTTCACGAACAGTTTACAGTGAAAGACATTTGATACATCCATATAATTATGATTTTGAGCTGAGTAAAGACAATAAGGATCTTATAGAGCGACCGATAGAGATTTTCCGTATCCTTGACAGCGGGAAAATACTGTATGGGGCAGATATTATATCCACACTTGAAAAGCCAACGCGAGATGATGTACAAAAATCTATTGAAATCGCACAAGAAGAACGCAAATTACATGCAAAAGCGGATCCTGAATGGTTTTCGTCATTTACAGAGATGTGTAAGCATCCCACAATCCGTATAATGACACAGATAGTTATTACTCGTGCACTTTCAGACTATTATTTCTGCACCGGAAAGTCTTGTTCAAGCAAATACAAAATACTGGAACTTGCAGAAAGGGATATGCCTAATCTTCCTTATCTTAATCTGTTAAGACTTTGCCATAAAAACCGCTTTTCTCCGGATGAAATAACGGAAGAAGATATAAATACGATGAATAGAGATTATAATGATGTTTTTTTAATGATTAGGGGGAGCTTTTAGGTATATACAAGTCAGCACAATGCAAAAAATAGTGACAAATTCCAGTTTGTCGAGTAGAAACACTTTTGTAAATAGGGAGAATAATTATTTTGAAATGTTCCCTTGAAGAAAATCTGAAACGATCAGTAGAAGATAGAAGGGATGATGAAAGAATAAAGAGAGGTATCAAAAATACCTTTGCTTTTTATAACGGCTTTCATTATCCTTCTATAGACACAACGAAACTGAATCCAGATGAAGTTGCACGGAAGATTCTAGATATAATTGATATTAAACACCAATAAGAAAAAGGGAAAATGCATATGAAAACCATTTTACTGGGCATAGCTAATTATTGTGTTCCATGCCATACTCATTGTCGCCATTGTCTTCTTTCTTCGTGTGGCAAAATAACAGGTGTGGACTTTGATAGAGGACTTGAATTTGGTGAAAGGGTTTTTAACGAACTTGTAGATGAGAGGAAGGACATTAAAGGGAATTACTATATCGGTTATTGCATGGATACTCCCAGACTTTTTGACTACATCGGGTTTTGCAAAAGGCATTCATTGTATGGAGCCCGTTTCCTTCAGATGAATGGCTTTAAGCCAAGAAAGGAAAGCGAGATTGATATATTGATAAAAAGTCTTAAGAATGCCGGTATTGAAATGATCGATCTGACTTTTTTCGGCTTGGAAGACTATCATGATAGATTTGCGGGTAGTAAGGGTGATTTTGCTTTTTTAATAAAGATGTTGACTTCTGCATGCAGGCATGATCTTCAGGTAAGTATAAGCATTCCGTTACTGCGGGAAAATCTTCCGGAAATGACAGAACTTCGTAAGTTATTGGATGAAAGAGGAGCGACGAAGTATTCGTATTTTCTGCCTCATAGTAAAGGCAGGGGGAGATTTTTAGAGGATCAGAGAATAACGAAGCAGGAATTTGAGTCGCTTCCTGAAAACATCAGGGATTCTTTCCAGAAGATCAAGCATATGACCGAGGCCGAATGGATCATGTCAGATGAGATAACCGAGCCTCAAAAAAGATCGCTGACGCTTGTATTAACTCCCGAAAATATTGATCATTTTGAAGGGATGAGTGTCAGTGAAATAATAAATGAACTGGAAATCATGGATGTTGAATTCTTAAAACGGATGCCTTCCGTCAGAGAATTGGCTGAAAGGTATGGTCGGAAGGGTAGTCAGCAGCTGTATAGATACAAGGATTTACTGCTTAGATGGCGACAGGAATACCTGAGAGAATTTGGAATAAGCATGTATGATATGCAGGATGAAGCACATACTTTTAGTATGCATATGTGATCTTATATAAATAGAGAAATATCATTGGAGAGATATTATGCCGTTGGTAAGGGTAGAGATAGTAAAGGGCAAGAGTTCCGAGTATAAAAGGACACTTTTGGATTGTATACACGAGGCACTTGTAGAAGCATTAGAAATAGAGGATTGGGACAGGTTCCAGAGAATTATCGAGATTAAAAAGGAAGACTTTGAATTTCCTGAAGGCAAAACTGATAATTTCATGATAATAGAGCTGACTATTTTCCCGGGACGAACTAAGGAACAGAAGAAAAATGCGATTGAAATGATAACTGCCAAGATAACGGAAAGGTTATCAATTGCTCCAACGGATATTTTTATCGTGTTTAATGAACCGCCCTTGGAGAACTGGGGCATGGGTGGAAGACAGAAAGGGTAATATTCACCCAACGGTTGAGTTGCCTAAAATACAAAGTTATTGAGATTTTATCAAAAAGATAATATGAGGCCTTTCGCTGAATTATGTGGGTAACCACATTAATCCTGTTTGATATTTTTGCTTAATTTTGTTATTATGTATCCATAAAAATATTGAAATGGATGGTAATTATTTATGGATACAACAGTACTTTTTAAAGCAGCATTAG
>JAFYYN010000099.1 GCA_017557525.1 Lachnospiraceae bacterium
CGGTATGCCGTCATCAGGAAACTGAGATCTTTTTCAACAACTGCCTGGCTAATGATAATCCCTCCGCATCTGTCCTTACAGGACGAATCTGTAAAGTAAAAACAGGGTATGTTTAATTATATTTTCACCTCCATGCTCAATCAATCCATCTGTGTAACTTTTTTCTCTCTAAATCGCGTAACTATGTAACAAATCAATCAGAAACACCGCATTTTCACTACTTTCAAACGTTTGCAGCCTGTATACGTTCATTTTCAACCCTTTCAGCCTGTTCCAAAATACACAGACAAGTCTGTGACGAGGTCTCTTTTGTCCATTTGTCCCCCAATCCGGTTACGTAATTGATATGTCACCGTTCCTCCAAAACATTGTTGCCTTTCCACGAGTGTTTTTAGTGTCGAGTGTCATCAAGCCATGCCTGTCTTCTCGCAGCCGCGGCAAGAGTGTGACTGCTGGGGACTGATACTCTGTCATAGTTTCCGAAGGAAACGTTGACTGTAGTGTCTGTCCCCCTGTCACTGCTCTTGCCGCTTTTCTTTCCCCGCCGCGCGGATGTCATCCCTGAGCAAGGCCGCAGGCCGCGTCGAATGGATCTCCCCACCCGTACACATACGGGAACACAATAGGAACTCCATTATTCTTCATTAGCATTGCACAAAAAAACTGCAGACACTTATCTGTCCACAGTCACTTCGCATCTTAATGCTATCACGTAAAACCACTATACGCAACTACACGTTACTATACGTTACTATACGATTTAAGAAAAAACATTTTCTTTCCACATTCGCTTCGCATTTTAACCTTACCACATGTCAAGCCCTGCATTCAAGTGAATTTTAGTGAACTTTAGTGAACAAATTCTATAAAATGTACCCGAAAAATGGACACTTGAATTGAAGGGAAACCTTTTTGTGGTACACTAAATTCAAGAGAATTCCGAAGTATAGATATTGAGTTTAAGGCACAGGATCTTTTTTTAATCTGTATTCTGTCCACGCTGAACACATTTTTAATTGAGATTGAATATCTTTTATTGTTTTAGCTGCATCTTCAAATGATATACAATCTTTTGACGACAGAACATATTGTCGCTGCATGGTATTATACGCACTCTGGATATCTTTATTCCCTTCTATTTCGTCAAAGAACCTGAACTCATTAGGCGAAACGCCAGGGATCCCATCCAAGCGTCCTTCTTCTTCCTCAGTACGGATATCCAGCAAATGTGTCATCTGTTCTGTATCACTCAATAAATCCTTTATTCGGGGCAACTGAAACATGACAGTTAGATCATATATATGCTTTGCTGCTTCAAACGCTTTATTTGATTCTGCAGACTTTCTCGTGTATGCTTCTGCCGCAAACAGTTTATCAATAAATGCTCTTTCAAGAGATATCGTCATAACCTGAAACGAAAAAACATCATATTTCTCTTTTAATACATTCTTTTCTCCATCTGTAGCATATTGATAGATCATAGGCATTACAGTCAAGCTTTCAACCGGCTCGCTGATTGTAAAGGATGTTGCCTCTATTTTGACTTTTCCAAAGCGCTGTAAGGCATCTTCTGCATCATAATTTACAACTGGTTTATAGATATAGTTTGAAATCACTGCAGATCGATTGGTCGTTCCTGACTGTTTGTCACGTATTAAACCACTATACTTTTTCGTTGCTTCCTCCAGGCGTTTATCACTTTGACTTCTTGTGCAGTCTCTTACATCAACAGAAAGATCAATATCCTCCGAAAATCGTCTGGTTGTTTGCAATGCTTTATATAATGCAGTTCCACCTTTAAAATACGCTTTAAGTCCATTTTGCTGTTTAACAGCCAATTCCTGTAGAATCAGTGTAACATAATAATCCTTTTCCAATATGTCTTCCCGATATCCAGTTCTTTGATTGACATTTGAGATGATCTGTTTAAATGCATTTTCATCAAGATGCAACTTCATTTTTTCCCACCAGCTTTCCTGCCGTATGCGCCAACTGAAGTATAGTTTTGGGCGAATAATATGTATCAGCTATGGAGAGAAGAATTTCATACTTCAAATCATTCTTTTTAATATATTCTGCAATAATCAGATAAGGATCTTCCACATCAACCGGTGCTTTATCCAAGTATTCAATAGCATCAAGTATTTGCATGTATGCTTTATTTGTTTTATTGATCTCTGTCTTAGGCGGGCAAAACGAAATATTTAGCTTTTTGTCATGTCGTACACAATCCCTCGCAGCATTAGTTGCTATCAAACGCTCATTAGGCATCTGTGTGGTCAACCCAAGCTTATGTAATAATCCAGCTCCTGTTTCATACCCCTGATAATGATCAATATACTTATATGCAATCAGTTTTTCCTTATCAATGCCCATCTCGCCAAACGCAGTCTCTATTGTTTTATAATATATTCCTTTTTGATAGAATCGAAGTTCAGGGATAGCTTTCTGATCCATAATTCTTTTAATCGCAACACTAGTTGCTGCTGCCGCTTTATCAAGCGGCAGAGAATAATTCTTTTCTATGGTTTTACTAATCTCTGCCACGCAAATTGGTATAGTCACAGGTTGTTTATTAATATAATCTTTTATAAACCTTATATAAGTCATTCTCATCACCGCCTTTCATGATATATTTTTTACGTGTAGTAAATATTTACTACGTTTATTTTATATCATTCTATATTCCTTTTGTCAAGCAAGTAAAAAAAGGGGATCCAGCCAAACTGGATCCCCTTATCTTCTATTAACCTTCATGCTTTAGCTATCCACAGTCCATGCAGGTTGCAATATTCATACGCAGCCACAACCGGTTCCGTCACAGC
>JAFYYN010000100.1 GCA_017557525.1 Lachnospiraceae bacterium
CGTTTTGACACAGCGTCCGCTGCGAAGCAGTGGAGTGGTGTTGTCTCTCTTGATTGACTATTATATAATAGCATATTAAAGTCTCATAAACAAGACTCAATTTTAATTTAGATACTTTTATTTCGCTAATAAAACATTGTATTATTTATCGTTTTATGGTAATATAATAAACGTAATCTAACAACTTACTGAATTGTATCTGCCGGCAAGCAATTCTATGTATTCAGTGGTTTTATGTTACAAAAAGACGTGTGTTTAAAATGGAAGCCTAACTGGGGCTTTCAAGATCAAAAGAGGGAAATTTATGAGGACAAAACTGTTTAAACTTTTACTTATCTGTGTATTTAGTACTTTTATTCTTACAGCTTGTGGTTCTAAAGAGGATGATAAAAAGGGCAGTAGCGATACAACTACAACTCCGGTTGCTTCTGATACCGGAAAAGATGATACCCCTATTACCGAACCCGGTGATTCTGATCCTGCACCTACTCAGTTAGGTGACCAGCCCATTGATCTTGGTGATCTTGATTCCGAGTCTTTAAAGGTTTATCCTAAGGACAAATCAACTTCAATGTTCTTCTATAATGCTAAGGAACTTTCAGACGAAGTATTTTTCCCTGATCAGGAAGAAATTTCCGGTGATCCTTATGTATTTAATGGTACTATCTTAGAGGAGTATGATTCCATCACCAATTACCTTGATCTTAATGAAAAACATGGTTCTGAGGTTAAGAATTTTGATGTAACTTCAAAGGCTTTTAAGGTTATGACCAAACTTGGTCCGGTAATCGTTATTGACGTTGTACCTTATAACAGCAAGTTTATCAAAGATATCTGCAATAGCGATGTTTATCAGTTAAAGGTTAATAAGGCTGTTTATAATGAGCTTACCAACTATAAAGAGCTTCCTGAGACCGGTGATACAGGCAGATTTTACGGTTTCTACTACGGTTACAGCCAGGCTGATGAGTGCCCTGTATTTACTTATGGTGTTTCAAATCTGGCTCATGCCGGTTTCTGGGATTACGATTATGTAAAGTACAGGACCGATGAAACTAAGAAAGCTAAATTCCGTAATCTTTTCACATTCCATTATCCTGCCGGATGGTCCGATACTATTGATGACGGTGGCAGAATGATCATCCTTTTCCCTAATAACAGAGGTTCTGTTTCTATTCAGGATTGGGAAGCAGAAGATGAGTCATTAGAAGATGTTGTGAAGGTGTTTACAGGAGAATCTCCAATGGATATGATGCCTCCTGAGGGTATGGAAGGTGATGAAGGTGATATGCCTCCTCAGTTTAATATGGAGGATTTCATCAAGATTCATAGCAAGCAAAAGACAATGATCGGTGATGATATCAGTGCATACATCGTTGAACTTTCGTATAAATATGATGAAGGCATATGGTATGACGAGGTTGTCTGTGCTTTTAAGTCGAAACGTTCAATCTGTATTATTGAGATTGCGCTTATAGATATTGATGGTGATGGCAATATGACATCCGGTCAGATTAATCTTTTTGGTGATGAAGAAACTGATGATGATACCATTACCGATGACGCAGAGAAGACCTACAGTCAGAAATTAGGTGTAATATTCAATGAAGAGATCAAGAAGATGATTGATTCTATCGAGTTATGCGGTATCTAATCAAGAAATCAGAGGTATAAAACATGAGCATCAAAACCGTTGAAGAATGGGCAGTTATTATTTCTGTAGCTGTATCTATATTGGTTTCAGGCTGTACAAATAACGGAAGTTCAACTAATCCCGATACTTCTAACACTGTTGTTACATCGGAAGATAATAAAGATCAGGGAAATGATGTTACCGGTGCGGTTGATGTGACCGGTACAGGAGATAAAACAACGCAGGATCCTGAAGTAACAACTGCTCCTGAAGAGAAAACCTATGATGAGATAATTGATAACGGCGAGCCCAAGATGGATTACATTGCGATGCTCGAATATGACCGCAGCCGTCAGATGGAAAAAAAGGATTATTACGAGACTTTAGATAATTCCTGTCCTCAGACCTGGTGCTTCCAGAGAAAGAAAGATCATACACAGTCAGGTACTTATGAGAATTTCCATATTAACGATTATAATGCTGAATATGTAGATCAAACCGTAACAGATGATGACAAGGTTATGTATCTGACTTTTGACTGCGGATATCCTTCTGATCTAACTGTAAAGATTCTTGATACCTTGAAAAAACACAATGCTGTAGGTAATTTCTTTGTTACTAAGATGTACCTTGAGGAATGCGGGGATTATGCTAAGCGTATGAAAGAAGAGGGTCATCTTGTATGTAACCATACCGTAACCCACAGTGATCTTGTCAAAAAGGATGTTAAGGGTGTACTCGACGAGATTTATGATGTAGCCGAGTACTTCTATGAGATTACCGGTTATGAGATGGATCCTTTCTTAAGGACTCCTACAGGCTCCTACAGCAAACGTCTTTTAACGATTATTGAGGATGCAGGATACATGACTGTTTTCTGGAGTATCGCTTACGGTGATTATGATCCCAAGAATCAGCCTGCAGCCGGTTACGTTACAGATCATTTTAAGACTTATCATCATAACGGCTGTATAGCTCTTATGCATAATGATTCACCTTCAAACGCAAATGAGCTGGATGCTGTGCTTACATATCTTGAAGGCCAGGGTTACAGATTTGCTCCACTTACAGAGCTCAAAATTAAAGAATGACTTGTATTACAGGGTCATCGAGAGTATAATACTCTTGATGGCTCTGTTTTAATTTTGTTACAACTAATATGGTTAACAGTTAGAAAACCTTATCACTCAATTACACTTATAGAAATAATATAGTTTTAAAAGGACGATTTAAAATGGCTAAAACCAAAGACAATTCACTATCTAAATCATCCAGAAAAGAAGGACGTCAGCTAAGTCTTATGACTGTCCCTGTAGTAATCTGGTATGCCTTGTTTTGTTATCTGCCTCTGTTTGGCATTTTCTTTGCTTTTAAGGACTTTACACC
>JAFYYN010000101.1 GCA_017557525.1 Lachnospiraceae bacterium
AAACATCGCTGTTACAGATATCTTTAATAAATTTGCTGTTATAAGGTACAACATCAATAACGATAACAGGACCAAGTTTGGTCATGATCTTGAAAGCTTTAGAGGATACATCGAAATTCTTTACTTCATTGCCATGATTGGTATTGAGAGGCAGATAATCAGTAATTGAATCATATTCCTCTAAAATGGTACCGTTAAATACATAAGGATCACCGGAAATCTCTTCCTGATCAGGGAAAAATACTTCATCTGTAAGTTCTTTTGCACCATAGAAAAACATAGAAGTAGATTTGTCTTTGGGATAAACCTTTAAGGTTTCAGAATCAAGATCACCAAGATCAATGGGCTGGTCACCTAACTGGGTAGGTGTGGGATCAGAATCACCAGGCTCAGTTATAGGGGTATCATCTTTTCCGGTATTAGAAGCAACCGGAGTTGTAGTTGTATCGCTACTACCCTTTTTATCATCCTCTTTAGAACCACAAGCTGAAAGAATAAAAGTACTTAATACACAAATAAGTAAAAGTTTAAATAGTTTTGTCCTCATACATTTTCCTCTTTTGATTTAGAAAACCACAATTTGGCTTCTTATGTAAACGAAATTGTAACATAAAACTACTGGGTACTAAATGCTTGCCGGCAAATACAATTCAGTAAGTTGTTAGATTACGATTATTATAATACCATAAAACGATAAATAATACAATGTTTTATTAGCGAAATAAAAGTATCTATATTAAAAATGAGTCTTGTTTATGAGACTTTAATATGCTATTATATAATAGTCAATCAAGAGAGACAACACCACTCCACTGCTTCGCAGCGGACGCTGTGTCAAAACGATCCAAGGTCAATCATAAGGACGGTTCTGCGATTGACAAAGAATTCTAGTCAATCACAGAACCGTCCCTGTGATTGACACCAAAGGAGACAATTATGCCAAAAGTAAAACTAACAGAATCCCCTTTTATAAAATACACTGTACAAGACGCTCCCGGCTTTGAGAAGTTCAACGAAAAGTTCCTGCCTGTTGTAATAGAGGCACTTAATTCCATACATATCAACCTTTCAGTGACTGAAAATGAGCTCTCACTCTTCATCCCTGCTTCATATTATAATGAATATCACAAGAGAAATGCTGGTCGCAGGCGTAAGATCATGTCAAAAACAGGTGAGTATGAAACCTTTGAGTTAAATGGACATACTAAAACGTTTTATTCAGGTGAGAAACTTATGTACTCCGACGTACTACCCTTGATACTCACCAAGGGCGATGCAGAAATCATCCGTGAATTAAAGATACCCAGAGCAACCTACTACAGACACAAGAAACAACTTCTCGAAAGCCGCTACTACCAGTCAATTGACAAAGAGCATCTTACCAAAGAGTTTGCACTTAGCCCGGAATCTGCTGAGTACTATAAATCCTTACCCAGTGATTTTTCATTTTGAAATGATCTTCTGCTGGTATTTATATATGTAATTTGGCGAACAGGTCGGGCTCGTATGTGTTTCGTTACTCGCTATCCGCGCAAGCGCAGACTTTTCGCGCCTAGCGTGCCGTATTTGCACGCTGCGAAAACGTCTGAGAAGGATTTTGCATATAACAGACTACGGAAATCCATAAACAACAATATGCAAAATCCGCTTCTAGCGATGTAACGAAATATATACGAGTCCGACCTGTATAAAAACCTACAAAAAATCCCTCGCGATTACGCGAGGGATAAATTTTTATGCAAAGTAGATTAGCACTTTCCGTTATCAAAAGCTTCCTGTACTGCAACAGCAACAGAAACTGTAGCACCAACCATAGGGTTGTTACCCATACCGATAAGACCCATCATCTCAACGTGAGCAGGAACTGAAGAAGATCCGGCAAACTGAGCATCTGAATGCATACGGCCCATAGTATCTGTCATACCATAAGAAGCAGGACCAGCAGCCATGTTATCGGGATGAAGTGTACGACCTGTACCACCACCTGAAGCTACTGAGAAATACTTCTTACCCTTCTCGTTGCACTCTTTCTTGTAGGTACCTGCAACGGGATGCTGGAAACGGGTAGGATTGGTTGAGTTACCTGTGATGGAAACGTCAACGCCTTCCTTCCACATGATAGCAACGCCCTCAGTAACGTCATCTGCACCATAGCAGTTAACCTTAGCACGAGGTCCGTTAGAATATGACTTACGGCTGATTTCCTTAACTTCACCACTGAAGTAATCCATCTGAGTCTCAACAAATGTGAAGCCGTTAATACGTGAAATGATCTGAGCAGCATCCTTTCCTAAGCCGTTAAGGATAACTCTAAGAGGCTTTTTACGAACACGGTTAGCCTTTTCAGCGATACCGATAGCGCCCTCAGCAGCTGCAAATGACTCATGACCTGCAAGGAAGCAGAAGCAGTCAGTCTCTTCTTCAAGAAGCATCTTGCCAAGGTTACCATGGCCAAGACCAACCTTACGATGATCAGCAACTGATCCGGGGATACAGAAAGCCTGAAGTCCCTCGCCGATAGCTGCTGCAGCATCAGCTGCACGCTTAGCGCCCTTCTTGATTGCGATAGCTGCACCTACGGTGTAAGCCCAGCAAGCGTTCTCAAAGCAGATAGGCTGGATCTTCTTAACCATAGCGTAAACATCAAGACCTGCATTCTTGCAGATAGTCTCGCATTCCTCTACAGAGGAGATGCCATACTGTGAAATGACCTTGTTGATCTGGTCAATTCTTCTCTCATATGATTCA
>JAFYYN010000102.1 GCA_017557525.1 Lachnospiraceae bacterium
ATTTACATCTTGAATTATAATTGTTGCCTTACATCTCTCTTTTCCAAAAAAAGAGCCCAAGATAAGCGATTCTTATACCTGGACTCTAATGCAGTAATCTTATTCTATTTTAGGCAACATAAGTCATAATAATCTACTCCCTTCCCGATTAATGTAGCACAAAAAATGACTGTATTAAAGCCATATGGGAGCAAAATAACCAATCATAATCTTACTTTAAATATCCCACTCTAAACGGATTGCTTCCAAAGCTGTGATCATTTATACTCCCTCCACTAATCCCAAGATGTTATTCATAATATTTTTTGCGGTTATCCGCATTTTCTTATTATGTCAAAAGAATATAAAAATACAGTTTTCTACAAACAAAATAACCTTTTTCATATATTTACTGCGATAGCAATCCTTCGATAATACTCCCAGATGCCCATGGCATAAGAGCGAACCATGTAGAAGCCGGTTCTCCATCGGGGTATTTTTCCGTAAGAAGGCCCTCGCAGAAGCAAAAGCGCTCGGACATCCATCCTACTCGGCCGTAACCGTATTCACCGTCCTTAGTATTAAATGTCTGAAGGCTCCACCCGATCGTGTCTTCCATGCGGCTCTTCACATACTGATCGTCACGGAATCTGAGATAATACCTCATTTCGCTGATTACTGTACTTGACATGGGGTGTATATGAGGGTTGGCAACAGAAGTTATGCTTCCTCCACATGATGACCAGTTGATTTCACTTAACGGGCGAACTAAAACGTGAGTATTGTACCCGAGTTTAAAGGTAAATTCATAATAAAGTGCATCACGCAGATGGTCAAGGAGATTATCTTCACCCGTAAGTTCATGCATAATACGTACAGCCCGTATGTAGCTTAGAACGCCCTCGCTGTCAACGGCTTTATCCGTATCTAGCGGACCTCCGTAACATTCTGCTTTTTTAATAAAAGTGTTAAAATAATGCGCTTCACTCCTCCGAAGCAGATCCATATACCCGCGATCATCCGTTACCTGTTCATACTTGGCTGTGGCAGCAAGGCACCATGCACTGCCCATAGAATCATATTCTATTCCCGCTCCTGTTTTCTCTGACATTGAAAAAGGATATTCGTAATCCGTATTCATTTCACTATTGATACGTTCTATAACTGTCCCAGCAAGATGAAGCCAATCTTCATGAATAACTCCCTGATTTTCTTTTTCGTCACAATAAGCCTGCAAGAGGTAATAGATTGCCTGACCGTTAATATATGAGCTGTGTCCGCCACTATGCATGCCGTTATACCACCAGCCACGTACTGAAGGATGACCGTTTTCCATGCTTTCATACAAGAGTCCGGATGATGGATTATATGCGTTTTTTATGTTTTGTTCGATAAAGGTAAGGCTTTGACTCCGGGCAAGCCCATCTCCTGTACGATTAGCCCAAATAAGCATCGGAACAGCCACTACCAGACCATTGGTCCAGGAAATTGAGGGTATACGGTTATAAGAGAACCCTTCAGGTTTGTCATAGACAAAACCTGTATAAATCTTCTCCTCATCAAGCCACGCATAGTCACGGACTGCCGAGCACAGCATTTCCAAAGCTTTGGGAGCATTCATTCCGGCAATCGATCTGGGGCGTTCATGATAACGGAAATAGCAATCTTCTATCGCCTGATATATAGCACGCTCGTCATCTCCTAAATAACTGTAAACATTCAGATCAAAAGTATAACATTCATCTATAGAAAGCTTGAACGTCGTTTTATCGGAAAGCGGCTCACGATCACGAACTGTAGCCGTCTGAACAAAAAGCCACGGAGCATTCTCATAGCCAAGTGTATAACCTACCGACGAACTTCCATCTTCCTCCAGGCAGCATGAAAAACCACCGAATTGTACAAAAGAACCATCTTTTCCACTAATGACTGGCGCTGCCGATATCCCGGTGACTGTACCATTATCATAAATCAGGCTTAATGGTTCAGTAAGCCTGTCACTTCTTGTCATAAAGAAAGGAGATTCCGGCAGATTGGACGCACCGGCTTTCAGTCTGGGAAATGCTTTTCGCCCGGAGGAAGGCATGTCTGCAGTGTTTCGGCCATACATATATCCGGGCATAAAGAACTTTGGATTTGCAGACTTGACCTGAACTTTCACGTGAATAACACCATTGAAATCTTCAGCACCGGTATTTGTAATCGTTACCTGATATACACTTTTCAGATTATCTGACGAAACAGGAGTACATGAAAACTCAATTCCGTTTTCCGAGCATGAACCATACTGTTCTGAGTCACCTTTTTTTCTTATAAGGCAAACTATAGATAAATCTTTTTGGGAATCCATAAAAAAATACTCCTTAATATTTTTATATTCCGATTGAACTAAGTCGCTGCGCGACGGCCTGCCAAGGTCATTGAGCTAGCGGCTTACTTTTATAAATGGCAGTAGTAAATGAATTCAAGATGGTGTATAGTTTAAGTTACCACACAAAAACTTATCACTCTC
>JAFYYN010000103.1 GCA_017557525.1 Lachnospiraceae bacterium
AGGTGCGGCTGGATCACCTCCTTTCTAAGGAGACTAAAATAAAGGATAATTTTATTGTTTATTTTTGAATGTACTAAAAGCACATTCACTTTTAAATATTGTATTGCACAGCATTGTATGGCAAAAGCAACACGATAGAACTAAAAGATAATGCGAAGCAAGATATGGGGGTATAGCTCAGTTTGGCTAGAGCGCCTGCCTTGCAAGCAGGAGGTCAGGAGTTCGACTCTCCTTACCTCCACCACGAGTTTTTACTAATAAAAAGTAAAAAGTAAAAACTGAAAATAAGTACATTGAAAAATACATAGTTAAATGCGAAAAAAATTGATAGGTAAAACTAGCATACTTTAATAGAGTATGTAAAACAATTAAACCGAAATGCAAATAAAAACGAAAGTTTTTGTAAACATTAGAAATTAACTAATAAAAAGGTTAAGCTACTAAGAGCATAGGGTGAATGCCTAGGCACCAAGAGCCGAAGAAGGACGTGATAAGCTGCGATAAGCCATGGGTAGGAGCAAATATCCATTTATCCATGGATTTCCGAATGAGGGAACTCAACTAGAGAAAATAATCTAGTTATCCATATATAAGTAAAGTAGTATATGTGAAGGTAACGTAGGGAACTGAAACATCTTAGTACCTACAGGAAAAGAAAGAAAACTCGATTCCTTGAGTAGTGGCGAGCGAAAGAGGAAGAGCCCAAACCAGAGGAAGTAATTCCTTTGGGGTTAGGACTGCGTAATCGATTCAACAATTCTAATAGAATTACTTGGAAAAGTAGACCATAGATAGTGAAAGTCTAGTATATGAAAGGAAAGTTGACGAGGCAGTATCCAGAGTAGTGCAAGACACGTGGAATCTTGTATGAAGGAGCGGGGACCATCCCGTAAGGCTAAATACTACTTGGTGACCGATAGTGGAGAAGTACCGTGAGGGAAAGGTGAAAAGGACCCCGGGAGGGGAGTGAAAGAGAACCTGAAACCCTATGTTTACAAGCAGATAGAGCACGTTAAAGTGCGATATCGTACTTTTTGTAGAACGGTCCGGCGAGTTATTGTATATGGCAAGGTTAAGTGTTAAAGAAGACATGGAGCCGAAGGGAAACCGAGTCTGAATAGGGCGAATAAAGTCATATATAATAGACCCGAAACTGAGTGACCTAACCATGGTCAGGATGAAGCTAGAGTAAAATCTAGTGGAGGTCCGAACTGATTGTCGTTAAAAAGGCACCGGATGAACTGTGGTTAGCGGAGAAATTCCAATCGAACTCAGAGATAGCTGGTTCTCCTCGAAATAGCTTTAGGGCTAGCCTTGAGGTAAAAGAAGCATGGGGGTAGAGCACTGAAGGAGCTAGGGGCGTAAACCTACGTTACTGAACTCTATCAAACTACGAATACCATGTTATTATTTCTCAGGAGTCAGACTGCGGGAGCTAAGTTCCGTGGTCAAAAGGAAAAGAGTCCAGACCGTCAATTAAGGTCCCTAATGGATAACTAAGTGGGAAACGATGTGATTTTGCGTAAACAACCAGGATGTTGGCTCAGAAGCAGCCATTCATTTAAAGAGTTCGTAACAGCTCACTGGTCGAGTGAAGTTGCGCGGAAAATTACCGGGGCTAAGCTATACACCGAAATTGCGGGTTATGATGTATCTAATAATGTGTATCAAGAGAA
>JAFYYN010000104.1 GCA_017557525.1 Lachnospiraceae bacterium
GAATCCTTTTTCTTCTTTTTCTTTTTAACGAGTAAGAGAATTACAAAAAATGCTGCTCCTCCGATGATGATCACCGCATACGGCATAAATGATGATCCTGACATCGAAGAAATATTTAATTTATCCGCCATCTTTGTCTCCTTTTCTTTGGGTTTGCTCTCTCCAAACACCGTTTCTATTGTTGTTTCCTTCGCGTTATTATTTGTACTTACACTCTCGGGAGTTATTCCTTCCTCCGGTACTGCTGAGTTTCTGGGCAGTGTTTCCGAATTATCATCCGTAGCATTAAGAAGGTCTCTTTCACTAATCTCAGTAAGGAAATAAACCTTTTCTTCATCCGTCAGATTGTCGATGATTAAATAAAAGGTTCTGCCTCCCTTCGTTTCAATCTGGTAATAATCCCTGCCACCGCTTTTTATATGTTCCGATATCTCTCCTGTTGCACTTGATGGCGGTGTCGCATCCGCATCCGTAGGAAGTTCTTTTGAAGGATCCTCCGTATCTTTTAAATTTGTATCAAAGTACGGGTTTTCAACTTCATAGATATCTGATCTGACCCCTTCCATATCCTCACAGAAAATAAAGAATTTCTCATAACCGGCATCGAATCTTGTAAGATTAATCTTTAAGTTCCCGTCAGTAGGTTCGAATTCATATCCGTTTACGAATATGGCTTTAATCCCTTTCTCGCTTTCTGCATTAATCGTTAATGCTTTATCCGAGATACTTGCATTAAGTGTGGGTTTTATGATTACAGGGATGGGTTCTTCCTGGACCTCTTCATCTTCAGGTGCCGCGTGAACCGGGATTTTAAATAAAAAAAGTGACGTGAGTATTAACGCCACTGCAAAGAAGACTAAATAAGTCCTTTTATATATCAATTCTTTCATCCTTATATGTAACTCCTTCCTTAGATACTTTAAGACTTCCTTCTTCTTTCATTTTCGAAAGCAGTAAATTTAAACCGCCCGGTGTTATATGATGATTATTTAAGATCTTATAATCCTGAGAGGTATCATAAATCTGTAATTGCTCCTCGCAGTATTTAACCAACTTCTGTTTCTTTTCAAGCTGATCTCTTGCTTCCGTCAGTCTGTCACAAAGTTCTTTCCTTCTTTTATCCATATGCCCTCCTTTCTATGAATCAGCTATATAAAAAAGAGGGTTTCTGTAATCTCCCTCTTTCAATACTTCTATATGTACATGCGGTCCCGTACTTGCTCCGGTATTACCGCTAAGCCCCAGTACAGTTTCACCTTTAGTAACCATATCTCCCGTGTTTAATGAAACTTCATTCATATGGGCATATCTTACTTCTTCGTTTCTTTCATTTTTTATGATTATATAATTGCCATACCCTCCTTCATCGTACCCTGTATAAGTCACTTCCCCGCTTATCCCTGCTATTAAAGGTGTATTCTCGGGAAGAGCTATATCAAGACCTCTGTGAAGGGAAATATTATGACTAATGGGATGATACCTGTACCCATAATATGACGACATATTTCCGTAGTAATTACCTCCGATCGGAGATGCTATAAACTGTAATCCGCCCTTTGTTTCATCAAGAAGTTCATACTGTTCTTTCTCTTCATCACTAAGCCTGGTTGACACGACTTCATCAAGAGTATTATCCCTTGTAAGTTTCACATGAAGAATATATATGGTTTCATATTCAATCTCATCATCCTCGTCATCGTCATCTTCATCTTCGTCATCATCATCCTCGTCATCATCTTCTTTGGGAACCTGTTTTTCTTCAATCCATTTATCGATTGTATACATCTCGTTAAAAAGATCATTTATTTCTCCCTCTACAGATGAGTAAGTAAAATCTCCATACCTGCAGGTCAGATAATTGATTAATGTAAAAGGATTGTGACCAACCGTGATTCCGCCTTCGATTACATATCCATCGTATCCTTCTTCATTGCTTGGCAGGTTATACATATAATCAACAAGACAGGCTTCCAGATATGACATATGGAGTTCTGCCTGTTCTATTTCCGTCTCTTCTGCCTGATACATACCCATGGCGATATTAGTCTGAAAGAATCCATGAAAGAAAATAAAAGTAAGTATTACTGCTATAAGAATAATCAGCATTATAATCATTATTATTACCGCTGATATGATAATTAAGACTTCTTCTACTCCTGTAGCAATTCCTACTGCATGTTTGGTAGTTTCTGTCGTTGCTACAGCCACAGTCGCATCTGCGCTAACTTTTACTGCTGCAGCTTCCGCTGTCTTTTTTGCTGCTTCCTTTGCAGCTGTTCTTTGTGCTTTCTTAAA